>CAZGUR010000058.1:0-9827 GCA_964529295.1 uncultured Rikenellaceae bacterium | reverse complement strand
CGGAGGCATACTTGTAATTACAGAAGGTGTTTTCGGTATGGCAGGTGACCTGGGTAAGCTGGATGAGATAGCAGCGCTGAAAAATAAATACCAGTTCAGGCTGCTTGTTGACGATGCCCACGGCTTCGGAACAATGGGAGAGACAGGAGCCGGCACAGGTGAGCATTTTGGAGTACAGGATGAGATAGACGTATATTTTGCAACATTCGCCAAATCAATGGCAGGCATCGGTGGCTTTGTGGCCAGCGACAGGCAGGTAATTAATTACCTTATGTATAATATGAGGTCACAGATTTATGCCAAATCGCTTCCTATGGCCATGACAGTGGGTGCCATAAAAAGACTTGAGATGCTCAGATCAATGCCCGAACTGAAACAGAACCTGTGGAAGGTAGTCAATGCCCTGCAATCCGGACTTAAAAATGCCGGACTCAACCTGGGCAAGACAGAGTCCCCGGTAACACCTGTATTTCTAAAGGGTGGTATACCCGAGGCCACCCAGGTAACACATGATCTGCGTCAGAATTACGGCATATTCTGTTCAATAGTGATCTATCCCGTGGTACCCAAAGGGGTTATAATGCTGCGTCTTATACCAACGGCAGTACATACCATGGAAGATGTTGAATATACAGTCAAAGCTTTCAGGGAAGTATCCGAAAAACTCAGGACAAATGCCTATCCGGATGAGATACCCGACTTCAACAAAGGAGCGAAGGCTGAAGCCAGTTAACAGGATAACTAAAGCTGCGGCTGGCCATCATACTGGGCTCGGTAGCTGCTTTCACAGTCATCAGCGGCATACTGCTCAATTCAAAAAAGATAAAGAAAGCCTATAAATAAAAAACCCATCATTATAATGGGTTTTTTGTGCCCTTAACTCAAAACAGGGCTGGAAAAAATTTCTGCTTAACAAATACAGACAGGGATGATTAATTATGACACATTGCAGGATCACAATTTTCCTTCCCGACCATCTCACACTTTTCCTCACAGTCTTCACAGTTCTCACTGCAATTGCCGTCGCATGTTCCGGGATCACATGTACACTCAGCACAGTTCTCATGATCAATATCCGCCCCTGCCTTTTCATTCATTGAACAATCAGGTGCCGCCGCTGCATCATGACCCGGGCATGATCCGCAATCAACAGCTTCAACAGCCTCTGTCGCCGGTTTTACATTATCAGCTTTCTGATCCTGTGCACTTATTGTGAGCACAAGTACAAAAGCCAGTACTGCAAGTCCTGAAATTCCTATTAATACTTTTTTCATTTTTAAAATGGTTTTCTGGTTATACAATTCCAATTATTTATAGTCCAAAGTTACATTTCCCGGGGCCATATCATGTTATTCTGAGGTTAAATGAGGTTAAGGCGATGTTAAATATGCTGTGAATGTGAATATTCTGCATAAATTTGGGCTTAATATGAACAGGAAAAAAGTCTCCGGAAAAAACCGCTTACAACTTGTTGTGCTAATTCTTTCGCTGGCATCGCTTTTTGCGCTGGTCGGCATACAGGTAGGCTGGACTATCAGGACAGCAAAGATGCAGGAAAACCAGTTTAACCACAGCGTGATGATGGCAATAAACAGGACTGTTGACAACCTTGCCCTTAACAGGATGCTCTGTGAACAGATCAATAACTGCCTGATGCAGGATAACCCCGGATCATGTGCGATGATAATGCAGAACATGGATGAATGGGATAATATAAAAGATCATATACAGGAAGACCTGAATTATTATGGTATTGATCTCGACTTTGAATTTGATATTATACGTGCAGATGACAGGGAAGTGGAGTCGCCCCGCAAGGAGATATACCTGAGTGAAAGCCTGGAAGATCTTCTTGAAAAGTCAGGATACAAGCTAAGCATAAGATTTCCCGGCAGGAGGGATTTTATTATAGCACAGATGGGCAGCATCTTTGTAATCTCCATTGTACTGCTTGTTATAGTAACACTGTCATCCCTTCTGATCTACAGGTTCTACAAGAGGGAAAGGGAATTCTCGGGAAATATTATTGACTTTGTTAACAGCATGACCCACGCCTTTAAAACACCCCTTACAAATATATCTCTTGCCAACAGCATGATTGCCCGTGACGGCACAGTAAAAGATAATACAAAACTGCAATCCTATACCGGCGTTATTAAAGCCGAGCACAAAAAGCTGAAACAAAGGATTGAAAGACTGATGAAAACAAGTTTCAGCGAGACTGACCAGCCCTCATTCCATGAACTGATAGACATAAAGGCAATGGTCAGCGAAGTAGCAGGATCATTCTCGGTACAGGTAAATGAGCTGGGAGGCAGTCTGAGCGTATCCGGACCGGATACTGCGGCCTATGTGTATGGCAATCCCGATCTTTTCTATATCGCCCTTGCCAATATAGTGGATAACTCGATAAAATATTCAGCGGAAAAACCCGCGGTGGATATAGCTGTCAAATGTGACAGGGAGAAGATTATTATTACAGTGGACGATAAGGGTAAAGGCGTTCCAAAGGAGCACCTGGATGATATTTTCGAAAGGTATTTCCGCTATCATGCAGAAGGGTCAGCAGATACAGAGGGATTCGGACTGGGACTCTACCAGGTACGGAATATAATCACTAAAATGGGAGGCCGTGTAAATGCAACACTGCCGGACTCCGGTGGATTAAGGATAATAATTGACCTGCCGGCTGTAACAGAGAAATGAGTGTGGACGCAAAAAATATTAAAATATTGTTAGCT
Organism: uncultured Rikenellaceae bacterium; assembly: GCA_964529295.1. GTDB lineage: Bacteria > Bacteroidota > Bacteroidia > Bacteroidales > VadinHA17 > UBA9300. The sequence continues at coordinate 7,086 of CAZGUR010000058.1, read as the reverse complement.
GAGGATGATGTCAACCTCGGGTTCCTGCTGGTTGACTTTCTGGAAAGCAACGGCTACGAGGTTAAGCTTTACCGCGACGGCCTTACGGCACTGAAAGGGTTCTCTGCCTATCACTTTGATTTCGGCATCCTGGATATAATGCTGCCTGAAATGGACGGCTTTCAGCTGGCACAGTCTATCAGGGAACAGGACAGGGATATACCCCTTATTTTCTTATCGGCCCGCTCAATGAAAGAAGACAAGATAAAAGGATTTGGCATTGGCATAGACGACTATATCACCAAGCCTTTTGACGAGGAAGAGCTTCTGTGCAGGATAGAAGCCATTATGAACAGGATAAGAGCGGGCAACGGCAATATGCAGGATAACGGGAAAACAAGGGTTTTCAGTATCGGCAAATACAGCTTTGAACCGGCAAACCAGCTGCTGAAGAAAGAAGAGGATATACACAGGCTCACACTTAAGGAAAGCAAGGTGCTGTGCAAGCTCTGCCTGTCAAAGAACAAACTGGTGAAACGTGAGGATATAATGCTTGAGGTATGGGGCGAGTCTGACTATTTCAAGGGAAGGAGCCTTGATGTCTTTATCTCAAAGATTCGTTCCCGCCTCAGGAACGATCCCTCCATCAAGATAACCACCATTCCCACCGTAGGATATATACTGGAAGAGAAACCGGGAAAAACTGAAGCCTGAGAACAGTCAAGCCCAATAGTACGGGCCCATCCCGGAATAAACCTGTAAAAACTGAAGCCTGATAACAGTCAAGCCAATGGTAGACGCCCATCCCGGAATAAAAACCGGTCAGTAGAACTTGTTTATTCCGCTTCATAAAATCCCGTCCCATTATATTACATATTTTATTATTTTTACTCCCTCATATGCCGGAGAAAAAACAAGACATACCAGTATTCAAAAAAAGCATTGATCGCAGGAGCTTTATAAAATGGTCATCGGTGGCCGGAGGAGCCCTTTTTGCACCGCCGGTGCTGGTATCCTGTGACAGCCAGACAGCCGGATCCCCGGATACTTCTGCAGCGGAAAAAATAGTGAGAACAGGCTGCCCGGCACATAACTGCGGAGGCAAATGCCTGCTCAAGGTATATGTTCAGGATGGCGTAATAAGCCGTATCGAGACAGATGACAGGCAGGGAGATGATATCTCCGATCCGCAGCTGAGGGCATGCATCAGGGGCAGGTCGTACCGTAAGAGACAGTATCACCCTGACCGCCTCAAATATCCATTATTGCGGACAGGTGAGAGAGGTGAAGCAAAATTCAAACGCATAAGCTGGGATGAGGCCTATGATATTATGCACGAGCGGATATCAGGGGTGATAAAGAAATATGGCAATTCGGCCATACATGTACCCTACGGCACAGGTTCCTATACCAATACCAACGGACGCTGGCCGGCAGCAAGGCTAATGAATACCCTGGGCGGAAGCCTGGGTTTTTATAACAGCTACAGCTGGGCCTGCATAAACATAGCCACCCCTACCATGTACGGCACGCTGGCAACAGGCAACCAGCGGCAGGACTGGGTGAACAGCCGCTATATCCTTATGTGGGGATGGAACCCGGCAGAGATGAAAGACGGTACCAACAGCGACTACTTCATAAAAAAAGCCAGGGAAAACGGGGCCAGGGTGGTATGTATCGATCCAAGGATGAGTCCAAGCGCCATAGCCCTGGCGGACGAGTGGATACCCGTGCGTCCAGGCACCGATGTGGCTTTTATGAGTGCCATGGCCTGGGTCATAATAGAGGAAGGACTGGCAGATAATGACTTTATCCGCAGGTGCTGCTCGGGCTTTGACCGGGACACCATGCCGGATGAATACAAGGATGAAGAATCATATAAGGATTATATACTGGGAACGCGTGATGGCACAGCCAAAACACCGGAATGGGCTGAAAAGATAACAGCCGTACCGGCAGACACCATCAGGCGCATTGCCATCGAATATGCAAGTTCAAAACCTGCAGTGCTGTACCAGGGATACGGAATGCAGAGAAGGGCATACGGTGAACAGGTGGTGAGAGCAGGAGCCACACTGGCAGCCATCACGGGCAATATAGGCATACCGGGCGGCTGGGCCAGCGGACTGGCCAACCAGGCAGGGGGCGGACCGTTCTGGACCGTCTTTCCATCGGGACCCAACCCTGTAAAAGCACGAATACCCGTTTACCTGTGGACGGAAGCCGTGCTGAAGGGTAAGGAGATGGGTCCGGAACACGGGCTGAGAGGAGCCGACAGCCTGGATAATAATATTAAGCTTATATGGTCTGTGGCAAGCAATGTGCTTGTAAACCAGCATGGTAATATAAACCGCACGGTCGAAATACTGAAGAACCCGGAGCTGCTGGAATTTATCATAGTGCAGGATAATTTCATGACCCCCTCGGCAAGGTATGCCGACCTGGTGCTGCCGGCATGCACACAGTTCGAGACATGGGGTATTGAGGACGGATGGAAATATGGCGAGGAGGTGTTCCTCACTCCAAAAATCGTTGAGCCCCCGTTTGAAACAAAAAGTGATTACCGCATCTGTGCTGAGCTGGCTGATAGGTTCGGCGTATATGATAAGTTCACCGAAGGGGGCAGGGATGAAAAAGACTGGGTGGCATGGTTCGTAGACGAGATATACAGGAAAACACGTTTTCCGGATATGCACCGCTTCAGAAAGTTTGCGGCTGGCAACGCCGGTGTATATACCAGGGCTGTCCATAAGCCCAGAATTGCCCTGAAGGACTTTGTTGAGAACCCGGAAAAATCACCACTGCGAACCCCTTCAGGTAAGATAGAGATCTTTTCAACGGAGCTTTACAGCGCAGGTCAGCCTGACGAGATACCGGCGGTGCCCAAGTATATTAGGGAATGGGATAATCCATTTGATGAGAAGGCCGGTCAGTACCCCCTGCAGGCCATGGGTCACCATTATAACCCGCGGGTGCACTCAACCCACCATAATAATGAGTGGACGATGGATGCCTTCCCTCAGAGAGTGTTTATTAATCCGGCCGACGCCGGGAAAAGAAGAATAGCAGACGGGGATATGGTAAGGATATGGAATGAGAGGGGCACTATGATACTGAAGTGCAGGATAACAAAAAGAATGATGCCCGGTGTTATAGATATACCCCAGGGAGCATGGTACGCACCGGATAAGGATGGTATCGACAGGGGGGGCAATGTCAATATACTGACATCAGAAAGGTGGACCCCCTTTGCAAAGGGTAATGCACAGCATACGATAATGGTCGATATTAAAAAGGCCTGATAGAATGGAAAATGACACAGAGCAGCATTCTGATGAAAGTAGTGAATAAAATACGTGGCGGATGAGAAGATACGGATTCTATATAGACACTGCCAGCTGTTCGGGATGCAAAACATGCCAGGTAGCCTGCCAGGACAAGAATGACCTTGATCCCGGACTCCTATGGAGAAAGGTTATTGAGATAGAAGGTGGTGAGTGGAAAAGTGACAGGGGTGCCTTTTCACAATACCCCTTTGCTTATCATATCTCACTGGCCTGCAATCATTGTGAGAATCCCCTATGTGTTAAGGCCTGTCCCACACAGGCCATGCATGTGACGGATCTGGGCACGGTGTCTGTTGACCAGGAAAAATGCATCGGATGCTCCTATTGCACATGGGCATGTCCCTATGACGCCCCCAGGCTCGATCACAGGACAGGCAGGATGTCAAAATGTGATATGTGCTATGACAGGATAATAAATAATGAAAATCCTGTATGCGTGGATGCCTGTCCCATGAGGGCGCTGGATTTTGGATATATGGATAAGTTGCAGGAGAAATACGGTGACAACCGGTCAATCTATCCCCTGGCATCCCCTGCCCTTACCCGCCCGTCAGTTATTATAAGAAACCATAAAGACAGCCTTGCAGCATCAGGCAACAACGCTGAAATAGCTAACAGGGAGGAGTTATGATGGAAAAATATAATATTTCACTCGTTCTTTATACATGGCTTACACAGGTGTCGGTGGGGATTATTATACTGCGAGCCGTTTATATAAGGATAGCAGGTGGTCAACAACCTGCCAGAACAGGCCAGGGCTTGCTGTCTGTTGCCCTGATACTGATGCTGGCGGGACTGCTCTTCTCCTTTGCCCATTTAAAATACCCGCGGCATGCCTTAAATGCCCTGAATAATATCAGCAACAGCTGGATGAGCAGGGAAATACTGGCCGAGATCATTCTTGTCTTCTCCATGATAGCATGGTATGCAGGCATAAGGTTCAGGATAAGAGTGCTGTCGCCCGCGTTTTTTGAACCTTTATCAGTGCTGGCAGGCATAACACTTATTTTCTTTATGATCAAAACATATATGCTGCCGGCACTATCTGAGCTGAACCACCCCTCACTGCCTGTATCATTTATTATAACCCCCCTACTTGCCGGCTCTTCTGTAATATACTTCCTGCTAAGGAATAAAAACCAGAGTGTAGCAGGCAGGTTTAAGGTTGTGGTATATATAATGTTTATCGCCTCCCTGGTTAACTTCATGGTCTTCAGCATATACCAGGATGGCCTCCCTCTGCTTAACCCTTATTATGCCTTATGGTTTGCCGCGACAATCCTCTTAATTATTTCCCTCTGGCACACAGTTAAGAACAAAAGTGTATTTCCAAATGTTATATTTCTGACCCTTGCACTCATATGTGATTTTTCTGCCAGGGTATACACTTTTACTTATACAGGGCCGGGTTTATGACAAAAGGACTATCCGAAAACGATAATACCAACCTTTTTACCGCATATAATATGCTGCTTTCCTTTACAGGCAGCTTTATCCTTTATGAGCCACAGCAGGGATGCATAAACGACCTGGTGGAACAGGATATGTTTACCAGCTTACCCCTGGAAAGTGATAACCCGCAATTTATCCTTGGTGCTTCATATCTCAGAAAGATAAACCCGGAGAACAAGCTGGATTATGATGAGATAATAAATGATCACCTTGAGCTTTTCGGAGGTAAAGGCAGGGCCTCTGCCCCGCCCTACGGTTCGGTTTATATGTCAAAGGACCATACCATGAACGACAGAAGCAGCGCAGAAGTGCGGAAGATATATAAGGCATATGGATGGAAATCGAGCATGGAAGGCAAAGTACCGGATGATCATCTGGGCATTGAACTGCAGTTTATAAACCTGCTTCTCGGCAAATACCCTGAGCTTGAAGATGAGGTATGCAGAAAAGAGATACGTAATGACCTTGTGAAGTTTATTGATAAATATATAAACCCATGGATCAATGACTGGAACAGGAACATACAGGAGCATTCCATTAGCAATTTCTACAGGGGAATAGGATACCTGACTGTTGCATGCATTGAAGATGTTTATTCATTAATGAAACGTACATGATTATTCCATCACACCTGCTCATAGGTAATTAGGAATCAGCAGGTGAGTATTTCAGTCAGCACAGAAGGTAAGGCGTGAGTTTTCCAAAGCATCCAAAAATAATGATTGATAATTACCTGTACAATTCTGAATACAATCATATTTTTTTAAATTCCAAACCAACATAAATATTAAAAAAGTGATCGGCACTGGCCCGGTTTTTGATAAGTCTTCGTCAATATTCAGAAAACTTTAAACCATCGATATGAAAAGAACAGTGATATTCCTTCTTTTGGCGCTGCCTATAATGGTGTATGCACAGGAAAAGCCTGCACAACCACAGGAAGAACTTAAATTCGGTATTGGCGCGGCTGCAGGATTCTCAACAGGCTACGGATTATCCTTCAGGTACTGGCCCTCAGACTGGGGGATACAGATAACAACAGCCCCTTATTACAGCAATAACGATGCACAGATAAGCTTTGGCGCAACGGCACTGAGAACAATAAAAGACGACGGGCGGATAAAACTGTTCATGTACTGGGGCAATCATATCCTATATGAAAAGTATTCATATTACTATAATTATAATGAGGAAGAGACTGATAAATACACCACCTGGATATCAGGTATAGGTCCGGGCTTTGAATTCACCTTCCTCGATAAGGTCAGCTTCAACCTGATGTTTGGTATTGCCACCTATGTTGATGGGGATTTTATGCTCAATATGACGGCTGAAACCGGACTCTATTATAAGTTCTGACATAGCCGGACAAGCTAATCACTGTCTCTTGACCTTATACTCAATGTCTGCTTATTCCGGTTAAGAAAAACCGTCGATAGATAGCCTGTTATAGCCATTTGTTACCGGGCCGTACTTTTAAGTCTATAATTACAGATATGAGTCCCGACGCCGGCCACCCTGACAGCTAAAAATTAGGATTAAGGAAACGGTCGATAGCCCCTATTATATACTCGCTCCATCCCATCGAGATATTCTCATAAGCCTCATCCGGTATATTTGTGTGTTCAACCGTAACCTGGGTTCTTCCGTAATCTCTCACTAAGACTATTACGGCAACAGATCGTTCATCCTGACCGCCAAAAAACCATTCCTGTGCTATCTTTTTGCTTTTCTCAAGCTCCAGTATCACACCCTCTATATCACCTTCCCACAGCGAGAAGGGTTCTCCCGGCCTGTCTCCCATCACGGCCGGGTAACCCGACCATATTTCAATGGTAACAGGATTGGTTAAAGCGGCATACACATCCTCTGCTTCCGCATTTATGGTGTATGTTTTTTTAAATGTTTTCATTTGCAAAATAATTTATAGCAGGCCCTTCCGGCATTCAAAAATACCCATTTAATATCAAATAGCGTCAAATAGATACCTTTACATACATTTTTTTTATACCCAAAATATCATTTTGCCTGGCACGGATAAAATTTTTATAAAAGAATCAGTAGGTTTGCAGTATTCATTAAAAAATTCCAGTTATGTCCAGAATGTTTATCATATCGCTTACTCTGCTGCTGATCTTTCCCGCTGCCGCAGATGCCCAGAAAGATATACCGGAAGAGTTCACCATGGTTTATTATAATGCCGGTAATTTTTTTGATATAAACGATGACCCGGGCCGGGCGGACGATGATTACCTGCCGGGCGGAATAAAGGCATGGGACAGCGACAGGTATAAGGCAAAACTGAAGG
>CAZGUR010000057.1:620-14437 GCA_964529295.1 uncultured Rikenellaceae bacterium | reverse complement strand
GTCCGGCCACGGCCCTGTAATCCCTTATATCTATATCAGCACTTATTACGATAATAAACTTGCTGAACATCATCTGTCCCGCTCCGAACAATGAATTTATCACTTTCATTCCCTGTCCGGGATAGCTTTTTTTGATTTTCACCAGCACAAGGTTATGGGCTACTCCCTGTGGCGGCATATGCAGATCTGTTATTTCGGGTTGCAGGGTAAGCTTTATGGGTGCCAGGAAAAGCTTTTCCGTAGCCTTGCCTATCCATGCATCCTCCATGGGAGGCACTCCCACGACGGTTGCAGGATAAATTGCATTATTACGATGTGTAATACAGCTTACATGGAAAGCCGGGTACCAGTCGGCCAGTGAATAGAAGCCTGTATGATCACCAAAGGGGCCTTCCCAAATAAGATCCTCATCCGTGTCAATATAACCTTCGATCACAATATCAGCATCATCGGGCACCCACAGGTCATTTGTGACACATTTCACCATTTTCACTCTCTTCTTTCTCAGGAAGCCTGCCAGGATATATTCATCCACACCCTGAGGCAGGGGTGCCGTAGCGGCATAGGTATATACAGGGTCGCCTCCCAGCACTACTGATACTGGCATCTTTTCGCCTTTTTCCTTCCACGACTCAAAATGGCTGGCACCTGTTTTATGCCTGTGCCAGTGCATCCCTGTTGTTTTGCCGTCCATCACCTGCATCCTGTACATACCTGCATTTACTTCGCCTGATACAGGGTGACTTGTATGCACCACCGGCAGGGTTATAAAGCGTCCTCCGTCATGCGGCCAGCATTTAAGAACCGGCAGGATGGCCAGGTCGGGATCCCTGATTATATTTTGCTGGCATACCCCTTTTCCCCTGATCTTCTTTGGCATATAAGAAGCCAGCCTTGTCAGTCCGGGCAGCATCCTGATCTTTGCCAGCAGTCCCTGCGCGGGACTGCTCATACGGCTGAAAACATCCTCTATCTCCATCCCTGCCTCTTCAAGGTCATTGCGTCCCAGGGCCATGCTCATCCGCCTGTCTGATGCGAACATATTGATCAGCACCGGGAAGGCTGTGCCTGTATTATTAAGAAGAAGCGCCTTTTCACCGTTTTTAACAAAACGGTCAGCCAGCTCCGCCACCTGAAGTACGGGATCAACAAATTCATCTGTCACCAGCAGCTCATCCTGCTGTTCCAGTGCACGGACAAACTGTCTTAAACCATTATATGCCATTGATAATTATTTTGTACAAAGATACCGGAAAATTGCGATTGGCCCCAATCCGGGCAGGAGAATGAAAAAAATGCAATATGAACAGCATTAATCGGGCACTCATATATCAGGCGGACTGTAAGCTACGGAAGGCAAGGATGACGGCCGTTTCCGGCCCTGTTATTATCGAACATATATATATCAGGAGGATAAGAAGCTACTGAAAGGGACCATATAATGCAAAAATGGGAACTATTCTGACGAATAATTCCCATTTCACTGAAGGCTACCGAAGTAATCTTCAGTGCCAGGTTACTGTTATTATGACCGGCTGTTCAAAGGCCTGAGCCTTTAAGCAGCCCTGACCCTCAGGCAGTACCTGTTACAGTATTGCCTTCAGGCTGCCCTTTCGATCACCCGAAGGTAACCTTCCGGGGCACAGAGTCATTTCTGACAAAACCATCTAAAGAACGCCATGCGGCTTCAGCGATTTTCCGGAAATTCGGCGAACCTAAGTTCCGGTCTGCGGCTCCCTTATGAAGCGGGCCCTGGAGCCCGGTTGAAATATCGGGAATCACAATTAAGCTCATCCGTCATTTCCTTCTTTTCAGGAGCGGCCTTTTATCGCTCACCTGGTAAGAACAAATATATGTCAGTATACGGTTACCGGCAAATTTTAGGCGGGGTATATATTAACGCTGTTTGAACAGAAGTTATTAACAATTGTTAATAAGCCTGCAGTGCCCTGAATTAAAAAGTCTTTCAGTTATTCTCCGGTCAGGTTACGGGTTGCAGATCCGTAGACTGAGGCTATAAAAACCGTAGGTGGCTGTATTTCCCGGTTCCTTAAAAACCGTAAGTGGCAGTATTTCCCAGTTCCTCTTCTATCCTGAGCAGCTGGTTATACTTGGCCATCCGGTCGGAGCGGCTTAATGAGCCTGTTTTGATCTGGCCCGAGCGTGTTGCAACGGCAACATCGGCAATGGTTGAATCTTCCGTCTCTCCTGAGCGGTGCGATGTAACCGTGGTATAGCCTGCCCTGTGTGCCATTTCTATAGTTCTGAGTGTCTCTGTCAGTGTACCTATCTGGTTCAGCTTAATAAGTATTGAGTTGGCACAGCCCATTTCAATACCTTTCTTCAGGTATTCAACATTGGTTACAAAGTTATCATCGCCCACAAGCTGTATTTTATGTCCGGACAGTTTGGTATGTATGACCCATCCGTCCCAGTCATCCTCAGCCATTCCGTCCTCAACAGAATCAATAGGATACCTGGATATCAGTTCATCGATATATTCGGCCTGTTCTTTGGCTGACCTCTTTTTACCTTTGTCGCCTTCAAATTTGGAATAGTCATAGACGCCGTCAGCATAAAATTCGGAAGCGGCACAATCGAGTGCTATTGTAATATCTTCACCGGCCTTATAGCCTGCATTGCCTATAGCTTCAATTATTGATTCCAGTGCATCTTCAGTGCCATTCAGTTCGGGTGCAAAACCACCTTCATCGCCAACGGCCGTACTCAGGTTTCTTTTCTTAAGCACTTTTTTAAGAGAATGGAATACTTCAGCGCCCATTCTCAGTCCTTCCCTGAAAGTTTTGGCTCCCACGGGCCTTATCATAAATTCCTGGAAAGCTATAGGTGCATCTGAATGAGAGCCACCATTAATAATATTCATCATGGGAACCGGCAGGGTAACTGCGCTTACGCCTCCTATATACCTGTACAGTGGCAGATCATGGTATGCAGCCGCTGCCTTTGCCGCAGCCAGGGAAACTCCCAGTATAGCATTGGCTCCCAGCTTGCTCTTGTTGGGCGTGCCATCAAGCTCCAGCATTTTCATATCCAGTCCGGCCTGGTCAGTGGCTTCCATTCCTATTACAGTCTCCGCAATAATTTTATTTACATTATCGACCGCTTTGAGCACACCTTTACCGAGGTATCTTGATTTATCAGCATCCCTCAATTCAAGGGCTTCATTCTCCCCTGTTGAGGCACCTGAGGGCACGGCAGCCCTGCCCATAAAACCGCTGGCTGTAATAACCTCTACTTCAACTGTTGGATTCCCCCTGGAATCAAGTATCTCACGTGCATGAACACCAATAATCTGACTCATAACTGTTAATTATTATTTCTTTACTTCAAAGTGATTTTCTGTACTTCTACGGATTCTGATTAGTCACCGGATTCGGCTTTCTTATCTTTGTCATCCTTTTCCTCTTCGGCTTCCGGATTGTCTTCTTCAGCTTTTGCCTCTTCGGCTTTTGCTTCGGCTTCCGGCTTGTCTTCTTCTGCTTTTGCCTCTTCAGCTTTTGCTTCTGTTTCCGGCTTGTCTTCTTCAGCTTTTACCTCTTCGGCTTCTGCCTCTTCGGCTTTTGCTTCGGTTTCCGGCTTGTCTTCTTCGGCTTTTGCCTCTTCCATCACTTCCTCTTCAGTGGCAGCTTCAACAGTCTCCTGAGCTTCCACAGTCCCTTCAGCACCTGCGGTCTTCAGAGCTGCAGCTTCTTCTGCCTGTGTTTTTTTCTTACCTGAACCTCTTCTCCTCCTTGTTGTCTTTGTCTTTTTAGCCGTATCCTCAAGCATATTCTCATTATAGTCCACAAGTTCGATTATACACATTTCTGCATTATCGCCCAGACGGTTACCCAGCTTAAGTATTCTTGTATATCCACCGGGTCTTTCGACAATTTTTGGTGACACCTCCCTGAACAATTCAGATACGGCATATTTATTTTTCAGATAACTGAACACCACTCTTCTTGAGTGTGTAGTATCATTTTTTGATTTTGTTATAAGGGGTTCAACATATGAACGCAGGGCTTTAGCCTTTGCACTGGTTGTGGTAATCCTTTTATGCAGGATCAGTGATGATGCCATATTGGACAGCATTGCCTTCCTGTGAGCACTTGTTCTTCCTAGGTGGTTAAAACCTTTACGATGTCGCATTTCTCTTTCTCCTTAGCTGTTTACAATTATTCTTTATCCAATTTGTACCTGGTAACATCCATCCCGAATGAAAGATTCATTGATTCGAGTAGTTCATCGAGCTCTGTAAGTGATTTCTTCCCGAAATTTCTGAATTTAAGAAGATCATTCTTATTAAACTTCACCAGGTCGCCCAGTGTATCAACTTCGGCAGCCTTGAGGCAGTTGAGAGCCCTGACTGACAGGTCGAGGTCTACCAGTTTTGTCTTGAGCAGCTGTCTCATATGCAGCACTTCCTCATCAAACTCTTCATTGGCCAGTGTATCATCCGAGTCAATAGTTATCTTATCATCAGAGAAGAGCATAAAGTGGTATATAAGTATTTTTGCCGCTTCTTTAAGTGCATCTTTCGGATGAATGGAACCATCGGTTTCTATCTCCAGCACAAGCTTTTCATAGTCAGTTTTCTGCTCAACCCTGTAATTTTCAACATCATACTTTACATTTTTTATAGGTGTAAAGATTGAGTCAACAGCTATCAGGCCGAATTCTGCATCAACCGGCTGATTTTCTTCTGCCGGCACATAACCTCTTCCCTTGCTTATGCTTACCTCCATCTGGAGTTTTACATCGGGTTCCATAGAACAGATAAGTTGATCCTTATTCAATACTTCAAAGCTGCTCAGGTATTCATTGAGATCACCAGCCATGAATTCATTCTTGCCGGTGATAGTAACAACAATCTTTTCACTGTCTATCCCTTCTGTCAGCTGTTTAAACCTGACCTGCTTAATGTTCAGCACTATATCTGTAACATCTTCAGAGACGCCTGCTATTGTTGAGAATTCATGGTCGACACCCTCAAACTTAATTGTTGAAATAGCATAGCCTTCAAGAGATGAAAGCAGTATTCTTCTCAGGGCGTTACCTACAGTAATCCCATATCCGGGTTCAAGGGGGCGGAATTCAAACTTACCATAATAGTTGTCCGCTTCAACCATTATTACTTTATCGGGCTTCTGGAATGCTAATATGGCCATATAATGTAATCTTAAATTTATTACTTCGAGTATAATTCAACTATAAGTTGTTCTTTTATATCTTCCGGAATATCGCTGCGTTCCGGTAAATTCATGAACTTACCCACCATCTGGGTATCATCCCACTCAAGCCATGAAAAGCTCATATACCTTTTGGAAGCCAGTGAGTCAAGCACTGTTTCCAGGGATTTGGATTTCTCACGTACACCGATAATATCTCCCGGTTTAACCATTGCGGAGGGTATATTAAGCACCTCGCCGTTAACAGTTATATGGCGGTGCGACACCATCTGTCTTGCCGCTGCCCTGGTCGGGGCAATACCCAGGCGGTAAACCACATTGTCAAGTCTTGATTCAAGCAACTGCAGCAATACCTCACCTGTTACTCCTTTATGACTGGATGCACGCTCAAAGAGGTTGCTGAATTGTTTCTCCAGCACTCCGTAAGTATATTTGGCTTTTTGTTTTTCCTTTAACTGGATACCATATTCGGATGTTTTCTTCCTCCTCTTCATATTACCGTGCTGTCCGGGAGGATAATTCTTCTTCTCCAGGTACTTGTCAGTACCAAAGATCGGGTCTCCGAATTTCCTGGCTATCTTTGATTTTGGTCCTCTGTATCTTGCCATTGAAAATAGTATTTTTTATTCTTCTTAATAATTCATTAATGCTTATACCCTTCTCCTGTTAGGCGGACGGCAGCCATTATGAGGCATTGGAGTAACATCCACTATCTCGGTTACCTCAATTCCGCTGTTATGTAGTGAACGTATAGCTGATTCCCTGCCGGAACCCGGTCCTTTAACAAAGACTTTCACTTTGCGTAAACCCAGGTCATATGCAACCCTGGCACAATCTTCAGCTGCCATCTGGGCAGCGTAGGGAGTATTCTTTTTTGATCCCCTGAATCCCATCTTACCTGATGAAGCCCAGGATATAACCTGACCTGCATTATTGGTCAGCGATATAATTATATTATTAAACGAAGAATGAATATGTGCCTGCCCTACAGGTTCTATCTTAACTACTCTTCTTCTTGATGCTCCGGATTTCTTTGCCATATTCTGATTATTTAACAGCTTTCTTCTTATTAGCTACAGTTTTCTTTCTGCCCTTGCGTGTGCGGGCATTATTTTTTGTACTCTGACCACGTACCGGCATACCGCTTCTGTGGCGTATCCCCCTGTAACAGCCAATATCCATCAGTCTTTTGATACTGAGCTGGACATCTGACCTGAGTTCACCCTCCAGTTTATATTCATCATTGAGTATCCTTCGGATCTTGGTTAATTCATCATCATTCCAGTCCTTAACTTTTTTATCCAGGTCTACTCCGGCCTTGGTCAGTACTTTACGGGCATTACTCGGCCCTACGCCATAAATATATGTAAGGGCTACTTCTCCCCTCTTGTTTTTTGGTAAGTCTACGCCTACAATTCTTGCCATATACTTTTTATTAAAATGTGTGCAAAGTTAAATAAATTATCCCTGTCTCTGTTTAAACTTAGGGTTTTTCTTGTTTATCACGTATAAGCGTCCCTTTCTCCTGACCATTTTACAGTCAGCGCTACGCTTTTTAATAGATGCTTTTACTTTCATCGCTACAATAATTATTTATTTGTATCTGAATGTTATTCTTCCTTTTGTTAAATCATATGGCGACATCTCAACTTTTACACGGTCGCCGGGTAAAATCTTAATATAGTTCATCCTCATTTTCCCTGAGATATGAGCTGTTATGACGTGACCGTTTTCAAGCTCGACCCTGAACATAGCATTGGATAGAGCTTCAATAATCGTTCCGTCCTGTTCGATCGAAGGTTGTTTTGCCATATTAAATATTCTTTTTCAATTCCTCGTCAATAAATTTAAAGGTCGTTAATACATCGGCCTCCTGTTTACCCACCGCAACTGCATATTCAAAGTGTGCCGAGGGCTTGCCGTCAGCCGTCTTAATAGTCCAGCCATCCTGCATCTGCCTTATACTGCTTCCGCCCATATTTATCATCGGTTCTATGCAGATAACAAGTCCTTCTTTAATCTTTGGTCCTCTTCCCCTTTTGCCGTAATTCGGTACTTCAGGGGATTCATGGAGATTTTTTCCAAGTCCGTGACCTACAAGTTCACGCACAACCGAATATCCTCCACTTTCTGCCTTATTCTGCACATGCCATGATATGTCACCCACCCTGTTTCCTGCGACAGCCTGCCTTACTCCCTCTTCAAGTGATTCCCTGGTAAATAACAGCAAGCGTCTTTTTTCGTCACTGATATTACCTACCGGGAAGGTAAAGGCACTGTCTCCATAAAAACCATCAAGCACCACTCCGCAGTCAATGGAAATAATATCACCGTCCTGCAGCGTGTAATCCGAGGGTATACCATGGACAACTTCATCATTTACAGAGGTGCAGAGTGTATTGGGAAAATCGTTATATCCCTTAAAACCCGGAACTGCATTATGATCCCGTATATATTCCTCGGCCATATTATCAAGCTCCAGGGTTGTTATACCGGGTCTGATAATCTTTGCGAGTTCAGCCAGTGTGCGTGACACCAGCATATTACTTGATCTCAGCAATTCAATCTGCTCCGCTGTTTTCAGATGCAACATCAAAGAACGCTTTTTATTTACATAGCAGAGACAGCTCCGCCTGCCCTGCCTTTAATCCTGCCTGACTTCATCAGGCCATCGTAATGACGCATAAGCAGGTGACTCTCTATCTGCTGAAGCGTATCCAGCACCACACCTACCAGTATAAGTAAAGATGTTCCCCCGTAAAACTGTGCAAAGGGTGCACTTACACCAAATTTGACAGCTATGGAAGGAAGTATTGCTATAAATGCAAGGAAGATGGATCCCGGAAGTGTTATTCTTGACATTACCTGGTCAAGGAATTCAACCGTTTTCCTGCCGGGTTTCACTCCCGGTATAAATCCTCCGTTCTTCTTCATATCCTCTGCCATCTGCACGGGATTAATAGTTACCGCGGTATAAAAATATGTGAATGCTATTATAAGCAAGGCGGTAACAAGGTTATACCAGAAACCGTACATATTTGAAAAAGCGGTAACAAAACCTGACATCTGGTCAGAGCTGGCATATCCTGCAAGTATAATTGGCAGCATCATTATTGCCTGGGCAAAGATGATAGGCATAACACCTGCAGCATTCACCTTCAGTGGTATATACTGTCTTACGCCTCCGTACTGTTTATTTCCTACTATCCTTCTTGCATACTGCACCGGTATCCGGCGTGTACCCTGCACAAGCAGTATTGTACCCAGCACCACTGCAAACAGGAACACCATTTCAAGCAACAGTCCTACCAGTCCGCCCGAACCATCAAGTCTCACTCCCAGTTCAAATACAAAGGCCTGTGGCAGTCGGGCTATAATACCGATCATAATAATCAGTGATATACCATTTCCTATTCCCTTATCAGTAATCTTCTCACCCAGCCACATTACAAACATGGTTCCGGCCGTCAGTATTATCACCGATGAAAACTTGAATAATGTGCCGCTCAGTATAAAGGCGCTGGCAGGCAGCTGTGCATTGAGGTTTGCAAGGTATGTGGGGGCCTGAAGCAGAAGTATGGCAACTGTAAGGTATCTTGTATACTGGTTCATCTTCCTTCTCCCGCTTTCACCTTCACGCTGCAGCTTCTGGAAATACGGGAATACTATTCCCAGTAACTGTATTACAATTGAGGCTGAGATATAGGGCATTATACCCAGGGCAAATACCGATGCCTGTGAAAAGGCACCACCCGAAAACATATCAAGCAGTCCCATTATACCTGAAGATGTCTGGTCGGCCAGATTGCCCAGCTGTGACGGGTCAATACCCGGCAGTGTAACATATTTACCGAAGCGATACAGAAGAATAATACCCAGGGTATAGATTATTCTGGCCCGCAGATCTTCAATCTTGAATATATTTCGTATTGTCTGAATTAGTCTCATCCTAATCTATTTTTACTACAGTTCCCTGTTTGGCTTCGATAGCTTCAGCTGCTGCTTTTGAAAAAGCATGAGCATGTACTTCAAGTTTTTTATCAAGTGATCCTTTTGCAAGGATTTTAACGCGTGCCTTTTTGGATATCAGCCCGGCATCAATCATCGTTTCCACATTAATAATATTCAGGTCCCTCTTTTCAGCCAGTGCCTGCAGTGTGCTTATATTGATCCCTTTATACTCAACCCTGTTAAGATTGGTAAAACCGTACTTGGGAACCCTCCTTTGCAGGGGCATCTGTCCGCCTTCGAAGCCAATCTTTTTGGAGTAGCCTGATCGTGATTTCTGCCCTTTATGGCCTTTGGTGGATGTGCCACCTCTGCCTGTACCCTGTCCGCGTCCCAGGCGCCTGTCCTTCTTAACGGTTCCTTCAGCCGGTTTTAGATTACTTAAGTCCATTTCAATCAGATATTTATAAGTTCCTTAAATTTCCTCAACTTTCACCAGGTGACTGACAGCTTTTACCATACCCATAACCTGTGGTGTGGCTTCATGCTCAATACTCTGGTTCATCTTCTTAAGACCCAGCGCAAGCAGTGTTTTTTTCTGCCTCTCTGGTCTTCCTATCTTACTCTTTACTTGTGTTACCCTTATCTTTGACATAATGATATATTTCTAACCATTGAATACTTTATCCATAGATGTTGTCCTGTGGTTTGCAACCGTATAAGCATCTCTCATTTCCATAAGGGCTTCAAAGGTGGCTTTCACAAGGTTATGAGGATTGGAAGAGCCCTTGGATTTGGCGAGCACATTCCTGACTCCTACACTCTCGAGCACAGCTCGCATAGCTCCACCTGCCTTAACCCCGGTACCTTCGGAGGCTGGCTTCAGGAAGACAGATGCACCGCCGTATTTGGCATACTGCACATGTGGGATGGTACCATTTATAACGGGAACCCTGATAAGATTTTTCTTTGCATCCTCCACTCCCTTGGCTATAGCTGTTGTTACCTCATTGGCCTTGCCCAGTCCGTGACCGGCAACTCCATCTTCATTACCAACCACCACGATGGCAGAAAAACTGAAAGTACGACCACCCTTGGTTACCTTGGTTACCCTCTGTATACCTACGAGCCTGTCCTTCAGATCGAGGTCAATGTTCTTTACTTTTTTAATTTCTCTTTTCTTCATATTCATTTAGAATTTTAAACCGCCTTTACGGGCTGCATCAGCCAGTGATTTTACCCTGCCATGATATTTATATCCTCCCCTGTCGAAAATAATACTTTCTATCCCGGCACTCTTACATTTCTCAGCCAGAAGCTTTCCTACCAGTGCTGCCTGCTCTGTCCTGTTGGCTGCTTCAGCTGAAGCTACCTCTTTCTCCCTTGATGATGCGGCCAGTAATGTTTTACCGTTATCATCATCTATCGCCTGGGCATAAATCTGCTTATTACTTCTGAACACGGCTACCCTGGGCCTTTCTGCAGTACCATGCGCAGTTTTGCGTATTCTCAGTTTTATCCTCTTTCTTCTTTCTGTTTTAGATAAGCTCATCACTCATTTTTTAAATATTAAACACTTGCAGATTTACCAGCTTTTCTTCTGAGCTGTTCGCCTACGAACTTAATGCCTTTACCCTTATAGGGCTCTGGCGGACGCAGCGATCTTATCTTTGCAGCAACATGTCCTATCAGCTGTTTATCGGTACTGGTAAGTGTAATAACGGGATTACTCCTTCTCTCGGTTTTTGCATCAACCTTTATTTCTTCGGGTAATTCAATTATTATATCATGTGACAGTCCGACACTCAGCTCCAGTTTCTGTCCTTTAGCTTCTGCACGGTATCCCACCCCCACCAGTTCAAGCTTTTTCTCATAACCTTCGGATACACCAACAACAGCATTATTAATCAAGGCCCTGTACAAACCATGCAATGATTTATGTTTCTTTGATTCAGTGGGTCGCTTAATATTAATAACACTGTCTTCAGCTTCCACTATCATATCCTTATCAACCTTAACAGCCAGTTCTCCAAGGGGTCCTTTAAGGTTTACTGTATTATCACCGGCTACATTAACTGTTACCCCTGATGGAAGATTTACCGGTAGTTTTCCTATTCGTGACATATTAAAATTATCCTCTTTTTAGTAAACGTAACACAATACTTCACCACCAACCTTCTGGTTCCTGGCTTCCTTATCAGTCATAACACCCTGTGATGTTGACAATATAGCTACGCCCAGTCCGTTGAGTACCCTGGGCAGTTCATCCACACCCGCGTATTTCCTTAAACCGGGACGGCTTATCCGCTCCAGGGATTTAATAGCGGGAACCTTGCTCTCCGGATGGTATTTAAGGGCTATCTTGATTATGCCCTGCGCCCCATCGTCGGTAAATTTATAACTAAGGATATATCCCTTGTCATATAATATCTTAGTGATATCCTTCTTCAGATTTGATGCAGGAATTTCCACCACCTTATGTCCGGCGGTAACAGCATTCCTTATTCTTGTAAGAAAATCTGCAATTGGATCAGTCATTCTTTCTAATTTTAAATATTAATTATTACCAGCTGGCTTTTCTTATGCCAGGTATAAGTCCTTCAGAGGCCATTTCCCTGAATGTGATACGGCTAACCCCGAACTGACGCATATACCCCCTTGGGCGGCCAGTTATCATGCAACGGTTATGCAAGCGTATGGGGTTTGAGTTGCGTGGCAGTCGGCTGAGTCCGATATAATCGCCCTCCGCCTTAAGCTTAGCTCTTTTGGCCGCATACTTCTTGACAAGCTTGGCGCGTTTAACCTCGCGGGCTTTCATTGATTCTTTAGCCATAATATCTTAGTTTTTATTTGTTTTAAATGGTAATCCGTAGTAACGCAGCAATGCAATTCCCTCCTCATCGGTTTTTGCCGAGGTCACGAATGTGATCTGCAATCCCATAATCTTCACCACCTTATCGATATCTATCTCCGGGAAAATAATCTGTTCTGTTATTCCCAGTGTATAGTTACCGCGTCCGTCCAGCTTATTGCTTATTCCCTTAAAGTCGCGTATACGCGGCAGGGCCACCCTTATAAGTCTTTCGAGAAATTCATACATTCTTTCCCTTCTGAGAGTTGTCATTACACCAATAGGCATGTTTCTTCTCAGTTTAAAGTTGGATATATCCTTTGATGAAAGGGTCTGCACTGCTTTCTGTCCGGCAATGGCAGTCACCTCAGTGGTACCCACCTCAATTAGCTTCTTATCGGCTATAGCCTGCCCCACTCCCTGGTTAATAACTATTTTCTCCAGGTGCGGCACTTCCATAATGGATTTATAACCAAATTCCTTCATCAATGCAGGAACGATCTCTTCCCTGTATTTCTTTTGTAAACTAGGCGTATACATTATTTGATCTCCTCCCCTGATTTTTTTGAATAACGAACAAGTTTCCCGTCCTTATTTAATTTCCGTCCCAGGCGTGTGCCATCCCCGGAAGACGGGTCTACCAGCATAAGATTTGATATATGTATGGTAGCTTCTTTCTTTATTATACCTCCCTGGGGGCTCTGGGCATTTGGCTTGGTATGTTTTGATACCATATTCACGCCTTCCACTATTGCCCTTTTCTTAACCCTGTCAACCTCCAGGATCCGGCCACGTTGTCCTTTTGATTCGCCCGATATGACGACTACGGTATCTCCTTTTTTGATATGTAATTTTTCTTGCATCGCTTAATTTTTCTTATAACACTTCAGGTGCCAATGATACAATCTTCATATATTTATCACGTAACTCCCTGGCCACCGGTCCGAAAATACGTGTACCGCGTACCTCATCCACTGCGTTCAGCAATACCACAGCATTATCATCAAAACGGATATAGGAACCGTCGGCCCGTCGTATTTCCTTTTTTGTTCTCACCACAACAGCTTTTGTCACCATGCCCTTCTTTGCCTCACCCGCAGGTATAGCGCTTTTGACTGTTATTACCACTTTATCGCCAATGGAAGCATATTTTTTCCCGCTTCCTCCAAGCACCCGTATTACCAGCACTTCTTTGGCGCCTGTATTATCGGCTACAGATAGTCTGCTTTCCTGTTGTACCATAATTACTTAGCTCTTTCGATTACTTCAATTAACCTCCAGGACTTTCTCTTGCTCATTGGCCTGGTTTCCATTATGCGCACTGTATCACCAATATTGCAGGAATTTTCCTGGTCATGTGCAAGAAGTTTCTTGGTCTTATTTATGAACTTGCCATAAACAGGATGCTTGACCTTTCTTTTCACAGCAACGGTAATTGACTTGTCCATCTTATTGCTGACAACTATACCTGTACGCTCTTTTCTTGTATTTCTTTCCATTGTTGACACTAGCTATTATGTTGTTCATTCAACTCCCTCTTGCGCAATTCGGTCAGCAACCTGGCAATATTGCCTCTTGTCTCCTTAATCTTATTCGGATTATCAAGGGGTGAAATTGCATGGTTCAGCTTCATGCGGGTGAGAGATGTTCTCTCGTTATCTATCCGTTCCAGGATCTCCTGGGTTGAAAATTGCCTTATTTCTGAAGTTTTCATGTCTTAACTCGTTAATCGTGAACGTAATCATTCCTTACTATGAACCTGGTTGTTATAGGCAGTTTCTGTGCTCCCAGCTTCATAGCCTCCCTAGCCACTTCATAAGGTACTC
>CAZGUR010000057.1:0-610 GCA_964529295.1 uncultured Rikenellaceae bacterium | reverse complement strand
AGGAGCACCTTTCCCTTTACCCATCCTTACCTCGGCAGGTTTTTTTGTTATAGGCTTATCGGGGAAGATACGTATCCACAGCTGACCTTCACGTTTCATATGACGTGTAACAGCCTGGCGTGCTGCCTCTATCTGCCTGCCGGTGATCCATGAGGCTTCAAGGGCCTTGATCCCGAATGATCCGAAAGCAAGCTGGTTGCCCCGCTGTGCATTCCCTTTCATCTTGCCTTTCTGGCGCCTTCTGTATTTTGTCTTTTTAGGTTGTAACATTTCTCTTATCTTAAAATCTTAAAATCCTGTATTTACTTTTTTCTTTTCCTCATTCCGGATCCCCCCCTGGCTGCTTTCTGGCTTTTCATTGCTATATCAGGAGAAAGGTCGCGCTTACCAAAAACCTCACCGTTACAGATCCACACCTTTATGCCTACAAGACCTACCTTGGTAAGAGCTTCGGCCAGTGCATAATCAATATCAGCCCTGAAAGTATGCAGTGGTATACGTCCCTCTTTATAGGTCTCGCTTCTTGCCATTTCAGCTCCGCCCAGCCTGCCGGAGATAAGTATTTTAACTCCTTCAGCACCCATTCGCATTGTAGAGGCAATAGCCATCT
>CAZGUR010000056.1:0-14750 GCA_964529295.1 uncultured Rikenellaceae bacterium | reverse complement strand
CTCTTAAAAAATAATAGTCTGTCCCGTCTTTTTCACCCCTGCGCTGCTGCCTGCTTGTGGCAGATATTGAAAAATCAAGCCGTGGTTCTTTCTCCAGCAAATAACTCACTATACTTGTTTTCCCTGATCCTGAGGGAGCTGAAATAATAATTGATTTACCTTGTTTACGGGCTTTCTTCATAGGACATTCAATATCTGCTCTTTTATTTTTTCCAGTTCATCTTTCATCATAACGACTATCTTCTGTATGGAAATATCATTGGCCTTGGATCCCAGGGTGTTAATTTCCCTTCCTATTTCCTGGCTTATAAAACCTAATTTTTTCCCTTTGACAGTCTCCGCATCCAGGGTCTGCTTAAAATAATCGCAGTGTTTTCCGAGTCTCTCTTTTTCCTCATTAATATCCAGCTTTTCAGTATAATACAATATTTCCTGTTCCAGCCTGTACTCATCAATGTTTTCGCTTTCCAGCTGTTTAAGGTTATTGTATATCTTCTCCCTTAAAACCCTTATCCTTTCTTCCTCGTATGGCTGTATGTCCTTAAGATATGATTCGATAAGGTTTATCCTCTTCTTCAGTTCTTTTTCTATTGACCTGCCTTCCTCCGCCCTGTATGCATTAAGATCTTTTATAGCTTTGTCAATCAGTCCGGATATAAGTTTCCAGTCTTCATCGCTAAGTGTTTGTCTGTCCGTTTTCAGTGTTTCAGGCAGTTGCATGATAATGGATAATAATACCTTCCTGTTTTCAATATCCAGCTCACCTGCTATATCTGTCAGTTGATTATAATAGCTCTTTATGGCAGTTCTGTTCAGTGAAGGAACATCGGTTTCATCAAGACTGTCAATAAAAATATTCAGGTCTGCCTTACCCCTGACAAGTCCCTTGCTTATCATGGCTCTGATTTCTATTTCCTTTTCCTTGTAATACCATGGCATCCTGGTGTTAATATCCATCTGCTTACTGTTCAGGGATCTTAACTCCACAGTAACCTTCTTTTCATCTGTTTCGGCAGAGGATGAACCGTAGCCTGTCATAGATCTGGTCATAGCTTTAATCTTTGTTAAGCAAATGTATTAAAAATTAGATATACTTTTTTCCTCCTCTGGCTTCACAACAGCCTTTTTCTTCCATCTTCCGGTGAGGTAGTATAACCAGGACATAATCAGTCCTGTAGCCCAACTCATCGGGAATGACCACCAGATGCCCGTTTCGCCGAATCTCTCAGACAGGAAGATGGCAAAAGGTATACGTATAAGCCACAGGGAGATAAGGCTTATTACCATGGGGATAAATGTGTCACCGGCTCCTCTCATTACCCCGTTGAAGGTAAACATAAAAGCAAAGACAATGTAAAACAGGCTTACTATTGTAAGGTACTCCGAGCCAATATCTATTACATCAGGATCATCGGTAAAAGCATCCATAAAGACATCCCCGAAAGTGATAATAACTGCCGTGGTTGCTATTGTGACTATACCTGTCAGCATTATTGTGGAGATCAGGCCTGTCTTTACCCTGTATGATTTATTCGCTCCCAGATTCTGTCCTACAAAGGTGGCCAGAGCCTGTGCCATGATCATGGCAGGGATGGTGGCAATTGCATCGAGACGGGCCGCTACTGAAAAGGCTGCAATGACGTTTGTGCCGAAGGTGTTTACCACACCCATGATTGCCATTATACCCAGTGCAACAAAAGTGTGCTGAAAGCCGGTCGGGAGACCTATCCTGAGACTGTGCCTCATTATTTTCCTGTCGAAAATAAGTTTGCGCAGGTCGAAATTAATTATTTTATGATACCTGTTAAGATAAATTATAGCAGTGATCAGGGCACCCGTCTGTGATAAGATGGTGGCAAGGGCAACACCTTTTACACCCATCTCAAAAACAATGACAAAGAGAAGATCAAGACCTACATTGGTAAGTGTGGAAATGATCAGGAAATAGAGGGGGGTTTTTGAGTCGCCCATACCCCTCAGTATAGCACTTGTACCATTGAAGCCGAAAAAAGCAATCATTCCAAGCAGGTAAATATTGAGATAATCAAGGGCCATTGGCATTACCTCTGTGGGCAGGTTAAGAAGGATAAATATCTCTTTGCTGAAAATAATACCTACGGTTGAAATAAATATAGATGCAAAGAACAATCCAATGTACATGGTATCAATTGCCCTGCGTACATTTTCAAAATCTTTGGCCCCGAAATACTGGGATATTATAATTGTAATGCCTGAAGCCAGTCCTATTATCATGGATATCAGCACAAATATCACAGGAAAAGAGGCACCAACAGCAGCCAGGGCTTCCTTGCCTATGAAATTGCCCACAATGATGCTGTCAACAATATTATAAAATTGCTGAAAGAGGCTGCCGGCAAGCATTGGTAATGCAAACTGCAGTATTAGTTTACCTTCTTTACCTTCGGTCATGTCTTTCATGGAAGCCGGAAAAAAGTGACTTGCAAAAGAAATGAAAATAGAGGCAACAACAAAATATTTATATATGTCATATATCTTTTTGCCTGGATTCCGTTATATTGACGAAAAGGCTTAATTTTGGCATTGCTTTTGCAAACTGGATTAGTATTTAAAAAGACTTACGTACAACTCTACCAAGTAATATATGTTTATCATAAATAAGAAATACCGGGTTTTTATTCTGATACTGGTAATTATATCTGTGACTGCAGCCAGGCTTTCAGCACAGGAAGAGATTCAAAAAGATTCCACTGTACTTGCGATTGATACCCTTTCGGCTGCTGGCAGTGCAGACACCCTTTCGCTTACCGGCACAGCTGATACCCTTTCGGTTGCAGGCACAGCTGACACCCTTTCGGCTACCGGCACATCTGACACCATTTCGGCTGCAGGCACAGCTGATACCCTTTCGGCTACCGGCACAGCTGACACCATTTCGGCTGCCGGCAGTGCTGACACCCTGCTGTATGCCCTGGTGACCGACTCTCTGCTGAATTATAAAAATCTTAAAATTGATTTTGATCCTGAACAGGCCATTGCTTACCTTAAAAAATGGTATGAAAGCGATACATGGAACCATGATAACCATCCACTGAGGCAATCTGTTCGCAGACTGCTTTTTGAGGCTACGAACGATCCCCTGTATCTGGCAAAGGATTATATCCGTCAGTATGACTGGGATAAGATAAAAATCCCGGCCAGGAATTTTTATATGTGGGATACAATATTTATACCGATACCCTCGGGAAAAGGGGATATTGCTGTAAAACAGGAAGAGGCAGTTATCTTTGACCCCCTGCTTGCAGATATAAAAATGTTGGTGAACGATACAACAGGACTTGTGCTGACAGGGGATACTCTTACCGGTATCCGTGACAAAATTGGTATAGATCCTTCAGCGCTGGATAATATTTTTGTGCAGACAGAGAAATACGATCCGTCTTCTTACGGTAAAAGGCGGCATGACAGTATTATCCTTGTTATTTCCGACACACTGAGGGAAGTGATAAGTACTAACCCTGACTTTCCATTTCAGTATTATGATTATCCAATGGTGGGGGATTCCATACAGTCGGCCGTGAACAGCCTTATGAACTATATAGAGGAGAATGATTCCAGCAGGGTGTTTTTTAAAGGAGCTAATAATATTATACCCGTATGGCTGAGTAATAATTCATCCAGGATGACAAGGCTGTGGCTGAAAAATGAATGGGATGAGAGAATGTCCGTATGGATTGGCAGCATATCACGTGATTCAATAGATATAATAGTTGAAAGAGGGGTGCATTTCAGAAGACCCGATAAGACTAGTAATATTGCTGATGCTAAAATAGAAGTGCGGACGGTGGATAATTCCAGGCTGGCAGAAGCCAGGAAAATGGATGTAAAGCCACAATACTGGAAGTTTCTCTCAGAAGCTTCATTTGTTTTTAACCAGGCCATGCTCAGTAACTGGACTAAAGGGGGCGAGAGCAATGTCTCAACTCTCCTTGATATTACAGGCACTCTTAATTATACAAATAAAGAGAAGAAAACGGTATGGGATAACCAGGGCCGGATAAAATTTGGGTTGATTACCTCTTCGGCAGCCGAAAAGCTACGGATACGTAAGAATATAGACCAGGTTGATATTGTGTCAAAATTCAATAGTAAGGCCTTTGGTAAATTTGACTTCAGTGCGACGATGTTATTTCAAACCCAGATGGCACCGGGTTATAAGTACCCTAACGACTCAGTCAAAGTGT
Source organism: uncultured Rikenellaceae bacterium (assembly GCA_964529295.1). Lineage (GTDB taxonomy): Bacteria > Bacteroidota > Bacteroidia > Bacteroidales > VadinHA17 > UBA9300. Next base: position 10,527 of record CAZGUR010000056.1, on the reverse strand, counting down.
CAAAGTTTTTTAACCCGGCATCGCTAACGGTGGGTCTGGGTCTTGATTATAAACCTAATGATAACCTGTCAGTTAACTTTGCCCCACTATCCTATAAAGCAACCTTTGTACCCGATACGGCCATGATTGATCCTACAAACCACGGATTAAGAGCTGACCAGAGGTCAAAGCATGAACCCGGACTGAGTGCGCAGATTAATCATAAAGCAACCATTTTTAAGGATATTAAAGTTGTAAATAAAGTAAGGCTTTTTACCAATTATATTAATAACCCGCTTAATGTTGATATTGACTGGGAGATGATTGCTACCGCCAAGCTTAACTGGTTTACCGATATAAGATTGAATACTCATCTGATTTATGATGACGATACGCTTATTCCGGTTATGGGGGAAGATGGTGAGCCTGTGCTCAATAGTGAGGGTGATCCAAAGAAAGTGCCAATGGTACAGTTTAAGGAAATGATAGGGCTCTCAGTTATTTTCAGGTTTTGACAGGTATGCGAGCCAGTCACCATAAGCTGTTGTGACGGACATGCCCGGACTGCGGCCATAAGCTGTTGTGACGGACATGCCGTGAATGCCCCCATGGGAGCTTATGACAGGTAAAGGTCGGCTATGGCAAATACACAGAAAACAACGCCGGCATAGCTGTTTATTGTTCCAAAAGCTTTTAATATGCTTGCCTGGTTATCAGGCCTGACTATCAGATGTTCCCAGATAATAAGTATGGAAAAAATAATTGTGCCTGTCCAGTAAAGATAGCCCGCTCCTGATAAAAATCCTGCTGATACGATAAATGCTATACTTAATATATGTAATAAAAATGAAAGCAGAAGAGATTTTTTTATACCCAGGACTACAGGTATGGAAAAAAGCCTGTTAAGCTTATCAAATCCCGAATCCTGCAGGGAGTAGATAATATCAAATCCAGATACCCAGAATAATACCACAAGGCTGTATATAACAGGAATAAGATCAAAATGGCCTGTTACAGAGATATAGGCTCCTGCCGGTGCAAGACTGAGAGCAAGGCCAAGGATAAGGTGGCTGAGTGATGTGAAACGTTTGGCCAGACTGTAACCGAGTATAATAATAATGGCAATGGGTGATAACAGCAGGGTAAGCCTGTTGATGAATCCGGCCGCAAGAATGAAAAGCAGGACGTTGACTATAACAAAAATAAGGGCTGCACCCGGACTGATAATTCCTGCAGGGATCTCCCTTCCGGCAGTCCTTGGATTAAGCCTGTCAAACCTGTGATCGGCATACCTGTTAAAGCTCATGGCGGCATTCCTTGCAAAGACCATGCATAGCAGCACCAGTATCAACAGCCTGAAAGTAAACTGATGTCCTTCTGTGTTTATTGCAGTGAAAAAGCCCAGAAGGGCGAAAGGCATTGCGAATATGGTGTGACTGAACCGTACCAGGGAGAGATAATTATTTATTCTTCTTGTTATTGCATTCATATAAAGCTTTCTATCTTATCCTGGCTCCCGTTTCTTTCTCGATTGCTCCAAGCAGTTTATTCATTACCTTATCAATAAGCTTGTCGGTTAGAGTTCTTTTGTCATCCCTGAGGATAAAACTCACTGCATATGACTTTTTGTTTTTGCCAAGTTTATCACTCTCATAAACATCGAAGAGTCCAAGCTGCCGGAGTAGCTTCTTTTCTGTTTTGAAGGCAATTTTTTTTATCTGTTCAAAACGTATATCCTTATCAACCAGCAGGGCAAGATCCCTTCTGACTGAAGGATATTTTGGCAATTCACGGAAAGAGATACTGTGATTTTTCAGATGCTCCAGTATAATGTCAAATTCAATATGCCCGTAAAAAACATCCTGTTTGATCTCGTGCTTATCAAGACAGGCCCTGCTGATCTTGCCAAAATGTGCAAGTAAATCTCCATTATGTTTAAGCTCGAGTCCTTCAGTGTAATAATCCTGCTTTCTCTCATTAAGATCAAGGCTGTCATTATTATAAGCCATTTTTTCCAGTATCATCTCAACAGCAGATTTCATACTGTAAAAATCAGTTTCTTCAATGGCCGTATTCCAGTTTTCAGGGTTTTTGTTTCCTGTAATAAAAAGGTCAAGACCGTACTTTTCATTGTAGTTGTTTACGGTGGCTGTGCTGTCTTCATGCTTACTCCGGAAATAGGTGGTGCCAAACTCGTAAAACCTGAGATCAGTATTCTGCCTGTTGATATTCCTTGACACTGCGTTTAGTCCGCCATAAAGCATAGACTGTCGCATACAGTCAAGATCAGAGCTGAGCGGGTTGGCAAGGAGCACCAGGCTTTCATTGTCAAAATCCGGACTCTCCCTGTACCAGTCTGCCGGGTTGAGTGAGTTGGACATTATCTCGGTAAAGCCTGCCCCGGAAAGCATATCAGAAATGGTGTTGATGACCTTTTCCTTATCTGGACTTTCAAAAAAGCTGAGTGTGGAATTTACTTTTTCCGGGATCTCAATATTATTGTAACCATAAATACGGAGGATCTCTTCTATAATATCTGCTTCCCTGGTAACATCAACCCTGTATGTGGGCACTTCACATGTGATAATATTGTTAAGGGTCTTAATGATATCTATATCCAGCGACTTAAGTATTTTGTTTATTAATTTCCGGTCTATCTCTTTACCTGTAAGCCTGTTAATATTATCATAGCTGACATCTACCTGTAGTTTTTTTATCTCTTTGGGGTAGACATCTGCTATCTCAGAGCTGATGCTGCCTCCTGCTATCTCTTTTATCAGGATCGCAGCCCTTTTCAGAGCCCATACAGTAATATCCGGATCAGATCCTCTCTCAAACCTGAAGGAGGCATCAGTGTGAAGGTCGTGCCGCCTGGCTGTTTTTCTTACTGATACAGGCCTGAAACATGCACTCTCAAGAAAGATATTGCGGCTTTGTTCTGTTACACCGGAATCAATACCTCCAAAAACACCTGCAATGCACAATGCTTTTTCCTTATCACATATCATAAGATCGGAAGCCGATAATTCCCTTTCCTGCTTATCCAGGGTTGTAAATTTTGACTTTTCCGGAAGATTTTTTATTATAACTTGCTGACCTGCTATCCTGTCTGCGTCAAAAGCATGAAGTGGCTGCCCGCATTCGTGTAGCACATAATTTGTAATATCCACAATATTGTTTACCGGGCCAAGACCTATTGCTCTTAGCCGGTTTTTTAGCCAGCCGGGCGATTCTTTTACACTGACATTACTTATTGTGAGGCCTGAGTACCTGATGCAATCATGTTCATTTTCTATGATAACCGGTATCTGCCTTGACTTATCATCTGTACTGAACCCTTCCACTGATGGAAGTGTGGCTGTGCAGGGTCTGAAAATATTGAAATATGCAGCAAGGTCCCTTGCCACACCATAATGTGAACCGCCATCTATCCTGTTTGGGGTGAGACCTATCTCAAAAACTGTGTCATATTCAATATTAAACAGTTCATGGGCAGGAATACCCGTGGGGGTGTCCTCCGGCAATACCATAATACCATCGTGTGAATCGCCCAGTCCCAGCTCATCCTCCGCGCATATCATTCCCTCGGATATCTCTCCTCTTATTTTTGACTTTTTTATCAAAAAGTCGTTTCCTTTGAAATTAAGAACAGTGCCGGGTGTGGCAACCAGAACTTTCTGCCCCTGCCTGACATTGGGAGCTCCGCAAACAATACTTAGCAGGTCACCGCTGCCGGTATCCACAGTGGTAAGGAACAGTTTATCCGCATCAGGGTGTTTTTTGCAGCTTCGGACCTTGCCTGTAACAACCCCCTTTAGTCCACCTTTTACAGATATCCAGTCTTCCATCCCTTCAACCTCAAGCCCTATGTTGGTTAATATGGTGCTTAATTCACCTGGATTTTTATCGGTCTCAAGGTATTGCTGTATCCAGTTATATGATATCTTCATGCTTGTTTTATGCGTTTAAAATTAATTGATATGGCTTCTCAATATTACAGTAATAATCTGTGACTGAATATAGCCAGTGGCAAAAGTAAGGATTTTAAAAAAAGTATTAAGAGGAAAATTTACTTTATTTAGCTAAGCGTATTTAGCTATCTTTGTATAATACTTGATTAATATGCATATTTATCTGTATTAATTGAGCACTTAAGCTGGCAGGGGAGGCAGAAGATTTTTTATATTTAAGTGTAAGGGAAATAATAAAACATATAATAAAACATATAATAAAAGGGTTATTGTAAATATGAAGATTGAAAAGGACGACAGACTGATTTTAATTACAAATGATGATGGTCTTTATGCTGAAGGCCTCAGTACGCTGATAGATGTAATGCAGGAATTCGGTAAGCTGGTTGTGGTTTCGACCATTGACAGTCGCTCCGGTATGTCGCAGGCGCTTACTGTTAAGATGCCGATAAGGGTGAAGCTGCTGAAGGAAACGGATAATAAAAGGATTTATGCCTGCAGCGGTACACCCACGGACGGTGTTAAGATAGCGGTTAACCAGTTGCTGGAAAGAGAGCCTGACTGGGTGGTGTCGGGGATAAATCACGGCTCCAACGCCTCTGTAAGCGTTATATATTCAGGAACAATGGCTGCAGCAATAGAAGGATGCCTGTATGGAATTGATTCAGTTGGTTTTTCACTTAATAATTTTTCTTCCAAGGCTGATTTTTCCCATACAAAGAAATATGTCAGGGAGATAATGAATATGCTGGAGAAGAATAAACTGCCAAAAGGTGTGTGCCTCAATGTCAATATACCCTCGGTGGATGGGGATGGTATAAGGGGTATTAAGGTATGCAGACAGGCAAGAGGTAACTGGCGTGAGGAATTTGAGAAACGCAAAGATCCTATGGGTAAATCATATTACTGGCTAACAGGAATATTTCAGAATCATGAACCTGAATCCGAAGATACTGATGAATGGGCCCTGTCAAAAAACTATGTATCGGTTGTCCCGGTATCGGTGGATATGACAGCTCATGACTATATTGCTGACCTGGAAAAACAGATTGGGAAATGACAGATAAGCCTGCATCTGACAGATTTTTTACTGGCTTCTTTGCGGGATTGCTTTTTCCGGTAGTGGTGTTCTTTATTATTTTCCTGTTTGCTGGAGATAATATGACCATTAAAGGATATATCGAAAGGATACTTAGCAGGGATATACTGTCACATATAATAAGCCTGTGTGTCTTCCCTAATATTGTCATCTTCCTTATCTTTACCCGTTCAGACAGACTGCTGAGTGCCAGGGGCGTCCTGGGGATAACCATACTTTGGGCAATAGCAGTGTTTGCTGTGAAATTATTATGATATTCAGCTTGTAAAATGATAGTATTGCAGTCCATCTGCGAAATATCAGATATTGAGTAACTAACAGAGGACAGAATTTGTGAAATATTTTATAATAGCAGGTGAAGCTTCAGGGGATTTGCACGGTTCAAACCTGGTAAAGGAGATAAAAAAGGTTGATCCGGAGGCTGATATAGCATGCTGGGGGGGCGATAAGATGAAGGAAGCGGGTGCCAGGCTTCTTGTTCACTACAGGGAGCTGGCTATAATGGGTTTCTGGGAGGTACTGTTAAAGCTGGGTAAGATATTCAGGAACATGAAGAAATGCAGACAGCAGGTTCTTGAATATAAGCCCGACCTGGTGATACTGATAGATTATCCCGGCTTTAACCTCAGGATAGCCGAAAAGCTGAAAAAATTTGATTTTAGAATTTATTATTATATAAGCCCGAAAGTGTGGGCTTGGAAAAAATCAAGGATTAAAAAGATAAAGCGTTATATCGACAGGATGTACGTTATCTTTCCCTTTGAAAAAGCTTTTTTTGAAGAGAATGATTACAGGGTCCATTACTTTGGAAACCCGCTGGTTGGAACGGTTAAAGAAGGAATGGCAGAGTCAGGGGGAAGGGAGGCACTGATAAAAGAACATCACCTTGAGGATAAACCTGTAATAGCCCTGCTTGCCGGCAGTCGCGTTCAGGAAGTAAAGAGAATATTGCCTGTGATGACAGGGATGGAAAAATACTTACCCGATTACCAGTTTGTAGTTGCAGGAATCAGTACAATTGATGAATCGCTTTATTCAGCTATATTGAAAGACAGCAATATCAGGCTTGTCTGTGACAGTACATACCGGCTGCTGTCCGGCTCTGATGCAGCCCTGGTAACATCGGGAACTGCCACACTCGAGACGGCAATAGCCAATATACCACAGGTGGTATGTTACCGCGCCGGCCGCCTGTCATATATTATAGCCCGTATGTTGTTAAAAATAAGATTTATATCACTTGTTAACCTTATTATGGACAGGGAAATAGTAAAGGAGCTTATCCAGGCTGACCTTAATGAAAAAAATATTGTTTCTGAACTGAATGCAATATTGCCGGGTGGCCGCAAAAGGGAAGCAATGCTCGAGGACTATTCTGCTCTCAGAAAGATGCTTGCAGGAAAGGATGCCTCGGCCAGGATAGCAGTGGATATGTATCATTCGGTAAAACTGGCAGATAATGTTAACTGAGTTGAAGAAGATTAGCTTTCTTTTAAGCCTGCTGCTTGTATCATTCCATCTGCCGGCTGAAGAAAGTGTAAGGATAGGTTTGCTTAGCCTTGATAAACCCCTGTCGCTCACCCTGAGTATAAATTCGGGTCAGTATAATATGAAGGCAGGCGGACAAAGCTTTACCCTTTATGAACATGATAATATACTTATAGTTAAGGCCGGTGAAAATATTCTGGTGAGCATCCCGCGCTACAGAACGGTACTTGCTGATTCAATAATGCTGGAACCGGTGGCAGGGGATAATTATTTTTCTTTGCGTAATAACCTCCGTTCAGATATAAAAAGGGAATACCAGGGTAAGCTGATAGTTAAACCGGATATTGCCTCTTTACTGGCAATAAATGTTGTTGGCACCGGTGATTACCTGATGGGTGTAGTCCAGGCTGAAGCAGGGTTTAAAGGGGGTGTGGAATATTTTAAGACCCAGGCCCTGCTGGCAAGGACATATCTTTATATGCATTATCATAAACATGCACAGGATGGTTTTAAGCTCTGTGACGGTACAGATTGCCAGGTATACCATGGCGGATCACAAGTTCAGATTATTGAGGAGGCTGTTAAAGAAACAGAGGATATGGTGCTGGTTAATGCTGACAGTGTCCTGGTTTTCACACCTTTCCATTCCAATTGCGGCGGGCAGACAGAGTCGCCCGAGAATGTATGGCTCACAGCTATGCCCCATATTTCAGAGGTAATTGATCCCTATTGCAGCTTTTCGAGAAACGCACGGTGGTCACGGGAAATAAATAAAAGAGAATGGATAAGTTACCTTGCTGCTCATGGTTATAAGCATCTAAACGACAGTGATCTGGAATTTGAACAGCTAAGCAGGAAACGTAATTATACAGCAGGTGATTTTTCATACCCTCTGACAAGGATAAGAGGGGAATGGGGACTGAAATCTGCGTTTTTCTCCCTTAAGATTGATGAGGATAATGTCAGTCTTGAAGGCCGTGGATACGGTCATGGTGTCGGTCTCTGCCAGGAAGGAGCTTTGGTGATGGCTGACAGAGATTTTAAGATGAAGGAGATCATAGACTTTTATTTCCGCGACCTGCTGATTGTTGATATAAAAGATGTAAGGCCTGCAACTGTAATAAATAGTGCTTTTTAAGTACATTTGTACTCCAAATAAGCGATAATATGTTTGCAGTATATAAAAGAGAGATAGCCAGTTTTTTTACCGGGATGACAGCCTATATCGTCTTACTTGTCTACCTCCTTATCAATAGCCTGTTTATGTGGATATTGCCGGGACAATGGAATATCCTTGACAGTGGCTATGCCAGCCTTGAACCACTTTTTATTATCAGTCCCTGGGTGTTCCTGTTCCTGGTACCGGCTGTCACAATGCGTATGGTGGCCGAGGAAAAGCGCAGCGGCACGCTGGAGCTTCTGCTTTCCAGGCCTGTGACGGAAAGGGATATAATATACGGTAAGTACTTCGCAGCTGTGACACTGGTGCTGATGGCCCTGTTACCATGTATAATTTATTATATAACTGTCAGTATCCTGGGCGAGACAGCCGGTAATATAGACAGTGGCGGAACACTGGGTTCGGGCATCGGCCTGTTCTTCCTGGCGGCTGTATATGCTGCTATAGGCATATTTGCAAGCACATTGAGCTCCAACCAGGTGGTGGCCTTTATCACAGCCGTGTTAACAGGGTTTATTCTGTTTGCAGGTTTTGACTCCATTGCCACATTGCCTGGTTTGAAGAGAATGGATGAAACTATTATCAGCCTTGGCATTAATGAGCATTACAGATCAATAAGCAGGGGAGTAATCGATTCAAGGGATATTGTCTATTATATTATCACTGTTCTTGTTTTTACGGAAGCATCGAAATTGCTGCTCTCATCCCGTCGCCGCCCGGTAAAAGCAAACGATAGGGGCTGGCGCCGGATCAAGCGGACCCTGGTATCAGGCTATGGCATGAAAATGCTGGTGCTGGTGCTGGTAGCCCTTTTATCTTCAATGGTGTCTTTCCGGGCAGACCTTACCTCAGATAAGAGGCATACCCTGTCTGATCAGACAAAAAAGGTGCTGGCCGGACTTGAAGATGATGTGTATTTCCAGGTTTACCTGGATGGTGATATGCCGATAGGTTTTAAAAAGCTGAAGCGGTCGGTGAAAGCAATGCTTGATGAGTTCAGAATGTATTCAGACCGGAAGGTGGATTTTCTTTTCATCAATCCCTCGGAGTCAGAGGATGAGTCTGAGAGGAATAAATACCAGCTTTCACTCGTGGAAAAAGGACTGGTGCCGGTAACTGTAATGGATAATGATGAGGAGGGTGGCAGATCTGAAAAGATGATATTCCCGGGTATGATATTAAACTATAACTCGGTGGAGATACCGGTGAACTTCCTGAAGAATAATCCCTCCCTGCCTGCGGAGGTCAACCTGTCCAACTCGGTGGAGGGACTGGAATATGAATTGATACAACCCATAGCCACCATAAGCTCAGATACTGTTCACAGGGTGGCTTTTACAGAAGGCCATGGTGAACTGGACGAGATGGAAGTGGCTGATATAACACTGGAGATGGCAAAATTTTTTACCGTGGACCGTGGAACAATAAACGGGGAGCCTGGTATACTTAACAATTACTCGGCAGTGATTATTGCAAAGCCCTTATCTCCTTTCAGTGAAGAAGACAAGCTGGTCATTGACCAGTATATTATGAATGGGGGAAAGGTATTATGGTTAATAGATGAGGTAGTGGTCAATAAGGACAGCCTGGCACGTGGGGGTACAATGGCTTTATATGAACCACTGAATATTGAAGATCAGCTGTTCAGGTACGGAGTGCGTATTAACCCTGTTCTTTTACAGGATACTGATTGCCAGATAATACCCGTAAGGTCGACAATAGGGGAGTCGCAGCAAGTTATTCCTGTACCATGGATATATAACCCCCTGTTATACCCCGCAACTGACAGTCCCCTTACACGTAATATTAATAAGGTAAAGGGTGAATTTGTTAATACTATTGATACGGTGGGAACTGACAGCTCAGTTAATAAAGAAATATTACTGACGAGCTCAGCCCGAAGCAGAACGGTCAGCCCTCCCATGCTGATAGAGCTTGATGACTATAAAAACCCGCCTCCTGAAGAAGTATTTACCGGATCATTTATTCCGGTGGCCGTACTTGTGGAAGGCAGGTTTAAGTCTCTATATGCCAACAGGATGTCTGATTGGACTGGAGGGCAGCTGAAAAAAAGCAGTGACAGCACCAGGATGATTATTATTGCCGATGGGGATATAATAAGAAACGAAGTGAGCATGACGGGTAACAGAATCAGTCCCCGTCCCCTGGGTATTGACAGGTATTCAGGCCAGACTTTTGGCAATAAGGATTTTATTATTAACTGCCTTAATTACCTGGTAGATGAGAATAACCTGATAAGCCTGCGCTCACGGGAGCTGAAGATACGTTTGCTTGACAGGGAGAAGGTGCGTGATAACAGGATAATGTGGCAGTTAATCAATACTCTTGGACCAGTAATAATAGTTCTTGCCGGAGGCTTGCTTTTCTGGTTGATAAGAAGAAAAAGATATGCAGTCTGACAGTATAAAAAGAACGGGAATAATAATAATAATAATTGCTGTCCTGGCCCTGTTGCTTATAGGCAGGCAGGTTCCTTTCGGTGCAAAGAATTCGGTTTTTTATGTGGAAAACACAGATCGGATATACAGTATCCTGATTAGCGATGACCACAATAATGAAATTGAATTGAGGCGCAGGTCGGACGAGTGGTTTCTTGATGGCAATATTGAAGTGAGGAGACCTGCGGTCGATATTATCCTCAAAACAATAAGGGATATAAGGATAAAGTCGCCTGTTTCGGATGAAGCCTTTAGGCATTTTACTGACCGTGAAAATACTGAGCACCTGCAAGTGCGGATATATGGGAAACACAGAATCAAGTTATAAATGTGCAAGTTTGTACTTCTTCA
>CAZGUR010000055.1:0-14790 GCA_964529295.1 uncultured Rikenellaceae bacterium | reverse complement strand
GATATCGTTTACCTGACCGGATTTTTAGAAATACAGCCTATTTTGCGAATGTCCCGACATAATTGGTCTGATTCCGGGTGTTGACCTGTTCTGCCGTAATTTTTACTGCTTCGTAAGGGGTGTTGACCTGTTCTGCCGTACTTTTACTGCTCCGTACGGGGTGTTGACCTGTTCTGCCGTACTTTTACTGCTCCGTTCCGGGTGTTGATCGTCCTTTCTGTACATGTTCAAGCAACAGTGCTTTCAGATCATCAACAATAGCAGGATTATCTTCAGCTATATTATCTTCTTCCCTGTAGTCATTGTCGAGGTCATACAAACGGGGTGCAGATAATTCCGCTTCTTCAGCTTCCCTCTCCGGATGGCCCGGTATCTCTTCACCAGCAGGTACTATGAGTTTCCATTTACCCTTTCTTATGGCTATGTACCCATTTTCCGAATAGTGAATTATCGATTCTCTTTCGTATTTTACATTTTCCTCTTTTATCACCGGTAGCAGGCTGTATGAATCTTCTGCAGCATTATCGGGCAGCTTATAGCCTGTTATGTCTGCCATGGTGGCAATAAGGTCGTTAAGGGATACCGGTATTACACCTGTCCTGCCTGGCTTTATTACATCAGGCCACCTGATGATAAAAGGCACGCGGTGTCCGCCTTCGAAGATATCCGATTTATGCCCCTTATATACAAATCCGGGTGAATGTCCCAGTTTGGCCAATTCCTCAATACCTGTTCCGTGAGCAGGACCATTATCAGAGGTGAATATAATGATTGTATTTTCCGATGCATTATTCTCCTCAAGTGCAGCCGTTATCTTTCCCACCATATTATCGAGCATCACCACAAAATCGCCGTATGGATTGGTGCTGCTTGCACCGTCGAATTCCTCCGATGGCAGTATCGGGGTATGAGGGGCTGTTGGTGCAAAATAAAGGAAGAAAGGCTCATCTTCTTTTGCATTCCCGTTTATCCATTCCACCGCCTTTTCTGTAAGATGCGGAAGCACCTCTTCATGTTTAAAATCAGCACCGGTGAGTCCTTCTTTCCATCCTCCGTACTCAGAGTTGTCAGAAGTTATACGGTCGGGTTGTGATGTCACCTTATGGTTTTCTATATAAACATAAGGCGGTATATTGAGAGAGGTGGGTACTATATAGGAATAGTCAAAACCAAAGGTGCCCGGTCCTGCTGTAAGTTCCCGGCTGAAATCAATGGCTCCATTCTCCTGGTCTTTTACCCAGCCCAGTCCCAGCTGCCATTCCCCTATGCAAGCTGTTGAATAACCTTTTGCTTTTAACATGGATGCAACGGTTAGCCTCTCACCGTCAATAAGCGGTTTATCCCGGCTTCCGGTGTCGTCTTCCTTAAGATCCTCTATCCTCCAGGCGTAACGTCCCGTTAGTATGCCGTACCTGCTGCCGGTTCCTGTGGACGAGCCTGAATGAGCATCCTTAAACATCATTCCGCCCGTGGCTATCATGTCAATATTGGGACTTATTATCTTTGATGCCGGGTTAAAGGAGGAGATATCACCATAGCCCAGGTCATCGGCCAGGATATATATAAGGTTAGGTTCCGTGGATAAAGGCTCTTCAGTGCTGCAGGAAGAAAATAACAGTGTAATTATAGGTATAACAAGAAAAATCCTCATTCGTAATATCATATCATCATGTTTAATTATTGTATAATCAAGATTTTGCAAGTTACACAAAACAGGTCAGAGAATCAAAACACGTATGCTGTGATATATTGTCAGGAGAGCTCTTAAGGTATAAGACGGTCTGTGCCGCCCTGTACTTTTGTTATTTATTTTTCCTGGTACTGATACCGAAAGGCATGTATAAACCACAGCTACCTGTCAGTGCCGTGACGATCGGTATAATGGCAAAAAGTCCAAGCCATGATTCAAATATTATACCTGCAGCTCCTATCAGTATACCAAGTATTATCCTTATTATACTGTCTGTTTTTCCAACGTTGCGTTTCATAGATTTATATATTTAGCCATTTTGTTCATGAGATTGCTTCGCCTGACTCATGTTCCTTGTATGACTGGTTGTTAAGCTAAGAGTTTGTTTCAAAGTATAAACAAGGGGGAAAAGTTTTTGTTTCCCTATTGTCATCTTATATTTTTCAGCCTTTTTCTGTAAAGGCACTGAGCAGTGATCTAACATCGTCGACAGCCTTAACATAATAGTTAGCCTTTGTGGTTTTTGTCCCAACCTTTATTGTGTATGCTTCCGGGGGCATGGAATCGAAAGTATATTCATCCGTCCAGTCGTCGCCTACAGCAAAGATAAAGTCATAATCAGTTGTGGCCATCTTTTGTAGTGCCGCCCGTCCTTTATTGATACCTGAATATTTTATCTCAAGCACCTTGTCCCCGTCCATTATTTCCAGGTTAAGGTTTGCTGTAAGGTAGCGTAGTTCGTCCTTAAGCTCCCATGCCCTTTGTTCACCAAGGTCCGGATCGGCCTTACGGTAATGCCATACCAGGGAGAAATTTTTATGCTCAATGAATGTCTGGGGTGTCTGATCAACAAAGAACTCCAGCAGGGGCAATACCGACTCTTTCCATTCATTATCTATTTGCTCCATCATATGCCAGTCGCCGTCAGGCTCTTTGAGCCATACCCCATGTTCGGCAATAAAATGCAGCTTCCATTTTTCAGGGAACCACCTCCCCAGTGTCTCCTTATCTCGACCGCTGATTATTGTGACGGTGTTATTGTCATCAGCTGTAAGTGCATCGATTATACCGTACAGTTCCTCATCTGGTTTTGCGTCTTCCGGATTCTTTTTAAACCATGCCAGCGTGCCGTCATAATCGAGAAAAAGAATGCGTTTACCCGCTATCTTGTATGTTGTTATTATCTCGTTCCTCCTTCTCTGGCTCAGCTTCCTTGTCAGGTTGGACTCCTGTATCTTTTTAACACCCTGCAGCTTGGAGATAAATTCGTTAGCCCACCTGTTCAATGTGTAACGCCTTAACCTTTCATTCATTACATTGTTGCGCCTGAGCTGTTCGTCTTCAGGCATTTCGAGTGCCTGCTTAATGGCTTTTACCACTGCACCAAGGTCATTGGGGTTAACCAGTATACTCTCATGCAGCTCTTTGGCAGCGCCTGCAAGCTCGCTGAGTATGAGAACGCCCTTCCCGTCAATGCGTGATGCAACATATTCCTTGGCTGCCATATTCATGCCGTCACGCAGGGGTAATATAAGAGCTATATTGGAGAAGGCATAGAGGCCTATTAACTCCTCAAAGCTGAAATGCTGGTTAAGGTATATTATCGGTGTCCATACAATGGTGCCGTAAGTGCCGTTTATCCTTCCTACCAGCTCATCAACCTGGCTCTTGAGGGCATGGTATGAGGGTCCGGTTTCCCCGGTTGGCAGGGCCAGGAGCAGAAGGCTTACTTTTTCAAGATATTCGGAATGTTCCTGAAGGAACAGCTCAAAGGCCTTTATCCTCTGGGGTATGCCTTTTGTATAATCGAGAGGGTCAATTGACAGGATAATCTTCTTATCCTTTGATTCAAAAAGATGAGCTTCAATCTGTTTTTTTATCTTGTTTTCTTTCCCCTGCCCGTTCTCCCGCAGCAGTTTAAGCTCGCTCACAAACCTCTCATAATGGATGCCCCTGGGGAAAGCATCTATCATTAATGTCCTTTCGTCAATGGATATCCTGTTGAAAACAGTGTCGTGCCCCATCAGCCTCCTTACACTACTCAGGAAATGCCTTACATAACCATAGGTGTGAAAACCGATAAGATCTGCACCCAGCATTCCTTCGAGTATCTCCGTTCTCCATGGTAATAACCTGAACACCTCGTAGGAAGGGAAGGGAACATGGATGAATAGCCCGATGGAGATACCCGGCCTGAGATCCCTTATCATTTTTGGAAGAAGCATAAGGTGGAAATCGTGCACCCAAAGTATATCACCATCTTCCATACAGGATGCCAGTTTCTCTGCATAGATGCCGTTAACTCTCATATATGCCTCCCAGGCTTTGTCGTTATATTCAGTGTCCTGGGGAAAATAATGAAAAAGTGGCCAGAGAGTATTCCTTGAAAAGTCATGAAGGAATAGCTCATAATCTTCCTTGCAGGAGTAAACAGGTATACAGTTGCACTCTGATAGCTCTTTGTCTATCTTTTTCCTGTCTTCTTCACTGCAATCCTGATCAGTCAGACCGGTATATCCCACCCACGTAGTCTCAAACTGTTCGTAAAACTCCTTGAGTCCGGGTATGGATATCTCACCGGTTTGTTCTATTGTGAGACCCTCATCATCGAATGATACATTAAGAGGCACCTGTTTTGAGGCTATGAATAATTTTTTCATTATTTTGTGTGTTTAAATACAGCTTGTCATTTTTGTATCTTTTCTATAAGCTAAGATTATAATGTATAAAATCTTTAATAAAATACAATGACTGGCTTTTATAACCAAATTTTGTAACAAATAGTTTATCAATATGCTGAAATTTGATGCCGTAATATTTGATCTGGATGGTGTTATTACCAGGACAGCCCTGGTGCATGGGACAGCCTGGAAAAGGATGTTTGATGAGTTTCTGGAGGAATGGTATGAGAAGAATAATGAAGATTTCAGGGAGTTTACCCATAATGATGATTACCTTCCCTATGTGGATGGCAAGCCCAGGTATAAGGGCGTGGCTTCATTCCTGGAATCAAGGGGTATAGAGCTTGATTATGGTGATCCCGGCGATGATCCTTCAAAAGATACGGTGTGCGGGCTGGGAAACCGCAAGAATGTCAAGTTTATGGAGATACTTGACAGGGAAGGAGTACAGGCCTATGATTCCACCGTTAAGATGATTAAACAGCTGAAAAAGCTTGGTGTACGGGTAGGTGTGGCTTCATCAAGCAAGAACTGCAAGCCTGTCCTTGAGACGGCAGGATTGCTTGACCTTTTTGAGACAAGGATAGATGGTGTTGTATCGGCTGAACTGGGATTGAACGGCAAGCCTGAGCCTGATATTTTTACCACTGCGTGCGACAGGCTGGGGGTAGAATATCACAGGTCCATAGTGGTGGAGGATGCAGTGTCAGGGGTACAGGCCGGCAGGAATGGTAACTTCGGGCTTGTTCTGGGTGTTGCCCGCGAGTGTAATGTTAATGAGCTGCGGATCAATGGAGGGGATATAGTTGTTGAAGACCTTTCGGAGATCAGCCTTGAAGATATTAACAGGTGGTTTGATGCAGGAATCGATAAGGATGCATGGTGCCTGAAGTATTATGATTATAACCTTGAAAAGGAACGGTCGAGGGAAGCACTGCTGACAGTGGGTAACGGGTATTTCGGTACCAGGGGGGCACTGGAGGAGAGTAAAGCCAATGAGGTTAATTATCCGGGTACATATATATCCGGACTCTATAACAGGCTAGTGTCGAAGGTGGCAGGAAGGGAGATAGAAAATGAGGATTTTGTCAATATCCCCAACTGGATAGCTGTAAAATTCAGGATAGGCGATGGTGACTGGTTCGCTTTTGACCCGGATCCGGGAATGAAAATAAAGAGCTTCAGCAGAAAGCTTAATTTCAGGAATGGTGAGCTGCAGCGCGAACTTGAACTTGAGGATGATAAGGGGAGGATAACAATAGTCCGTTCGTCAAGGTTTGCCAGCATGCACTACAAGCATGTTGCAGCAATGAAATACACTGTAATACCTGTTAATTATGATGAGGAGATAACATTCAGGTCTGAACTTGACGGCAACCATATAAATGCAGGGGTTGAGAGATATAAGGATCTTAACCAGGTCCACCTGAGCCATATGTCAGAGAGGATAGATGGCAACAGGGCATTTATTAAGGTTAAAACAAGCGAGTCCAACATTGTTATAAAGCTGGGTGCAAGGCACATTGTCAATGGCAGTGAGGATCTGGACAATATAATGGATTGCACATGTTCAAAAGGCAAGGCATGCCAGGATTTTACCCTTAAAGCCGAAAAGGGAAAAGAACAGGTGCTTGAAAAGCTTGTTGCTATCTACAGCTCACAGGATAAGAAAGTTACGATTCCTGAAAAGCATACCCGAAAGGCAATGGAGAGGATGACTGATTATGATGGGGAGCTGGAACTGTCGGCAAAGGCATGGGATAAGATATGGAATGAAGCAGATACGCTTGTGGAGGGCGACAGGAATGCTCAGAAACTGATACGGCTGCACCTTTACCATATGATGGTTACGGCATCGCCCCATCATGTGGATCTTGATGCCGGCATACCGCCGCGAGGACTCCACGGTGAGGCCTATCGCGGGCATATATTCTGGGATGAACTGTATATCCTGCCCTTGTATAATATCCATTTCCCGGAAGTTGTGAAGTCAGTGCTTATGTACCGGTTCAGAAGGCTTGACAGGGCAAAGGATGCAGCCCGTAAGGAGGGATACAGGGGAGCAATGTATCCATGGCAGAGCGGCAGTGACGGAAGGGAGGAAACGCAGGTTGTTCATCTTAATCCTGTTTCGGGTAAATGGGGCGATGATTACAGCCAACTGCAGAGGCATGTGAGCCTGGCCATTGCTTTTAACCTCTATAACTACTACCTGGTAAGCGGCGATAAACCATTTATGATGAAATATGGAGCCGAGATGCTCTTTGAGATATGCCGCTTCTGGGAAAGTAAATGTGAATATGATGAGAAAGAAGGCGGATATCATATACATAAGGTAATGGGTCCGGATGAATTTCATGAAAAACTGCCGGGTGATGAGGAAGGAGGCCTGACAGATAATGCCTATACCAATATAATGGCAAGCTGGATGATGCAGAAGGCGCTGGAGTTTATGGGTGGACTGAATGAAGAGGAGAAAGATAAACTGTTTAACAGGTATGAAGTGGTTAAGCCGGATGAGCTAGAAAAATGGAATGATATCAGCTCAAATCTTCTGCTTAGTATTTCCGCTGAGGGTATTATTGAACAATTCAGGGGCTATCTTAAACTTAAGGAACTGGACTGGGATGCATACAGGGAGAAGTATGGGGATATTCACCGTCTTGACAGGATACTTAAAGCTGAAGGTAAATCGCCGGATGAGTTTAAGCTTGCCAAACAGGCCGACCTGTTGATGACCTTTTTTAACCTGGGGTATGAAACAACCACCTCCATCATTAGCAGGCTGGGATATGAAGTGCCTGATGATTATTTTGAGAAAAACTTTGATTACTATATTGCAAGGACATCCCATGGTTCAACACTGTCAAGGCTCGTGCATTCAGAGCTGGCATACCGGCTGGGAAGGCATGATTTTGGATGGAAAATGTATATGGAGGCGCTGCAAAGCGACCTGGTTGATATACAGGGAGGAACAACAGGAGAGGGCATACATTGCGGTGTAATGGCCGGAACAGTTTATACTGTGCTGTCTGTTTTCTGCGGTCTGGATGTATCGGGCGATGAACCGGTAATATACCCTGATCTGCCGGAACACTGGAAAAGCGTAAGGTTTAATTTCAGTTTCAGGGGCACACACTTCAAAGTGGCTGTTTTCGAAAACAGCCTTGAAATAATAGCCGACAGAAGTAAGAAAAATAAAATAAAAGCCCATATTTGCGGTGAAAAAATTACGCTTGAAAGAGGCAGGATATTTAAGATGAATTTAAAAAGCAAGACAGGATGTTAGGTGATGTGCTTTTGATAAGTGAGATGCACAAGGAAGCTGCTAAAGCTATTCAGAAGGTAGTAAGAAAGGAGCTTGAGAAGAAGAACGGACGGTACAGGTATATTGTTGGTATATCAGGAGAGTCAGGCTCGGGAAAATCCGAGCTGGCACATACCCTCGGCAAGGCTCTGAAGGAAGATAATATCAGGGTTAAGGTTATACATACCGATAATTATTATAAGATACAGCCCCTCTTACGTGAAGAGTGGCGGAGGAATAAAGGCTTTGACAAGATAGGTATTGATGAGTATGACTGGGTTAAAATAAGGAAGACCATAAGGGATTTCAAGGAAGAGCAGGAATGTATGGTACCCTGCATTGACCTGATACCCGAGCAGGTGGATAAGCTGCTTACCGATTTCAGCAAGATAGACCTTCTGGTTATTGATGGCCTGTATGCTATTGATGCCCCCGATGTTGACCTGAGGGTTTTTATTGATCTTACCTACCAGGAGACAAAGATCAACCAGATCATGAGGATGAAGGAGGAAATGAATACCTTCAGGCTGAAGATACTTGACTGTGAGCATAAGGCCGTATCCTCTCTCAAACCAAAAGCCGATCTTATTGTCAATAAGGGCTACCAGGTTGTTACAGCCGAGGAGCATAGTAAGGTAAAGGTATAGAGCTGCGTTTTCAGTTGCCCGGCTATCTTTTTCAAAACCGCAGAGCATAGCAGGATAAAAGTATAAACTTAATCAGAGCTTTGTGCTGTTCTGATCCCAAAAAAATTCTGTTTTTATTTGCATTATGAACATATGTGCATTATATTTGTGTAAAATAGTTTATAATGCCAAGACCGAAAAATAACCGTATAGTGTATGAACCCCCGCTTTACACGGAGTTCAAACCTATTGGTTCCAGGGCACAGGGACTGGATGTAATAGATCTCTCACTTGATGAGTTTGAGGCACTGCGCCTGGCTGATCAGAATGCTATGTCTCACGCAGAAGCGGCAGAAGAAATGGAAATTTCACGATCAACCTTCACCAGGCTGATTGAGCAGGCCAGGAAAAAGCTGGTTGATTTTATCACCCAGGGAAAACTCCTGAGTATAAATGGTGGAAATGTTCATTTCAGGAATAATATTATAAAATGCCAGGACTGTGGACATATGTTCAAAACAAGTTTTAACCAGGCAATTACCCAGTGTCCTGTTTGTCATTCAGATAACCTGCTTAACCTGGCGGGTGGATTCGGACATGGTAATTGCTGCAGGCACAGAAACAGAAATAGTAACATTTAAAAAAAGGAGGTAATTATGCCAGGAGGAGACAGAACAGGACCAACAGGAGCAGGTCCGATGACCGGACGGCGCCTGGGATTTTGCGTCGGAAATGATGAACCCGGAGTATTTTATGGCCGGGATTATGGATCAGGACGGGGACCGGGATTGGGTTTTCGTCGGGGCTTAAGGGGCAGGTTTGGCCGGGGATATGCCTGGGGAAGCATTCCTGCACCCGATTATAGTGCTGATACTAAAAATGAAAAGCGGTTTCTTGAAAAGGAAATAGAGGGGTTGAAAGACCAGCTGGCTTTCCTTGAAAACAAATTATCAAAATTTAAAGATTAATGAAACAGGACAGAGGACCCGGACAGGGAGGAAAAGGAAGAAACAAAGGAGGCAGTTTCGGTCCGGGTGGATTTTGCGTTTGTTCAAAATGCGGAAAAAAACTGCCTCATCAACAAGGTGTTAAATGTACAAGCATCAAATGCCCTGATTGCGGACACCCGATGATCAGGGAAGAGTTATTAAATAAATAATTAATAAAAACTGAAAATGAAATTTGCTGTTCCGACTGTAGGAAATGAGCTGACGGCTCATTTTGGTCATTGTGAAAAGTTCGCTGTTATTGATACGGAGAACAATACCGTAATAAAGGAGGAGTATGTCAACCCTCCTGTACATCAGCCGGGTGTGTACCCGCGATTCCTGGCCGGGCTGGGCGTTGATGTGATAATTGCAGGGGGTATGGGCCAGAAAGCCCGTGACCTTTTTGCTGCCAATAATATAAAAGTATGTGTTGGCGTAAGCGGGGGAAGCCCGAAAGACCTGGTGGAAAACTTCCTGAAAGACACCCTTGTTAGCGGTGATAACCTTTGTGACCATTAAAAGCTGCTCCATGGGATAATCATAATTGACTATACTGAGCGGTAATAACTTTTGTGACCATTAAACAGCGAAATGATATAGTGAAGATAGCAATAGCCAGCGGCAAAGGGGGTACCGGTAAAACAACACTGGCGACCAACCTTGCTGTTTACCTTTCTGCATACAGGGATATTATACTTGCGGACCTTGATGTTGAAGAGCCTAATTCCGGTTTATTCATCAGGGCAGAAAAAGTATATGAGGAAGTAAAGTATAAAATGATCCCTGTCTGGGTGGAGCAGGACTGTACCTTCTGCGGACTATGCCAGGATGTATGTAATTTTAATGCTGTGCTGAACCTGGGTAAGCATATACTTGTTTATCCTGAATTATGCCATAGCTGCTATGCATGTTCCGAAATGTGTCCGGAGTCTGCCCTTCCAATGAAGAAACAACGAATGGGGATGCTTAGCCATTACAGGAACCCTGATCTTGATTTTGTCAGCAGCAGGCTTGATATAGGCCAGGAACAGGCTGTACCATTGATTGCACAGACACTGGAATACATAGACCAACTGGCGGGGGATAACAGTATGATGATACTTGATTCCCCGCCGGGTACATCATGTCCGGTTATAGAAGCCACAAAGGATGCTGACAGGATTATACTTATAACAGAGCCTACGCCCTTTGGCCTTCACGACCTTAAGCTGGCTGTTGAAACCATGGATATCATCGGGAAGGATTATGTTGTGGTGATTAACCGCTTCGGCACAGGTAATAATGCCGTCGAAGAGTACTGTGAAAATGAAAATATCAGGATAATTGCCAGGATTAGAGATGACAGGCAGGTAGCAGAGCTTTATTCGAGAGGCGAACTTGTGTATGAGAATCTGCCCGACTTCAGGAAATCGCTGGACAGGATAAAAGACTATATACTGGGGAGTTAAAGCAAAAGCTATGAAAGAGATCGTTGTAATATCAGGTAAAGGAGGAACAGGGAAAACTTCCCTTGCTGCATCCCTGGCATTTCTTTTATCTGAAGAAGCTATCATTGCTGATTGTGATGTGGATGCTGCTGATATGCACCTGCTGCTGTCCCCGGATTTCCAATACAGGGAAGATTTTTACAGCGGCCAGCTGGCGGCTATTGATAATGATGTATGCACTTCATGTGGATTATGCATGGAAAAATGCCGCTTTGGTGCTATTGAGGCTGAGGGGGAGAGATATTTTGTTAAGGATCTGGACTGCGAAGGATGCGGTTATTGTGCACGTATTTGTCCGGCTGAAGCAATAAGCATGACGGATCGTCTGGCCGGGGAATTTTATATTTCCGCTACAAGGATCAACGGAACACTTGTTCATGCAAAGCTGGGAGCCGGGGCAGATAATTCAGGCAAGCTGGTGGCCAAAGTGAAAAAGGAAGCCAGGGAACTGGCCGGAAAAAGGAATAAGGAGTATGTTATTGCAGACGGGTCGCCCGGAATTGGATGTCCTGTTATCTCATCACTGTCAGGAGCAGATTTTGTGGTTATAGTCACTGAACCGTCGGTGTCGGGTATCCATGATATGAAAAGGGTTTTTGAGCTGGTCAGGAAGTTTGACATTAAGGCATCATGCATAATAAACAAATATGATATTAACCCTGAGATTACCGGTCGCATAATGGAGTTCATTGAATCAGAGTCAATCATACATTTATGCAATATCCCCTACAGCAGCAGCTTTACCGATGCCATAACAAAAGGGGTTACCGTTATGGAGAACGGATACCCGGATATTGAAAAGCTTATTACAGATTCATGGGAGAAGATCAAACAAAATATTAACGAATAAAAATAAGATTATGAAAATTGCATTCACGGCTAAAGGAGAGGGGTGGGACTCAAAGATTGATCCACGCTTTGGGCGAACTGAATACCTGCTTGTTTATGATACAGCAAATGAGGAACTAACACCTTATGATAACCGGGATATTGAGAATGAAGCTCATGGTGCCGGACCGAAAACAGCAAGAATAATTTATGATACCGGAGCTGAGGTGTTGATAACAGGTAACGGTCCGGGTGAAAATGCCGCCATAGCCCTTGAAAAGGCAGGGATAAAGATATTTACAGGGGCAGATAAAATGAAAGTAAAAGAGGCTTTAGAAGCTTATAATAATAATAAATTAAAAGAATTTAAATAATATTATGACTAACACAGATGTATTGATTATTGGCAGCAGTGCTGCCGGATTAGTAGCTGCAACAACCGGTAAAAGGGTTTACCCCGATAAAAAATTTACAGTGGTTACGAAATTACCCAGAACACTTATACCATGCGGTATTCCATACATTTTCGGATCGGTGGGTTCGTCTGACAATAATATATTACCCGCTGAGAAAATGTTTGAAGCCAGCGGGATAGACATGGTTTACGATGAGGTTACAAAACTAAACAGGGAAAAGAGTCTTGTTGACTTGAAATCCGGGGAGCAAATCAAGTATGAAAAACTAGTGCTGTGCACCGGGTCAACTCCAAAGAGACCTTCCTGGCTGAAAGGCAAAGACCTGGAAAATGTCTTTACCGTACCAAAAGACAAACAATATCTTGATGATATGCAGAAGAAGCTGGAAGGACTTAAAAAAATAGTCACTATAGGGGCCGGCTTTATTGGAGTGGAAATATCGGATGAGCTTAATAAAGCTGGTAAGGAAGTGACACTTATTGAGAAGTTACCACATATACTTGGGCTTGCTTTTGATGACGATGTTGCCCTGCGTGCTGAATCTCTTCTGATAGAGAGGGGAGTGAAAGTCATGACCGGTAAAAGCGTAAAGGAAATAATCGGGAAAAATAATAAAGTGGAATCTGTGTTGATGGATAATGGAGAGAAGATAGAAGCAGATGCGGTTGTTCTGTCCCTTGGATATGATCCTAATATTTCACTCGCCCGTGAAGCAGGACTGGCAATCCGTAAAAGCGGCTTTATTCTTGTAGATGAATATATGAGGACGGATGGCAATAATATTTTTGCTGTGGGCGACTGTGCTGAGAAAAGGGATTTCGTTACAAGGAAACCAAGTAATATCATGCTTGCATCAACAGCCTGTGCCGAAGCACGTATTGCCGGCATGAACCTTTATAAACTTTCAGCCATAAAAACTTTCAGCGGTACCATATCAATATTTTCAACTGCTTTAGGTAATACCGGATTTGGTGTTGCAGGTCTGACAGAAACAGTTGCCAGGAACGAAGGATTTGATATAGTGACAGGTGAATTTGAAGGCATTGACAGGCATCCCGGGACACTCGAAGATACCCATAAGCAGTTTGTCAAACTGGTGGTTGGAAAAGAATCGGGAGTTATCCTCGGAGGTGAAGTATACGGAGGATTATCGGCAGGTGAGTTAACAAACACCATTGGTATTATCATTGAAAACAGGATGCCTATTAATGCATTGCTGACTGCCCAGATAGGGACTCACCCCTTGCTGACTGCTTCACCTGCCGGATATCCACTGATTAAGGCTGCTGAAGATGCATCATCAAAAATTATGTTTAAGAATGGCAAATAAGCTTGTCTTTTCAACTGTGGTCTGAGAAGATCTCTTCCGGGTGTGGTAATGATATCCGGAAGGGATCTTTGATAAAAAGGAACCTCATTTAATGTTCATTGTATGAAAAAAACAAACCAGTGCCTTCTGATAGATATCCTGATGTTTATCTTCCTGTCCCTTATGACAGGACTGGGATTGCTGATTAAGTATATTCTTGTACCGGGATCAAAAAGATGGGAGGTATACGACCGCAATGTTGATCTGACCTTTTTGGGTCTTGATCGTCACGGATGGGGTACGGTTCATCTTATTATTGCCCTGCTTTTTATTACCCTGCTGGTATTACATATTATCCTGCACTGGAGATGTCTGATAAATTATTTATGTAAGGCGGGGGTGAAAAAGGTTATGATCATTCCCCTGTTATCTGTATCTGGCTTTATATTACTGATACTGATCTTGTTTCCTTTTTTTGTGGATATAAAAGTAACTGAACTGGGAGATGGCAGGGACAGGTTTATCCATGAAGATATGTACGAGACAGAACATCATGATATTGACCCGGATATTGAAGTGCTGGGCTCAATGAGCCTTATTAATGTATCCATGAAGTATAATGTTCCTGTCAGCCATATCATTAAAGAACTGGATCTTCCATATTCTGTAAGTGGCAATGAGCAGCTGGGAAGGCTCAGGCGGATTTATGGATTTAAAATGAGTGATATTGAATTAATAATACATAAGTACAGACATAAGTGAATATTCTAAATGCGGTTTGGAATTCCAGGCCTTATTCAGCACCGGCTCTGATCATACTTAACAGATGATCAGGCAGGCATTTACTCAAACAATTAAAAAAATCTAAAAATGGCTAAAAAAACAAAGATTGGAATCATTATCTGTGACCGCTACCGTGATTGTGGCGGCGGCAAATGTATGAGATCACTGAACAATCGTGAAGGAGCATTTGATATTTACGGCGATGATGAGGAGCTTGAGCTTGTGGGCTATACAACCTGTGGCGGATGTCCGGGAGGTAATATAGAATATGTACCGGAGGAGATGGCAAAGAACGGTGCCGGGGTGATACACCTGGCAACCGGATTCCTGGTGGGTTATCCTCCCTGTCCCTATATCGATCATTTTAAAAGCCTGATAGAGGAAAAATTCGGCCTTAAAGTGGTGCTCGGCACACATCCCATACCCGAGAAGTATGTTATTACACACTCAGCACTGGGCACCTGGGATGACCCCGAATGGAAGGAAAGGCTCAAAGATGCAATGCGGGATAAAGACCTGCGGATAGCTTATAACTAGTCGGGAAACCCAATTCTGACCTACCTTCGAAAATTATTATAAATAAAAAACCCCTGGTTGTTGCCAGGGGTTGAGCTTGTTGTGCTCCCCAGGAAGGACTCGAACCTTCGACCTACGGATTAACAGTCCGCCGCTCT
>CAZGUR010000054.1:0-14853 GCA_964529295.1 uncultured Rikenellaceae bacterium | reverse complement strand
GAGTGTAAGCGGAGCCAGGGTCCATAACCTGAAAAATATTAATGTTAAGATACCGAGGAATAAACTCGTTGTCATAACCGGACTCAGTGGCAGCGGGAAGTCATCACTTGCTTTTGATACTATCTATGCAGAGGGACAGCGAAGGTATATGGAGACATTCTCCGCTTATGCCAGGCAGTTCCTTGGAGGTATGGAAAGGCCGGATGTGGATATGATAAGCGGGTTGAGCCCGGTTATCTCCATAGAACAAAAAACAACAAACAAGAATCCCAGGTCGACGGTAGGAACCATTACGGAGATATATGATTACCTGCGCCTGCTTTATGCCAGGGCAGCCGATGCCTATTCATACGCCAGTGGTGAAAAGATGGTTAAATACTCCGATGAACAGATTATAGACCTGGTAATAAAAAGGTACAGCGGCAAAAAAGTGTACTTTCTGTCGCCGGTGGTAAAAGGTCGCAAAGGGCATTATAAGGAGCTCTTTGAACAGTTGAGGCGTAAGGGCTTCCTTAATGTGAGGATTAACGGGGAGATGCGTGAACTGATGCCGGGTATGAAACTTGACAGGTATAAGACCCATCATATTGAGATAGTGGTGGATAAACTGATACCCTCAGAAGCGGATGAGAAACGTCTGAAAGACTCCATTTTCTTTGCCCTTGACGAGGGTGAGGGTGTTATGATGGTACTGGATGCGGAAGAAAAGGAACCTTCGTATTTCAGCCGCCACCTTATGTGTCCGTCTACCGGGATATCATATAATGAGCCGGCACCACATACATTCTCTTTCAATTCGCCACAGGGGGCATGTCCCCACTGTAACGGTCTGGGTACGGTGAGTGAGGTGGATGTGAAAAAGATTATCCCTGACGATAGCCTGAGTATCAGGAAAGGAGGTATTGAGCCTTTGGGTAAGTACCGTAACATGTGGATATTCTGGCAGCTGGAGGCAATAGCTGATAAGTACGGTTTCAGTATCGATACTGCAATAAAGGATATACCCGAAGAGGCAATGAACACCATCCTTCATGGATCGGATGAGGTGCTCAAGCTGTCCAATACTCCCCTCGGACTGACTTCAAACTATTTTCTCACCTTTGAAGGTGTGATCAATTATATTGGAAACCAGGAGTCGGTAAATGGTAGAAAGGAAGGACAAAAGGCAAAAGGTAATTATATATATTATAAGACATGCCCTGAATGCAGGGGCACAAGGCTTAAAAAGGAAGCATTGTGGTACAGGCTGGGAGGTAAGAACCTTGGCGAGCTGGCCTCCATGGACATAAAAGAGCTGGTGAGTTTTATCGATAAGCTGGAGGACCGTCTTACTGAACGCCAGAAGAAGATAGCATCCGAAGTGATCAAGGAGATCGGCTCACGCCTGAGGTTCCTGCTTAATGTGGGACTTGATTACCTTTCGCTTAACAGGGGCGCCCGCACACTGTCGGGCGGCGAGAGCCAGAGGATAAGGCTTGCCACGCAGATTGGGTCGCGACTGGTAAATGTGCTGTATATACTGGATGAGCCGAGCATAGGACTGCACCAGAGAGATAACAGGCAGCTGATAAGTTCGCTGCGGCAGCTGCGCGACAGCGGTAACTCGGTAATAGTCGTTGAACATGACCGTGAGATGATACTGTCTGCTGATCATATAGTGGATATGGGTCCGCTCGCGGGACGTAACGGCGGATCGCTGGTGGCAGAGGGTACGCCAGCACAGCTGCGCAGGTCGGGGTCGCTGACCGGACTCTATCTCTCGGGTAAGAAAAAGATTGAGTTGCCGGATAAGAGAAGGGAAGGGAACGGTAAGATGCTTACAATAAACGGCGCAAGAGGCAATAACCTTAAAAATGTAGACCTCTCATTTCCCCTGTCTGTTTTTATCTGTGTGACAGGGGTCTCGGGCAGCGGCAAGTCCTCACTTATTAACCAGACCCTGCATCCTGCGCTGGCAGCCAGACTGCACAGATCGGGAAAATCATCATTGCCCTACGGCAGCCTGGAAGGACTGGGAAATATAGATAAGGTGATAGAGGTAGACCAGAGTCCCATTGGACGTACACCAAGATCCAATGCCGCCACATATACCGGTGTTTTTACCGATATACGAAAGCTTTTTGAGCAGACCACCGAAGCTAAGATACGCGGATTCAAATCCAGCAGGTTCTCCTTCAACGTTAAGGGAGGCCGTTGTGAAGGATGCAAGGGTGCCGGCCTTAAGACAATAGAGATGAATTTCCTGCCTGATGTCCATGTGCTGTGTACAGACTGTAACGGTAAAAGATATAACAGGGAGACACTGGAGGTTAAATACAAGGGACGCTCGGTGAGTGATGTGCTGGATATGACCGTCAATACCTCGGTGAGCTTTTTTGAGAATATACCATCCATATACAAGAAGCTGAAGACACTGCAGGATGTGGGACTGGGTTATATCCGCCTGGGACAGCCCTCAACAACACTTTCAGGTGGCGAGTCGCAGCGCGTTAAACTGGCGTCTGAACTGGCAAGGAAAGATACCGGACGCACTCTGTATATACTGGATGAGCCTACAACGGGACTGCATTTTGAGGATGTAAGGGTTTTGCTTTATGTGCTTAACAGTCTGGTCGACAGGGGTAATACGGTGATGGTGATAGAGCATAATATGGATGTGATAAAGATGGCCGACTATATTATAGACATGGGTAAGGAAGGTGGCAAAAAGGGAGGGGAGATAATCTTCAGCGGCAGCCCGGAGAAACTGGCCGAAAGGAAAGACAGCTATACCGCAAGGTATCTGAGGGATGAGCTGGGTATAAAGACCGGATGACAAAACAGTATACCGTTTGGCAATATTTTATTATTTTTAAGGACTATGAAGAATTCACATGACCTGGTAAGGGATGCTTTTGATAATAAGACCTGGAATGAGATCCATACGATGGATTCATGGAGGGTGTTTAAGATTATAGCTGAGTTTGTCGAAGGATTTGAAAAGATGGCGAGAATAGGCCCCTGTGTATCACTGTTCGGTTCGGCACGTACAAAACCTGATAATAAGTATTATGTACTGGCGGAGAAGATAGCCTTTAAGCTGACAAGCAAGGGCTATGGTGTTATAACCGGGGGCGGACCGGGCATAATGGAGGCAGCCAATAAAGGCGCCAGGCGGGGTAAAGGCAAATCGGTGGGTATAAATATTGATCTTCCCTTTGAGCAGAAAGCAAATGACTATATAGACGCTGATAAGCTGATAACCTTTGATCATTTTTTTGTCAGGAAGGTGATGTTTATGAAGTATTCCCAGGGCTTTATTGTACTGCCAGGTGGCTTTGGAACATTCGACGAGCTGTTTGAGGCTATGACACTGATACAGACTAAAAAGATAGGTAAATTTCCTATCGTGATGGTGGGGAAGAAGTACTGGGGCGGACTGGTAGACTGGATAAAGATGGTTATGCTGGAGAAGGAAAGCAATGTGTCTCCGGAAGACCTTAAGCTGTTCAGTCTGGTGGATACCGCCGATGAGGCAGTGGAGATTATCGATTCTTTCTATAATAAATACCTGTTAAGCCCGAATTTCTGATATTGATAAATATGAAGTATTTCGTTTTAGCAGTATTACTGGTTTTGTTCCCGTCAATGGCTTTGTGCCAGGACCTGCCTGTTAATGTTATAACCCAGTCATCATGGCCCCCCGGCAAATATGTGCCTGTAAGAATAGAGATTGCAAACCCGGGGTCAGACGGCTTTGCCAGGTTTTACCAGGACCTGCCACAGGGTTTTACGGTTAAAAGTGCTGAGACGGCAGGAGCCGATTTCTACTGGGAGAATATGCAGGTGAACTTTGTCTGGCTGAAGATGCCCGCTGATAAGGTTGTAAGCATCAGTTACCTGGCTAAGGCTGACGCAGCCCTGTCAGGATCTTTCAGGTTGGGAGGGAGGCTGGACTACCTTACGGACGGCGATACCCGCAAATCTGTTGAGTGTGAGTCCCTGGTGATATATCTCGACAGGAAGGCGGAGGTGGAAGAGGATATGGAAGGGTTTTTCCGGGAGGAAGAAGATCTGACCGGCGCTGCTGTCAAGAAAGTAGATATTGCTGGTACCGAAGATGCCACTGTCAAAGGAGATACTGCTGTTAAAGACGATGCTGTTGTTAAGGAAAAGTCACCCAGTGTGGTGTTCAGGGTGCAGGTGGCAATTGCTTCAGAGCAGGTGACACAGAAAGAGCTTGAGGAGAGGATTGATTGCAGCCTGGAGCACGGGATAACTGTGCTTACTGCAGGCAGTATGTTTAAATACCAGAGCGGTACCTTTAAAACATACCCTGAGGCAGCGGTTTATCTTGAAGAGCTGAAAGGCAGGGGACTCGATGATGCTTTTATAGTGGCTTACCGCGACTCTGAACAGATATCTGTTAACCTGGCCAGGACACTAACCGAATAACTATTCTTTTAACCTCCTGTCAATTTCGCGCTGAGCATCTTTTCTTTTAAGTGTCTCCCGGCGGTCATATTCCTTTTTCCCTTTGGCAAGGGCTATCTCTGTTTTGGCAAGGCCGCGTTCGTTGATAAACAGTTTGGTCATAATAATGGTCAGCCCGCTTTCCTTTAATTTTCTCTCCAGCTTCCTGAGCTCTTTCTTATGCAGCAGCAGTTTGCGCTCGCGGCGTGTTTCGTGGTTATTTATATTGCCCCAGAAATATTCAGATATATGCATCCCGGTAACATATAACTCACCGTTTATGAACCTGCAGTATGAATCTACCAGGCTGGCCTTGCCGGCCCTGATGGATTTGATCTCGGTACCCGTGAGCTGTATGCCGGTAATAAAGGTGTCAATAAAGATATAATCATGTGATGCCTTCTTGTTCCTTATAACAATATTATGTCTCTTCTCCTTTTTCATATACCTCCTGCAAATGCAAAATATATGCCCTCAAACAGAGAGCGGCTTATCCAGCTTATTGAAAAATAAAGTGTTATTACAGTCAGCAAAGCTACAATAAAGTAATTTAACAGGTTTTGTTTTTCTTTATTTTCTACGATATGTATGCCACGGTACATTATATAGGCTCCGTAAAAGCCCAGCAGGTTGATAAGGGCCAGGTCGGGCAGCAGGCGGGTAATAAATACAGTTGCCAGAAGAGGTGTCAGTGAATATGTTACAAGCCTGAAATTAAATGCGTAGTTTCTTGTTTTTATGTATGCGGATGACAGCTCGTTAAGAACAAGGGCAGACAGCAATATTGTTAAATAAAAGCAGGTGAAATGCTTTAAAGCCCTGATAACAGGGTATAATATTGACAGTTTGCTGGAGGTGTATATCAGCATGCCGGCAAAGGATGATAATGACACCAGGACAAGAAGGGGGATCAAAAAGGACCTGCTGACCGCTCTGACAGACATATCTTCCTTTCTTATCTCTTCCCATGTTGCCTCAGGTTTAAAAAGAATGTTTTTTATCCTGCCCGGCAGGCTAACGATATCAGTCATGTATCTGTATTTTACAGTGGAGCAAAAATAACTATTTTTAGGCAAACAATTCAGCTATGGCCAGAGGCAGATATGATATACTAGTTATTACCGGTCCGACCGCCTCGGGCAAAACAGCTTTCGCCGCCCTGCTGGCCTCACAAAGCGGGGGCGAGATTATTTCTGCCGACTCAAGGCAGGTGTACCGGGGGATGGATATAGGTACCGGCAAGGATTATGAGGATTATCTTGTTGACGGCAGAATGGTACCCGTTCATTTGACCGATATTGTTGATCCGGGTTATAAGTATAATGTGTTTGAATACCAGCACGATTTTTTGAAGGTGTACGAAAAACTCAGGGAGAGGGGGGTACTGCCTGTTGTATGCGGAGGATCGGGCATGTATATAGACAGTATTATCAGCGGCTACAGGCTGGTTAAGGTGCCGGTCAATGAGAAGCTGAGAAAAAAGCTCGGTAATAAGTCGCTTGAGGAGCTTTCCGATATGCTGGCAGAATATAAGAGCCTGCATAATAAAACGGATATTGATACACATAAACGTGCCCTTCGTGCTATTGAGATAGAGGAGTATTACAGGCATAACAGTGAGGCCGGGCATGAGTTTCCGGCTATCAGGCCTTTAATATTTGGCATTAAGTATGACCGTGAAAGCAGGAGGCAGAGGATCAGCAGGCGGCTGGAGTCGAGGCTGGAGTCGGGCATGACAGAGGAGGTGAAGGCATTGCTTGAAAGTGGTATACCCGCCGACACACTTATCTATTACGGGCTTGAATACCGCTACATCACCTATTACCTGCTTGGGCAGATGAGCTATGATGAGATGAGAGGCAAGCTGGAGACAGCCATACACCAGTTTGCCAAGAGGCAGATGACCTGGTTCAGGGGCATGGAACGCAAGGGTATAAAGATACACTGGCTCGACGGCCATATAAGCAATCAGGAAAAGCTGAAGAGGGTAAGGGATATAATATTGGAAGATTGACCCTCTTTTACTTCTCTTTTATTCCTTCAGATAGGTGTCGAGCCACTCGAAAAATTCCCTCTGCCATATCACTGCATTCTGTGGTTTGGTCACAAAATGTGTTTCATTATGGAAGAAAAGCAACCTGCTCGGCACATCGTTCAGCTGTGCCGCAGTGAATGCCTCGAGACTTTGGGTATAAGGGATCCTGTAATCACGCTCACCCACTATAATAAGTATGGGGGCCGTCCATTTGTCAACATACAGGTGGGGTGAATACTTATATCCCACGGGTTTGGGGTCTTCCCAGTAGGGACCGCCTATATCCTTGTTCGGAAACCATAGCTCTTCTGTTGATCCGTACCAGCTCTCTATATTGAACATTCCGCAGTGCGATATCAGGGCTTTGAACCTTCCTTCATGCATGCCTGCCAGGTAAAAGACTGAATACCCGCCATAGCTGGCGCCTACCGCTCCCAGCCTGTCCTTATCAACAAATGGTTCTGCAGCCATATGATCGATGGCATCGAGGTAATCCTGCATATTCTTTCCTCCGTAATCGCCTGATATCTGCTCTCTCCATTCGGAGCCGAATCCCGAGTTGCCGCGCCTGTTGGGTGCTACCACTATGTAACCGTTGGCTGCCATCATCTGGTAGTTCCAGCGGTATGACCAGCTTTGCCCCAGCGGGCCCTGCGGTCCGCCTTTGCAGTAGAGCAGGGCAGGGTATTCTTTTGAGGGATCAAAGCCGGGGGGATAGATAACCCACATCTGCAGGTCCTGGCCATCAGCTGTTTTAATATACCTTTCCT
This sequence comes from uncultured Rikenellaceae bacterium, assembly GCA_964529295.1. Taxonomy (GTDB): domain Bacteria; phylum Bacteroidota; class Bacteroidia; order Bacteroidales; family VadinHA17; genus UBA9300. The sequence continues at coordinate 7,596 of CAZGUR010000054.1, read as the reverse complement.
CCGTCTTACCCATTTTAATATGATCAAGCACATGGCTGTTGACAGAGCTGATAATATTCATCTCTCCTTCGTCCCTGCCTATAAGGGCTACCTCGGTTGGCATGGACATGGACTGTATGCCTGTAATTATTTTGTCTTCGGAGATTGCAAGGGGACTGTAATTATACTTGCCGCTGCTGAGCTGTTGTATACTGCCAGAGCCCAGATCAATATTAAACACCTGTGTGGTGCCCAGGTAGGGGCTGGCAAAATATATTCCGCCGGCATCTTCAGTCCAGATGATATTACTGATATTATAGTCCCATCCCTTGGAGGCCCACCTGGTTTCTCCGCTGCTGAAATCATGTATAAAGAGCCTTTCAAGGTCCGATTCGTAACCCTCTTCTTCCTGGCTCTGCCAGGCCAGCCTGGTTCCGTCGGGTGAAAACACCGGGTAATGGTCGAAGCCCCTGTTTCCTTCAGTCAGGTTAAGGGTGCTACCATCTTCAAGGCTGTAAAGGAATATATCTGTGTTGGTGCTCAGCGCCTCTTCCTTTCCTCTTAGTTGTTTGCTTGTGTATGCTATCTTTTTGCCATCAGGACTCCAGCTTATCTCAGCTCCGTCGAACCATGGCGCTGTCGGCGATTCATACCTCTGGCCTTCCATTATGTCTTTCTCGTCTGATACAGCCAGGCCATCGAAGCCGGCAACGAAGATATGGCTGTATGAATAGTCATGCCAGTAGTTCCAGTGCCTGAACATCAGGTCATCAATAATTCTTACATTGGCTTTCGGCATATCATGTTTCTCGCTGGCTGTACGGTCAAGCTTAACCCTTCTGGTGAAATATATCATATCGCCCTGTGGTGATACTGAATATATTTCAAAGTTACCCAGATTCTTAACCTTCTTTTTACCTGTGCCGTCAGGTTTCATGGTCCACAGGCTGCCATCTTTTTTAAAGGCCACCCTGTCTCCCTTCATTATCCATGAGGGTGAAGAGCCCCCGTTATTTGTCAGCTGTACAAGATCACCTCCCCCGGCAGGTAAGGAGAAAATATTGGTACTGCTCTTTTCATCGGCAAGATTATAATCGCTCAGTGTGAAAAGTATGGTCTTACCATCGGGTGAGGGACATATACCGCCCATCCTCCTGAATTTCCACAAGATCTCAGGGCTCATGACAGCCTCTTCTTTTTCCTTTTCTGTCAGCTGCATATCAAAAGCAGTTTTTTCCGCTTCTTCTGTTTCCTGGCATGAATAACTTACCAGCATAAGAAGAGCAGATGCTGTAAATAAATAAAAACGATTCATAGGCTTAAAATTTTACTTATACCGTTCATAAGACTGCTGTGTTGAGTCCATATACGGTATATGCGTTTAAGTTTTTGGTGCGAGTGCTTCTTTTATCTTTGTGCTCAGCTCCTCAAACAGTTCCGGGTTATCAGCCACTATCTGCTTTACGGCCTCCCTGCCCTGTCCGAGCTTGGTTTCTCCGTAGCTGAACCATGACCCGCTTTTGGTAATGATATTATGTTCAATGCCCATATCTATGATCTCTCCTGTGCGACTTATCCCTTCACCGTACATAATATCAAATTCAGCCTTGCGGAATGGCGGTGCCAGCTTGTTTTTCACTACTTTGACCCTTGTGCGGCTGCCTATTACATCTTCGCCTTCCTTTATCTGGCTTATCCTCCTTATGTCAAGCCGTACCGAGGCATAGAACTTGAGGGCATTTCCGCCTGTTGTTGTTTCGGGATTGCCAAACATAACGCCTATCTTTTCCCTTAGCTGGTTTATAAATATGCAGCAGGTATGTGTTTTGCTTATATTGGCAGTGAGCTTACGCAGCGCCTGTGACATCAGCCTTGCCTGCAGTCCCATCCTGGAGTCACCCATTTCTCCTTCAATCTCTGCCTTGGGTGTGAGTGCCGCCACCGAGTCAATAACCACTATATCCAGTGCTCCTGAGCGGATAAGGTGATCTGTTATCTCCAGTGCCTGCTCGCCGTTATCAGGCTGTGATATCAGGAGGTTCTCAATGTCAACACCCAGCTTCTCCGCATAGAAGCGGTCAAAGGCATGCTCGGCATCCACGATGGCTGCCACTCCTCCCAGCTTCTGTGCTTCGGCTATGGCCTGTATGGCCAGGGTGGTCTTGCCCGATGCCTCAGGTCCGTATATCTCTGTAACCCTCCCCCTTGGCAGTCCGCCAATGCCAAGGGCCATATCCAGTCCTATGGAGCCTGTGCTTATTGACCTTACATTCTGAACGGCCTGGTCGCCCAGCTTCATAATGGTGCCCTTTCCAAAGTCTTTCTCTATCTTGCCCATGGTTATCTCAAGGGCTTTCATTTTGTCTTTATTGATCTCTTTTTTTTCTTTGCTCATACTATTTTTTTGCTTTGCCGCCTGGTTTTTATTGTTCGTATTCTTTATATATCTGCTCTGTGTGCGCTTTTGTATCCACTTTTTTTATAATTTTTTCTATTATGCCTTTCTCATCAATGATAAAAGTAGTGCGCTGCACACCCAGGAATGTTTTGCCGTACATCTTCTTCTCACCCCATACCCCGTAATCAGACATTATTTTCTTGTCGGTATCGGATATAAGGGGGAAAGGCAGATCGTACTTGCCGGCAAATTTCTGGTGTGATTTTATTGAATCCGGGCTTACACCCGCGATCCCAAAACCCTTGGCCAGAAGGTCTTTATAATTGTCCCTTAAGTTGCAGGCTTCATTGGTGCAGCCGGGGGTGTTGTCTTTGGGATAGAAATAAAGTACCAGTTTTTTGCCTTTAAAATCATCAAGTTTGATTGTATTGCCGCTTTGATCAGTTCCTTCAAAGAAAGGAGCCTTCTGGCCTTCCTTAAGTTTGGTCATAATTCTTTATTATTTTTTTATTAAACGTAAATTTACGAAGTTTGAATTGTATTTTGAAACAAATTATGTAATTGTTATTAACAACAATTATGAAGGCTATAAAGTTGAATACGGGCAGCAGTAAGATCATAGCGACGTTGATTGTAATGGTTTTATTGGCATGCCTGTCCGCTTATGCGCAGGATGAGGGTTTTAGGCCTGACAGAGACCGGGCTGAAAGGGCATTTGAAGATGAAGATTACATCACTGCCTTAAAGCATTATAAGGCTTTGAGGGACCGGTTTATTGCCGATCCCGTCTATGCTTACCATACAGGTGCCTGCATGGTTGAACTGAGGCAGGATCCAGCTGAGGCAACAAAACTGCTGAAGGAGGCTATCCTTAACTCATCGGCTGTCAGAACTGTTCCCGACAGGGCATGGTATTACCTGGGCCTGGCATATCAGCAGGCAGGCAATTTTGATCTGGCTGTTGATGCCTTTGATAATTTCCGTGAGACAGCCAGGCGGAGGGAGATAAGGGAGCTGAATATTGACGGTTTGATTGATGAATGCATTGCAGGTAAAGGTGATATAAATGAGGATGAAGAAACCGGACCGGGAGCAGGGGAAGATGATACAGATATTGCCGGGAAGGCTAAGGAGAGATTAAGGAAAGAGACAGGGGAAGACCGAAAGGTGGATGATGAAGAAAGGGGAAAGAAAATTCTGGAAGGGGAGAAGGCTGTGGTGATGGCGACTGACCGGGACACTGGTAAAGCGGATACAGCAAGGGTCGCATATGAAGAGGGTGGCGGATTGACTGGCAGGCAGGGACCGGGTGCTGACTATGAGAGCCTGGCAAGGGAGGCTCTTGAATACCAGTTTATGGCTGATTCAGTGCTGAGGCTGGCCGACAGGTACAGGGTAAGCCTGGCTGAGCTGGCAGGTCAGGATAAGCAATCGCTACGGACAAAAATATTAGCGCTGGAGCAGTCTGGATTTGAATACCAGAGGGAGGCTGATCGTAAATACAGGGAAGCGGCCAGGCTGGCCTCTGCCAAATATGACAGTGAAATACTGCCTGAACTGAGGGAGATGGAAAAGGAAGGGAAGGAGGAAACAGCTACTGACACAACAGTGACAGCTACTGATACAACAGTGACAGCTACTGATACAACAGTGACAGCTACTGACACAGCAGTGACAGCTACTGACACAGCAGTGACAGCTATTGACACAACAGGAACAGCCAGTGCGCTTCCTGACAGCCTTAGTGTCATCAGTCGACCGAAACCCGTGCTTGAAGTTTTCAGTGAGCAGTTTGAACAGGAAGGAAATATACCGCTTAACCCGGAATTGCCGCCGGGATTGTTTTACAGGATACAGGTGGCGGCATTCAGAAATCCCAAACCCTTATCTTTCTTTAATAAACTCGGTCCGGTAAGCATTGCAAGGGCAGAAGGTTCGGATGTAAATTTTTATTTTATAGGTCTGTTCAGAACAAAACAGGCTGCTGAAAAAGCTCTTGTTAAGGTGAGACGGAAAGGTTTTAACGATGCTTTTATTCTGGCCCTGATGGATGGTGAAAGGATAAGTATGGAGAAGGCTGAACAGCTTGAGGAGAGATGGTCGGATATAAGTCTTTTTAATGATACGCTGCCGGGCAGTCATAAACAGGAAGAACTGGAGCCACCTACCCTGGTGTACAGGGTGATGGTACTGAAGGCAAAGGAGAAGATCAAAGGCGAAAGACTTGAGCAGCTTGAAAGGCTGGCCGACAGCAGGACGTATGATGTTTTTGAGACAGATGCCGGGGAATATGTGTATTTGATAGGAAATTTTCTTACTTTTGAAAGTGCTGCAGCTTATGCTGACCTCTTATACCGTAACGGGATGAAAGAGACAAAAGTAGCAGCATATCTGGGGAAGAAAGAGATACCCCTGGAGACGGCAAAGAAATTATTTGATATGTATTTTGAAAAATAGTCAGCAAAGCAGATATGAAACGGAAGATTACACAGGCAGTGTTGTTTTTTTATGCATGAATTTTTGAAACCTGTGAAATCTGTTTTTTTAATAAGCATGAAAGAGAAGCCATTATCACATAATAAAAGGATTGAAGGAGGCGGTGAGCATATTCTCGTTCTGTTAAATGACGATTATAATTCCTTTGAGCATGTTATAGAATCACTGGTGGAAGTGTGTGGCCATGACCCCGTTCAGGCTGAGCAATGTGCATTAATAACCCATCACAGGGGCAGCTGTGAAATTAAGTCAGGCATGAAGGATATACTTGTTTCTATGCAAACCGGACTGCTCGACAGGAACCTTTCATGTGAAATAAAATAAAATAAATGGAATCGCTGGGTATAATCATTTTTCTTATAATTCTCGGGATACTCCTTTTCATGGTTGAGTTTCTTATAGTGCCGGGTATAACAGTTGCCGGTATAGGCGGGGCAGTGAGTATCATAGCCGGTATTGTGCTGTCATTTTATTATCATGGTCCGGGAACGGGACTGATAGTACTGATCTGTACCATGGTACTGATAGGGCTTACCGTGGTGTTTATGCTTAAGGCGGGCACCTGGCGGAGGCTGATGCTTAATAAGAGCATAGACAGCCGGGTGGACTTTATCAAGATGGATGAAGGGAGAATAAAGGCGGGGGATGCCGGCCGTACTATCACAAGGCTGAATCCTATGGGTAAGGTGATGATAGGTGATGAATATTACGAGGCCAGGGCTCTGGACCAGCTTATTGACCAGAATTCAGATGTGGAGGTAGTGAAGATTGAATCTAACAGAATAATTGTTAAACCATTAAAAACAAAATAATATGAATCCAGTTGCAATGTACGTAGTGATTATTGTGGGAGTTATTATCCTGCTGTGGCTTTTGCTTTACCTTATACCTATTGGGTTATGGTTCCAGGCTCTTGTTTCCGGGGTGAGGATATCCCTTCTGCAGTTAATATTTATGCGCTGGCGTAAGGTGCCGCCGTCCGTTATAGTGGTTGCCATGATTGAAGGTGATAAGGCCGGATTGAAACTAAACCGGGATGACCTTGAGGCCCACTACCTTGCGGGAGGAAGGGTGGCACAGGTCGTCCATGCACTTGTGTCGGCAGCCAAAGCCAATATTGACCTCCCCTTTAATATGGCAACAGCCATTGACCTGGCCGGACGTGATGTGTTTGAGGCTGTGCAAATGTCGGTTAATCCAAAGGTGATAGATACACCCCCCGTTACAGCGGTAGCCAAGGATGGTATACAGCTGATAGCCAAGGCCAGGGTGACCGTCAGGGCCAATATAAGGCAGCTGGTTGGCGGAGCAGGTGAAGAAACAGTGCTGGCAAGGGTAGGTGAGGGGATTGTCTCCTCCATCGGATCAGCTGACAGTCATAAGAAAGTGCTGGAGAACCCTGACTTTATCTCAAGGGTGGTGCTTGAAAAGGGACTTGATGCAGGAACGGCTTTTGAAATACTGTCTATAGATATTGCCGATATTGACATAGGTAAAAATATCGGGGCTGTGCTGCAGATGGACCAGGCTAATGCCGATAAGAATATTGCCCAGGCCAAGGCTGAGGAAAGAAGGGCAATGGCCGTGGCTCTGGAGCAGGAGATGAAAGCCAAGGCACAGGAGGCAAGGGCCAAGGTTATTGAAGCCGAGGTGGAGGTGCCGCTTGCCATGGCCGAAGCTTTCAGATCAGGGAATATGGGTGTAATGGACTATTATAAGTTCAAGAATATTGAATCCGATACCAATATGAGGGATTCACTGTCAAAATCAGGTGATAAGCCCAAGAAATAAAAGACAAACCCGGGAGCGATTATAAAAACAGCCTCCCGGGTTTATTTTTTTTATGGCTGCTGATCGAAGGGTATCATTATCGTCCTGCTGCTTTTTTTATTTCTTGTTTCCAGGTTGATGGTGTATTCGCCCGGTGACACCTTGTCTGCTTTCCATACAAATCTGTTAAAACCCTTTATCCCGTCTGATTTTTCCTCCAGCAGGATATTACCTTTTTCATCACTTATTGTCAGCACCGGTACATATCTTGATCCCCGGCTGCCGCCATCCCTAAAATAATAGAAGATATTGATTCCCTCCTCAGGCTCAGGGGCAATGAAACTGTACCTGCCTGTCGGGTACATAATATCCTTATCCACAGCACTCTCCAGGTATACAGGTTCGAAAAGTATATTCTCCTCACCGAGACTGTCGGTGCTGAGACTGGAAAGAAAGGATATATTGTCCAGTATCCACAACCCACGACCATAAGTGCCAAGAACAAGGCTGTTTTCCCTTTCGTGTATCTCAATATCGTCAACTGCAACAAAGGGCATGTCGCCGTGCATACGCGACCACGAACTGCCGCCGCTGAGGGAAACAAAAAGCCCGTTATGCACACCGGCAAACAGCAGGTCCGGGTTTTCAGGGTGCTCGGCAAAGCCTCTTATAACGGCCTTGTCCGGCATGTTACTGCTTATATCTGTCCAGGTCCTGCCGTAATCATCGCTTACAAAGAGGTATGGCGACAGGTCGCTTGCTTCATAGAAACGTCCGAATCCTATATATACCCTTGATTCTTTATGTTTTGACGGAACAATCCTGGTAAAGAACCTGTCTTCAGGGGCAGGGATACCAGATGTGAGGTCTTCCCATGTACCGCCGTCATCCATGCTCACATGAAGCCTGCCGTCATCAGTTCCGGCATAAATAAGCCCTTTCTTTAGATCTGA
>CAZGUR010000053.1:265-15024 GCA_964529295.1 uncultured Rikenellaceae bacterium | reverse complement strand
TTAATAAAATTCAGTGAAGCTTCAATCTTGGGAGCCATACTGCCCTTTGTGAACTGACCTTCTTCCATATATTTTATAGTGTCTTTATAATTCAAAAACTCAAGAGCTTTCTCTCCCGGCTTTTTGTAATTAATATATACATATGGCACATCAGTCAGTATATAAAACTCATCGGCCCCGATATCTGAGGCAAGCAATGATGAGGCCATATCCTTGTCAATCACCGCCTCGGATGGTCTTATATCATTATTTTCATCGATATATACAGGCACCCCACCGCCACCGGATGCAATGACAATATTACCCTGCCTGGCCAGGTCTTCAATTATTCTTTCATTCATCACCCTTACAGGTCTCGGTGAAGGAACAACCCGGCGGTATCCGCCCTCCACCTTTACTTCCTCCTTAAATATCCATCCTTTTGACTCATGCAGCTTATCCGCAGCAGCCTTATCATACACTTTGCCCACTCTTTTCTGGGGGTCTGAAAAAGCGGGATCATCCTTGTCAACAACAACCTGTGTAACAAGACAGGCAATATCTTTTTCAATTCCGTATTTCTTCAGAACATTACGCAGGGCACGCTCAATCATATATCCTATGCCACCCTGTGTATCAGCAACACAAACATCAAGAGGCATCTGCGCTATATTATATAATTGTTCCCCTGCATCATTACGCATTAGTACATTACCAACCTGCGGACCGTTACCATGGGTAATGACCAGATCATAATCATCCCTGATAAGATGAACCAGGGCCTCAAGTGTATCTGTAGTATTCTGTTCCTGCTCTTCAATAGTGCCAACCTGGTCACCACGAAGCAATGCATTACCCCCCAGTGCCACAACTGCCAGTTTTTTCATAATATTTAAATTATAGACCTGTTAATCACATTAAATTTTCCCTCTAAAAGAGGAAAACACAAAACTATAATTTTTGCGGAAAATATCATGCCTTTAAATAGAAAAACAATTACTTATAATAATATAATAAGAATGAGTATCTCTATATTAAAACCTTTTGGTCATTTAATACCAAAAAATTATTACTTTTACATTTAATTAAAAAACCTAATATGTATTCCGGGTGAGACAGAAAGTTATTATTTGCTTGTTTTGTATGATCCTGGTAGGACTGTCCGGCTGTAAAAAGTCTGCATTTAAATCTATAGATGAAGGTGAAATTCATTATAAGATACGTTATGTAGACAGGAATGCTGTGCTTCCGGATGATCTTATGCCAGATAATATGGTTGTTAAGTTCAAGAACAATAAAATACTTATGGAGATTATGTCTCCCATTGGCAATAACGGAGTCTATAATATTATTGATCCGGAAAACAAGGAGATAAGGACATTCTTCAGGGTTATGGGTATGAAATATTACTATATGGGAACAACCGATGAGATACCGCCCGGCATTGACCCTATGACTGATATGAACATAGAATACACCGACCAGGTATCCACCATCCTTGATTTTGAATGCAAAAAGGCTGTTATCAGTCTGCCCGGCAGGGACTTCAACTATGAACTCTGGTATACAGATGAAATAGATATAAACAATCCTAATTTATCAAGTCCCTTTGAGAATATAGACGGTGTTTTAATGAATTTCTTTTTCCTGATGGGAGATATTATTGTTGAGTTTGATGCAGAAGCAATCTATCTGAGGGATGTTCCGGATAAAGATTTTGAAAAAAAAGAGAACTACAGGAGGATCGACAGAAAGTCTATGGATGATCTTATAGTCAGTATGATGAATCTTTGATACTGCCCCCCCTGTTTATTCATCAACATAAAATTACTACCTTTATCACACTAAAAGCATGGTGTTTGATGTTTCTATTAAATATGATATCTTTTCCTGATAATACTGGTGTCCAAGGATGAAAAAACGAAATAAAAAAGCAGCTAAGACGGGTAAGAAAGATACCACGGGCCGCAAGCATAATAGGAATTCTTTTTTCAGGGATGAAAAAACCAGCTTTATTGCCGGACTGCTTATAACAGGATTCTCAGTATACCTGTTTTTTGCTTTCACGGCCTACCTCTTCTGGTGGAAGGCTGACCAGAGCTTCGATGCAGCAAATGTAATATCAGGCGCCGAGATACAGGTTAATAACTGGTCAGGTAAAAGCGGGGCCTGGTTTGCCGATATCTTTATCAATAAAGGCTTTGGCCTGGCAGCTTTTTTTATACCTGTACTGCTGGCAGCCCTGGGTCTCAGATTATTGCACATTAAAAAAATAAAAGCACTAAGCATAAGCCGCAACCTGGTACTGGGAACAATAATATTTTCAGTTATCCTGTCCTATATATTCGGTCATGCCAACGGTATGCTTGGCAGCGGACCCGGAGGAGCACACGGTTTTTTTGTCAGCCAGTGGCTCAATGCTTTCCTGGGGAAGCTGGGTACGGGAATACTTTTATTAATAATAAGCTTATCATACATTGTACTGGTATTTAAGCTGAGACCTTCACTGAAGAGCCTGTCAATTATATTCCCCCGTCTCAGAAAGAACAAAGAAGAAAGACCGGAAGACGGAGATGCCGGGGAGGAAGTGGATGGCCCGGAACCCGGTTTCCATATCAACAGGCCCGGTGATGATGAGTTTATACCTGAAGAAGATAAGGACCTTACAGATCATCCTGAAGCGGCTGCAGGGGATAATGATCCGGAAGGAACAGAAGCTGTTGCCGGCCATTCCATAATAAACGAGGTATCACCCGGTGTAGACAGCAACGGTGTGACCATTTCCATTACAAAAGCCAGGGCAGACGACCAGCTCTCACCTGAAGAAATGGAAAGGATGAAAGAAAGCTATGATCCGCGACTGGATCTGTCATCATTCAAAATGCCGCCCATCAGCCTGCTTGAGGATCACAAATCCGATGCGGAATTTGATGATTCCGAGATAATAGAAAAAAAGGAAACAATAGTAAAGACGCTGCTGGACTATAACATAAAGGTGCGGCATATATCGGCCACCGTGGGACCCACTGTAACACTTTATGAAGTAGTGCCGGAGAGAGGTGTCAGGACTGCCAAAATAAAATCACTGGACAATGATATAGCCCTTAGCCTTTCAGCTTTTGGTATTAGGATAATAGCTCCCATACCTGGCAGGGGGACGGTAGGTATTGAGGTGCCCAATAAAAGACCGGAGATAGTGTCAATGAAATCGCTTATCTCTACCAAGCTATTCCAGGACAGCAAATTTGAGCTGGCCATCGCACTGGGACGTACCATAACCAACGAATTGCTGATGCTTGACCTGCAGAAGATGCCCCACCTGCTGGTTGCAGGAGCAACTGGACAGGGTAAATCAGTTGGTCTCAATGTTATTATTGCCAGCCTCTTATACCGCAAACACCCGGCTGAGATCAAGTTTATCATGGTTGACCCAAAGATGGTGGAGCTGACATTGTACAATAAAATAGAAAAGCACTACCTGGCTAAACTGCCTGATACTGATGATCCCATTATAACAGAGACACAAAAAGTAGTGTACACACTTAATTCCCTGTGCATTGAGATGGGTGAAAGGTATAAACTGCTGCGCAAGGCCAGGGTTAAGTCGATCAGGGAATATAATGAGGTGTTCACAAAAAGGAAGCTTAACCCTGAGAACGGGCATAAATACCTGCCCTACCTTGTCCTGGTAATTGACGAATTTGCCGATCTTATCATGACAGCTGGCAAAGAGATAGAAGGACCGATACAGCGATTATCGCAGCTGGCACGCGCAGTGGGCATACACCTTATAGTGGCTACACAGAGGCCCTCAACAAATATTATAACAGGTACCATTAAAACAAACTTTCCTGCAAGGCTGGCATTCAGGGTGTCATCATCCATTGACTCACGCACCATACTCGACAGCACAGGGGCTGAGAAGCTGGTGGGCAGGGGTGATATGCTTATATATAACGGCACGGAGCTGATAAGGGCACAGTGTGCATTTATTGACACACCCGAGCTGAACAGGCTGACAGAATTTATAGCCGCACAGCAGGGATATACAGAAGCATATATACTGCCTGAGTATGAAGGTGAGACAGATAACAGCTTCCAAGAGGTAGACCTCAGAAAGAGAGACAGCCTGTTTGATGAGGCAGCAAGGCTGGTTGTACAGACACAGCAGGGCTCAACATCCCTTATACAGAGAAAGATGTCGCTCGGATATAACAGGGCGGGTCGTATAGTTGACCAGCTGGAGGCTGCAGGCATACTTGGACCCTATGAAGGAAGTAAAGCCCGTGAGGTAATGATTACGGATATGGACAGTTTGGAACGTATTTTGAGTGGATTAGATTAAAAAGCTAATGAGACTGGTATTTTCATCACTGTTAATAATTATATGTACATCAATCAGTGCACAGAAAGACCCTGAGGCCAGGGTAATACTTGATGCCTTTTCAGAGCCTGCACTGTCGGCACCCGCCGTAAGTATGAAATTCAAACTCACGGTTGAGGATAATGTTGAACAGACAACCCGGGAATCAGAAGGTGAGGTCATCATACATGGTGATATGTATAAACTCGAATTACCTGATAATATCATCTGGTTTGATGGAAAGGCTACCTGGACCCTTGCTCCCGAAGTAAAAGAAGTAACAGTAACACTGCCTGACCCTGATGACAACACTTTCCTGACCTCACCGTCCAGCCTCTTTGATATGTACAGGGAAGACTTCAAATACAGGCTGACAGGAGAATCACAGGAAGGCTATGCCATAGACCTTTACCCTGAAGATCCTTCAGACACTGATTTCAGCATTATCAAACTGGTAATAGACAGGCAGCACAGACTTGTATCAGCAGAGTACAAAAGAAAAGACGGTATTAACCTTTTTGTTGATATCACTGAATACAGTCTGGATAAGAAATATACCACTGACTATTTTACTTTTGATCCTGATGCCTGGCCCGGTGTTGACATAATAGATATGAGATAAAATCTCACCTTACATGCCTGCCGTGACCTCATACCCTTTGCTGCACAGACAGGCCAGAAGACCTTATGGAACATCATTCCTTTTTATCCGGATAGGCTATCCTGGCGTGGTAAATGGTCATAAGCCTGCTCACAAATGTTTCCTTGATATCAGATATATCCCTGAACGTTACCGGTGCAAGGGTAAACTGCCCTTCTTTCATCTGTGAATCTATTATGGAGTTAACCAGCTTTCTTATTGATTCCTCACTGTATTCCCCAAGACTGCGGGACGATGCCTCAACGGCATCAGCCATCATAAGGATGGCATGCTCTTTTGTAAATGGTTTTGGTCCGGGATAAGTAAAATCAGAAAGGTTTAGATCCTTTTCCGGGTACTTATCCTGGAACTGCCGGTAAAAATAATATGCCTTTGTGGTGCCCTGGTGGGTCCTGATAAAATCAATTATCTGCTGTGGCAATCCCGACTTTTTTGCCAGGTCAAGTCCTTTCTTGATATGTCCTATTATTATTTCAGCACTCTCGCCCGGATCAAGGCTGTCATGCGGATTAAACTGTTCCGACTGGTTTTCCGTAAAGAACTCTGAATCCGACACTTTACCGATATCATGATACAGGGCCCCGGCCCTTATAAGCAGGGGATTGCCTCCAACCACCCTGGCTGCCTCCTCTGCAAGGTTTGCCACCTGCATTGAATGCTGGAATGATCCTGGCGCTTTTTCGGCCAGGCGCCGCAACAGTGGCTGGTTGGTATCAGACAGCTCAAAAAGAGTTGCATCGGAAAGAAAACCGAAGGTCTTTTCAAATATATAGATAAGAGGGTAACTAAGGAGTATAAGCACAGAGTTGCCGGCAAACCATGAATAGTTAATCCATTCAATCTCCTTAATATCACCCTCCTGTATAATGCCAATACCAAAATATACAAGTGACAGGGTAAGAAAAACCATTGAGGCTGAAAAAAACAGCTTACCCCTGCGGTAGGTATTGGACAGTGTAAAAATAACCACTACGCCTCCCAGAAAATTAAGAAAGATAAACTCAAAGGAATTGGGAACGATGAAACCCGTTATCATCATGGTTACCAAGAGTATAAAAAGAGCCAGTCTGGGGTCATAGAAGGTGCGGATTATTATTGGTATTATAGCAAAGGGTATAAGGTAAACACTTACCTCCGGTAGAAGGGTCACTATCCTTGTCAGGCCGACAAACACTATCAGAAGGATAAGGATAAAAAGCGTTTTCTGCAGTGAATCAAGCACTTCCATTCTGAAATGAAACAGGAAGAGGAACAGTATAAGGAAGCAGGCACTCACTATCAATATCTGTCCCAGTATAAACAGCCATGAATTATATACCCCTATCCTTTCACCGTAGGCCTGACTGAAAGATTCCAGCACCCTGAAACGCCAGTCATTGACCAGCTCGCCCCTTGATATTATCAGCTCCCCTTTTTGTATCAGTCCCCTCGTCAGGCTAATCTCTTTCAGCAGGTTTTCCCTTTCGGCGGTTGACTTCACTACATTATAGCTTACATTGGGTTCCAGAAAATCCCCCAGGCTTATAGCATTCATAAAAGAAGATACATCGCGATCAATATCTGCAGACAGTTCATCCCTCAAGTGTGTCTTTCTCCCTCTTACAAATTCATAAGCCTCCTTATGGGTAAACAGATCCTCAATTAAAACTTCTTCAGCTATATTTCCCTTTATCAGCTTAATGCTTTCATTATCGCTAAGCAGGCTTTCCGTTATCTCATTACGCTCATATATACCTGTTTCATATACCTCCCTGAGTATCGCCGTAAGGCCATTACGTATTAATTCATAATCCGGGGCTATCAACTCATTATAAGTGCCGGTATTGCCCAGTCTCAGCTCGCTGAAATATGCATTGAAATTGCTGATCTCATAATCAGCCAGTGCAGTGTCGTAGTTAAAAAAGGGGCTGAAGGACGTCAGCAGTTCTGCCCTTTCCCTGCTCAGCTCATCTTCCGTCTTATATACGGGAAAATCCCACGGGGCTATCAGCACCTCGTGCATCCAGGGCCGGCCTTTCTGGTACTCATATCTGAATTTGCCCTCACGGGGAAGGAGATAGGTAACAAGGGCCATTGACAAAGCAAACAATATACCAAGATATATACCTTTCTTATATTTTGACCACCAATCAATCAGCGACATTTTATTTATTTTAATAATTACCTGATGTTCAACATCAATTACAAAAATAAGGGAATTTTCAAGAAAACCGGCAGTCAGGACTGTAAATGAAGATTGTGCTTATTATATCAGAGCTTAAACATTTTTTATACTTTTACACCGTCAACAAGATTAATAAATGGACAGGCTAATATGTGCTAATATATTCGTTCCACTCAGGCTGGGCCCCTCTCACAGGAGTGAGCAGGGAAGCCAGTTGCTGTTCGGTGAAAGATATATCATAACAGACAGATCGGCGGAATGGCAAAAGGTCAGGAATGAATTTGACTCATACGAGGGATGGATAGACGGAGAACATCACCTTTTTTTTGAAGCCGGGGAAGCAGTTGGCCGGCCAGGGGTGCTTGCCGGCCGGACGAGATTCACCAGCGGGAACGGCGACATATTTTACCTTGAAGCCGGATCTGAGATATATAATTTCAACAAGGAAATAAATTCTTTTACCATGGGTGGTAAGAGTTTCCTGGCTGACAGTACAATAACAACAGGACCTTTAAAACAGGATATATCTGTTACAGCAATGAGATTTCTCAACTGTCCCTACCTGTGGGGAGGTAGGACAGCCGGAGGAATGGACTGTTCGGGTCTCACCCAGCTGGTATATAAGCTTCATGGTTATTCGCTGCCCCGCGACAGCTTCAGGCAGGCCGAGACGGGCACTGCAGTCAGCTTCCTTGAAGAAGCAAGGACAGGAGACCTGATGTTTTTTGATAACAAGCAGGGAAACATAACGCATGTCGGCATGTTGCTTGACAAAAAGCGTATAATACATTGCTCCGGCAAGGTAAGGATAGACATGATTGATCACCAGGGCATATATATTGAAAACACGAACAGATACACGCACAGTCTCAGGACAATAAAAAGGATTCAAACCACTGAGGCACCATGAAAGTTGAACTGTTCCCATATCAGAAGTGATGTATTATGAAAGATGAACTACTTCCCATATTAATAATTATAGGGGTATTAATTGTACTCTACCTCTTTATGAAGCTGATCAACAGGAAGCTGAAAAAAAGGGTCAGCAAATCGCGCTACCGCGGAAGAAGAAACCTATAAACGGTCCAGCACCTTATCGACAATCTTCTGCTCTGTCTTTTCCGATTTAGCGTTCAGCCCAGCAGCTTTGGCTTTTATATCCTCACCGAACTTCTTGTCTTCCAGTCCCTCCGTGTTAACACATACATTAAGATAGGCACCTTTGATACACGAACGTACAGCCAGGGCTCCCACACCTGCATCCGTAACGGAGTTGGGGTTACCCTCCTTCACCATCTCCTCTATCAGTTCATATGCCCCGTATGCTATCTCCATAACCCTGAAAGGCACCAGTATGGCATTCTTCGTAGCTTTCTCTATTGCTTCCTTCCTGTCCTTCTTCTCCTCCTCACTGCTTTTCGGCATGCCAAAAGCTTTCATTATATAATTAAAAGCCATTGTGTCCTCATCAACAAGTGCCAGCAGTTCATTCTGTATCAGCTTGCCTTTTTCAGCCCATTCCGAAAACTCCTCCCATCGCTCATCCCATCCCCTCTTATGGGATGATATATTGGCTGTCATGGAAGCCAGTGCAGTACCCAGCGCTCCCAGATAAGCTGCCACCGAACCTCCTCCCGGGGCAACCGACTCAGAGGCTGTTTCGTTCATAAAAGCCTCAAGGTCAAGTGAGACGAGCTTTCTGACATTCCTGTCCTCTATCCTATACTCAATTATTCTTTCACGCGGCTTAAACTCACCAAGCTCATTGAGACCCAGTGATTTTACTGCTATCTTTATAAGCTCGCTGTCAGGCACCCCGATTGACCTTTTCTGCTTCCTGAGAAAATACCTGCCGGCATCCAGCATGGCCGAAAGAGGTACCAGTCCTACCAGCTCAGAGCCCGTTACACGCAGTCCCCTGGATTCAGCACTGCGGCATACCTCATCAAAAGCTATATGCAGTGGTGTAATAGATATATTGGTAAGGTTCATTGATATCTGGGCCACACCATACTCTTCTATATACCAGCCTATCGCTTTCACTTCTTTCAGGCTACCCGGTATCATCACCGGGTTTCCTTCCTTATCGCGCACTATCTTACCTGTAAGCGGGTGTCCTTCCCTTTTAACCCTTCCTTTTTCCCTCACATCAAAAGCCACGGCGTTGGCACGTCTTGTTGAGGTAGTGTTAAGGTTTATATTATAGGCTACAAGGAAATCGCGGGCTCCCACAGCCGTGGCGCCGGCGCGGACATTGAATTTGGCTGGACCGTGATCGGGTTTGCCACCCGGAGTGGCAAGTTTCTTTTTCAGTCCTTCATATTCCCCTGAGCGGCAGTTGGCCAGATTCTTTCTGTCATCGCTGTAGGCTGCATTTTCATAACAGTAAACGGGAATGGATAATTCCAAGCCTATCCTTTCAGCCAGTGCCCTTGCATATTTTACCGTTTCCTCCATGGATATACCCGATACAGGTACAAGGGGACAAACATCGCTTGCTCCCATACGGGGATGCTGCCCCTGGTGCCCGGACATATCTATCAGTTCCGATGCTGTCTTAACCGCATTGAATGCAGCCTCCACCACCTCCTCCGGCGGTCCCACAAAGGTCACCACCGTCCTGTTTGTGTCCCTTCCGGGATCAACATCAAGAAGCCTGACTCCTTCAACTCTTTCAATGGAGTCGGTGATACTCTTTATCACTGACATATCCCTTCCTTCACTGAAATTAGGAACACATTCAATTATCTGTTTAGCCATAGTATATTTAAAATTTTATTATCAAATAATTACTTAGTTCTTACTGCACTTTTTTTTTCGGCTTACTGCTCAGTATCAGGACAGTGTATTTATCACTCAGCCGAAGTTATCACTTCCCCTCCCAGTATCACTGTATCTACCAGCTTACTTCCATAGGCATAAGGCAGGAACTCAAAGGAGGGTATTTCTTTTGTGATAAAGACATTTCCCACCTTGCCCCTGCAAACAGTTCCGTGTGTTTGGGACAGTCCCATCGCGCAGGCACCGTTAAGTGTCACAGCGTTCAATGCCTCTTCAGGCAGCATTCTCAGCTTTATACATGCCAGCGACATAATAAATTTCATATCACCTGAAGGTGATGAGCCCGGATTATAATCACTTGCCAGGGCAAGCGGCAGGCCGCTATCTATCATCTTTCTTGCCGGTGGGTCTACCATACCAAGGAAAAAAGATGCCCCCGGCAGCAAGGTTGGCATTGTGTCACTGTTTTTGAGTGCTTCAATCTCCTCCTCACCCGTAAACTCAAGATGATCCACTGAAAGAGCATCATACTCAACTCCTGTCTGTATACCACCTGAATATGCCAGTTCGTTGGCATGTATCTTCGGCTTCATTCCATGCTTAATACCTGCCATAAGTATCCTTGCAGTCTCTTCAGGGGTAAAAAAGCCCTTGTCACAGAACACATCTATAAAATCGGCCAGTCCCTCCCCTGCCACTGCAGGTATCATTTCGTTAATGATAAGGTCCACATAACCCGGGCGGTCATCTCTGTATTCATCAGGCACGGTATGGGCACCCAGGAAGGTGGATCTGACGGTAAGAGGACTTGTCTCCTTTATCCTCCGTATAACCCTCAGCATCTTAAGTTCAGACTCTGTTGTCAGACCGTAACCGCTTTTTATCTCAACAGCACCGGTACCCAGTGATATAATCTCATTAACCCTTCGCATCGACTGTTCATAAAGCTCATCTTCAGATGTTTGCTGCAGCAGTTTGGATGAATTAAGTATTCCTCCCCCCCTTTTTGCTATTTCCTCGTATGACAGTCCCTTTATCTTATCACGGTACTCGATCTCACGGCTCCCTGCATACACTATATGAGTGTGCGAATCACAATACGAAGGCAGAACAAAGCGTCCCGCAGCATCTATGATACGCGGACCTTTAATATCGCCGGGGTAGCTGTTCATTGCCCCGAATGAATCAATGATGCCATCTTTGATATACAGCCAGGCATTATCAATGGTTTTTATATCAGACATTGCCTGTCCGGACGCTTTTTCACGCGGCACAGTCTCTGCCTGTACAAGTCCCTTAATATTCCTTATGATAAGCTCTCCCATACCTGCTTTTTTTATTAGGGCTAAGGTAATAAATATTTTTTCTTATTTTTGGGAATCACTTAAAACGAACCTTTACTCCGATGAAAAGAACCATTACCCTTTTTCTTGTTTTAACAAGCTGTCTGTCTGTATTTTCACAGGATGAAAATATAAAAACAGGATGGAACCTGGGTGGCGTACCCGCAATAACCTACAGCACCGATCTTGGATTCCAGTACGGTGTTGTTCTTAATTTATTTGACTATGGTGACGGATCAGGGTATCCATCCTATAATCAGATGTTCTATTTTGAAGTATCCAGGTTTACCAAGGGCAGCAGTACCTACAGGATAATGTTTGATTCTGAATCGCTCATACCAGGTATAAGCATCACTTCCGACCTGGCCTATCTTACGGACCAGGCATACGACTTTTACGGTTTCAACGGGTATGAAGCCGTTTATAATAAAGACTGGACTGACAGTGATCTGGATGCAAGTATCTACAAGACAAGGATGTTTTATAATACTGACAGAAAGCTGTTCAGGTTTAAGAATGATATCAAGGGGCGTCTGGCCGGTGAGAATTTCCAGTGGAATGCCGGACTGGAGCTCAAGAATTTTATTTTCGGCCCTGTTGATGTGGAAAGGCTTAATAAGGGAAAGGATGACAAGCTCTTACCTGATGTTGATGGCCTTTATGATAAATATGTTGACTGGGGACTTATCGGTACCGAAGAGGCAGACGGGGGTTTTATAACAACAATCAAAGGAGGTATTACATATGACAGCCGCGATTTCAAGGCCAACGCCATGAAAGGCATATGGGTGGAAACAGGTATTGAAGCCTCCCCCTCTTTTATCAGTGATGAAGGATTTGCAAAATTCTTTGCCATTTACAGGCAGTATTTCACCATTATACCTGAGGATCTTTCTTTTGCCTACAGGCTGGGTTACCAGACAACAATAGCAGGTGATGTTCCCTGGTATCACCAGAACCAGATAATAACATCGGTGCTGGCCGGGACAACTTCAGAAGGGCTGGGAGGCAGCAAGAACCTGAGGGGTGTTTTGAGAAACAGGATCATTGGTGACGGGCTGTTCTATGCAAATGCCGAGTTCAGGTGGAAAGCAATAAGGTTTAAGCTGATAAACCAGAATTTCTATATCGGTTTTGTGGGCTTCGGTGATTTTGGGATGGTGACTGACAGGATAGATTTTGAAATACCTGACCTGGCAAGCATGGGTTCAGATCAGGAGGATGACTATTTCAATCCGGGTGCAGAAAAGATGCATATAAGCACCGGTCTGGGACTGAGGGTTGTAATGAACCAGAACTTCATTATATCAGCCGACTTTGGCAAGGCCCTGGATGAGCAGGACGGTAATATCGGTTTCTATATAGGTCTTAATTACCTGTTTTAGGAGAGTGACCTGAATGGGGCTGACAGCAATATTAAGTAATTCATAATTCTCGATTACCTGTTTCAGGATAAAGGAGCATGATTCAAACAGCATACTCAGTCGCAATCCTCAAAGCTCTTATTATACTGCTCGATAGCCTTCTCACTCATTCCCATGCTTGAGAATCCACCATCATGGTAGAGGTTCTGCATTGTCACCTTCCTGGTAAGATCAGAGAAAAGCAGGCAGATAAAATCGGCAGCTTCTTCAGCACTTGCATTGCCAAGGGGGGACATCCTGTCAGAGAAGTCGAGGAGGGAGTCAATCCCTTTTACACCGCTCCCGGCTGTTGTTGGGGTAGGTGATTGTGACACGGTATTGACCCTTACCTTCTTATCGCGTCCATATACATAACCGAAGCTGCGAGCCACAGATTCCAGCAGTGCTTTTGCATCGCCCATATCATTATAACCGGCCAGGGTTCGCTGGGCAGCCACATATGTGAGGGCAACAACCGAGCCCCATTCATTTACCGCATCCATATGATAGGCGGTCTGCAGTATCTTATGAAAGCTCAGTGCCGATATATCAAGTGTCTTGCTGAAATTAGGATAATTGATATCTGTATAAGGTATGCCTTTCCTCACATTGGGCGACATACCTATGGAATGCAATACAAAATCAATCTTACCATTGAATTCCTGCAGTGTTTTCTCAAAAAGTGTTTTCAGCTCGTCTGTACTGGTAGCATCGGCAGCAATAACCCTGCTCCCTGTCTTACCTGCCAGTTCATCTATTGTTCCCATCCTGAGAGCAACATCAGTATTTGACAGTACAAACTCAGCTCCCTGCTGACTGGCTTTCATGGCCACATTCCAGGCAATGGACTTATCATTCAGGGCACCGAAGATTATGCCTTTTTTACCTTTTAAAAGATTCTCTGCCATTAGTTTATTTTTTAGATAATAAATGCAAGCGGCCTGCCATCATACACTTACCCCACTCCTTCAATTAGTTCCCTGGCATTATCCAGCGAGGCCCTGGTAATTTCGTTGCCGCTCAGTAAACGCGCCACCTCTTTCAGCCTCTCTTCCTTATTCAACAATCTAATACGGGTAATGGTTGAATCAGCCTCATCTTCTTTAAAGACATAGTAATGCATTGTGCCGTGTGCAGCCACCTGCGGCAGATGTGTTATATTAATCACCTGCATCTTCTTACCCATTGATGACAGTATATTGCCTACCTTTGTTGCCACCTCACCGGACACCCCCGCATCTATCTCGTCAAAGATTATTGTAGGCAGGCTTTTATTATCCGTGAGTAATGATTTAAGGCTAAGCATCACCCTCGACAGTTCACCGCCCGAGGCTACCCTGCCGATATTCTCTGGCAAGACCTGCCTGTTGGCCGAAAAAAGAAATTCTGCATGATCCCTGCCATATTCAGTGAATGTGTCACTCTTCTCCAGCTTTATCACAAAGCGGCCGTTGGGTATGCCCATCTGCATTAATAAGCTGTTCATTTCCTTTTCGATAGGCGGGATATGAGTGTTCCTGTTTTCACCCAGGCTGTCGGCCAGCTCTTTCAGGCGTTCCAGCTTATCCCTGAGCTGTCTTTCCAGCTCCGAAAACCTTTCATCACTTGTCTCGATACCCGAGACAATCCCCCTGATCTCCTCCCTTTTATCTATAAGCTCTTTTATATCGGCAGCCCTGTGCTTCTGCATCAGCGAGTTAAGTGTATCGAGACGCTGTGTTATCTGTTCCAGCCTGTCGGGATCACTGTCTATGGCGGATCCCCGCTGTTCAGTTTCGTTACCCAGATCATTGAGCTCAATTATTACTGATTCCAGTCTCTGCAGCAGGTCCCGTGCATCCGGGTAGAAATCAGCAATCCTTTCAAGCAGGCGGCGCATCTCATTCAAACGGTTAATGACAGAATGATCATCACCATTCAGGATCAGTGATGAGCCGGCCAGTGCTTCATGTATATCGCCGGCGTGCATCAGCAATTCCTGTTCAGCCTCCAGCTCCTTTTCCTCACCCTCTACCAGCTTTTCCTCATCAAGCTGTTTAAGCTGATAGCTATAATAATCAAGATC
>CAZGUR010000053.1:0-255 GCA_964529295.1 uncultured Rikenellaceae bacterium | reverse complement strand
GCATTTTATATTCCCCGTTAAGGCGGGTGTATTCACGGTACAGGTGCCGGTATTCCTCAAGCAGCTTATTATGGCCGGCAAATGAATCAATTACGCTGAGTTGAAAAGTGTTGGATCCCAGCAGGAGACTTTGATGCTGGGAGTGAATATCTATAAGCCTGCTTCCCATCTCTTTCATTATATCGAGGGTAACGGGACTGTCATTGATAAAGGCTCTTGATCTGCCGTTAGGGCTTATCTCTCGTCTCATAACTG
>CAZGUR010000052.1:14101-15432 GCA_964529295.1 uncultured Rikenellaceae bacterium | reverse complement strand
CCCGGTCGCTTCGAATCGGCCTGGTGCTGGCCGGACTGATGCTCCTGCCTCGCTTACAACAAACACTTTCACTTCCCTGTCAAACTTCATCCATTTGAGAAGGTCTTCCGTTTCGCGGCTGGCGGTACCGTTACCTATAGCTATGGCTTCTGTATTGTGTGAATTAACCAGGCTGGCAATCTTTTTTACCGAGAGAGCAGTCTGATTCTGTGGCGGGTGTGGATAGATTGTTTCATTATGCAGCAGGGAACCCTGGCTATCCAGGCAAACCAACTTACAGCCCGTGCGGTAGCCCGGGTCCAGTGCCAGCACTCTTTTCCCTCCCAGCGGGGGAGCAAGCAATAGCTGTCTCAGGTTATCGGCAAACACCTTTATTGCCTCTTCATCGGCCTTTTCTTTGGATAGATTCCTGAATTCAGTTTCCATTGCCGGTCCAAGCAGTCTCTTCCATGAATCTCTTACAGCATCGAGTATATGGCGGGCCAACTCATTATCTGATTTTATGAATATATCATCCAATAATTTAAGCGCTTTATCCTCCGGCGGCATAATGCTTATCTTCAGAAAGCCTTCCTCTTCACCTCTTCTCATTGCCAGCAGCCTGTGTGAAGGGCATCGCGACAGTTTCTCCTCCCACTCGAAATAGTCGCGGTACTTCTCTCCCTCTACCCCTGAGCATCCTCGATACAAGCCTTGCATCTTTTTCGAAGAGTTCACGGATTCTCCTCCTTGCACCTTTGTCCTCATTGATCCATTCGGCTATGATATCCCTTGCCCCCTGAAGTGCAGCACTGACACCTTCCACCTCATCATTCAAATACTTTTCCGCTTCAACGCCGGGATCACCCGGTTCCTGCTTTATCAGTTTCTCTGCCAGCGGTTCAAGGCCTTTGCTCCTGGCCACTGAAGCACGTGTTTTCCTTTTGGGGCGGTAAGGCAGATATATATCTTCCAGTTCGGTTATTGTTACAGCAGCATTAATCTGACCGAGCAGCTCGGGACTCATCTTATCCTGTTCCTCCACAGAACGTATTATTGCCTCCCTCCTTTTCTCAAGCTCAACCAGTTTCTCATATTCATCCTTGATATGGCCAATCTGAACCTCATCGAGGCTCCCTGTCATTTCCTTTCTGTAGCGGCTGATAAAAGGTATTGTAGCCCCGTCGTCAATAAGCCTTATCGTATTTTCAACCTGCCATTCATGATGACCCAGTCCTGATGCTATAATCTCTATATACTTTTTCTTATCCATCACTATTCAATATATAATACAAGTCCTTTTAAATATTCACTTTCAGGATGAAAAATATTCACCGGGTGATCTGCCGGCT
>CAZGUR010000052.1:0-14091 GCA_964529295.1 uncultured Rikenellaceae bacterium | reverse complement strand
CGCCTGCCGGCATTGGCCGCTGCGGCAAATACAGATTTTCTGAAGTTTTCCCGGCTTACCACCTGTGAGCAGGAAAAAGTAAACAATATCCCCCCACTGTTAAGAATCTCCATTGCTTTCATATTAAGCCTTTTATATCCCTGCAATGCATTATGCAAAACATTATGGTGTTTGGCAAAGGCCGGAGGATCAAGCACCACCAGGTCGTATCCGGAATCTGTTTCCTCCATATACCTGAAAGCATCACGTGAAAAACTACTGTGCCTCTCATCATTTTTATAATTAAGCTCCACATTGCTTTTGGCCAGCTTTATTGCTTTTGCCGACACATCCACCGTATGGACCATAGCGGCATTCTTAAGGGCATATACAGAAAAACCGCCGGTATAGGCAAACAGGTTAAGGACTTTTCTTCCTTTGCTATAATACTCAATAAGTTTCCTGTTCTCCCTCTGATCAACGAAGAACCCTGTTTTCTGTCCCTCTTCCCAGTCTATATTAAACTTATACCCGTACTCCTCAACTATAGACCCTCCCGGACTGCCGGCCAGGAAGCCGTTTGTATGCTCTATCTCAGCCTTAAAAGGAAGTGTTGTCCTGCTTTTATCATACACTGCCTTAATCCGGTCTCCCGGCAGGGACATCAGTATATCTGCTATCAGCTCACGTTGCCGGTACATGCCCGCCGAATGCATCTGCATCACTGCCACATCATTATACAGGTCTATTACCAGTCCGGGCAAATTATCACCTTCAGCATGCACCAGTCTGCATACATTTGTTGACGGGAGGTCAAAAACACCGGTATTTTTACGATAATTAACAGCCTCATTAATTCTTGTCCTGTAAAAACCGGCATTGATCTCTTCGTCAATGAATGTGAGAATTCGTACTGCTATTGTTCCCGGTTGATAATGTCCGCGCGCAAGGAAAGTGTCTTTATTATCAAATACATCAACAATCTCTCCTTCTTCCGGCTCACCGTGTATCTTCTTTATTGCACCGCTGAATATCCATGGGTGCCGCCTCATCACCGACTGGTCTTTTCCCGACTTGAGTATTATTTTATTTAATATCTCCATCTTCACTTTTTCAGGGGTATGATATTACCCAGTTTCTTATATATCTCGTAGCATACCCATGCATCCGTTGCAGCGTAAACCATCTGTGCCCCGCTCAGTTCAGGAGTCTCCCAGTTAGTTACCTGCTGGCGCTTTGATATCCTGAATCCAAGTATTATGGCAGACAGCTTTTGCAAGCCGGAACTTTCAATGCCAAATTCTTTTACATAATCCTGTAATTCAACAAAGCCTTCTTCCTTAAAATAATTAAGGGCTTTGAGTGCCTTTATATCATCGTGCACAGCCACTCCTGCTTTTATAATGGATCTGTCGGCCAGGATACCGGCAATCTCATCAGGCAGGCCAATGCTGTTAAGCCTGAATAGGTATGCTGTTTTTTTATCAGATAATTGAAGAAGGGCTACTTTATTCCCCCTTCCTTTACGGAATGAAGGTTTTGTTTCCGTATCAAAACCCAGAACATCAGCCGTTCTGAGTATCCGGGCACTTTTTTTTATTTCACTGTAATTATCTACCAGTACAATATCACCCGAGAATCCGTATAATGGATAATTTACCAGTTCTTTTTTATCAATATTCTCCCTAAATGTCATCTCCTTGATCTTTCCTGTATTCATCCTGCCTGCGTGATATTATCCACTCTGATTTATCTGTTTTGCTTTTCTCCGGGTCATCTGTAATCCCTGTTTTTTCCGGGTCGAGCAAGGCAAAATGCACTGCTCTGATTGTATTAACCAGTGTCTGTCCCCAGTACAGGCTGAAGCTTTCCCTGCATTCCCACAAAGCATCATTCATAAGCTCAAGCGTTCCCACCCTGTAGACCATAAGGAAATCTTTTATATCCTGGTATATATCGGCCAGGTTCTCTGCCAGGTTGCCATACACCAGTTCTTCTGTTGAATCTTTATCGGTGTTGACATCAAGGTAATCATTGGCGGCCCCGAATTTAGAAGTCAGCATCTCATTAAGCACCTGCCAGTCTTCCTCCCTGACATATTTTTCACTCTCTTCTTCAATTTTAGATTCAATATCAGGCAGGTATAGTGCTTTCATATACAGCAGGGGCAGCAGTTTCTGCAACACCTTCAGAAGCTTATTGCCATCCGCCTGGGATGCTTCCTCCAGAAACCTGCAATATTCATTTGCCACAGCTGTAAATTCTATCACTTCTTTTGAATAAACATTATTCTCATCCATAGCTGTTATTTTGTGACAAAATTATTTAAATATATCATATTAACGAAGGATGAATGTAAAGAGAATTCTGCAGCCGTAGTGCAGGTATCCAGACAGGTATTCAGATATTCCAGCTAAGAGTTTCCCCTCCGTCTTTTGATATCTTATCATGATCAAGCAGCCAGCGTATCACTTTAATTGCTTTTTCCTGATTGGTATCGAGCCTCTCAACCAGTTGGCCGGCTGTCAGACTTTCTTTTTCAAGTATGTCCTTTATATCATCCAATATACGGTCGAATTCATACTTGCTTAAATCAAGCTCATTACGACTCAAACAAACATCACACATTCCGCACCTGACCGATTCCTGACCGAAATAGTCCAGCAGCATACTGGACCTGCACTTTGTCTGCGAGCTGACATATTTAAGCATAGCTTCAAGCCTGCCTATATATTTATCCCTCACATCTTTATAATTACGGGGTGAGATATATAATGATTTCCTGTCGAGTCGTTCTTCTGTAAAGATTATCAATGCTGTTTTTTTTCCGGGAATATAGTTTATAATATCGCGGCTGCCAAGGTTAACAAGGAACTTATATATTATATCCCTTGTACTGCCGGCTTTCCTTGCAAGCGATTCCTCGCTGACAGGCACATATTCGGTAAACATGCCTGTATAACTCCTCAGCAACAGCTTAATAAAACCATCCATTGATGCATTGGCTACCTGGAACTTATACAGATCATCGCGGCTAACTTTAAAATGCACTCTTGAAGGGTTATTCAGTTCCTCTGTAAGTTCTATATAATTCTCCCGCTCAAGAAATTTAAGGCTGTTATAAGCACCTGTAACAGAAAGCCTGTATTTGGATACAAATTCTGCAAGGTTAAATTCATAGACTACATTTTTACCACTCCCCACAGGCACCTGAAGGAAGTTGCAAAGCAATTCATATATGTTTTTAATATACTCTACCGGCGGAAATTTTATATTCACCCTTTCTTTAGCCCTGCCAATATCGCTCTGATAGAATAGCTGGACAGCCCATGCTTTCTTACCATCCCTTCCTGCCCTTCCGCTTTCCTGGAAATATGACTCGATTGAATCAGGAATGTCCCAGTGGATAACAAAGCGCACATCGGGTTTGTCAATTCCCATTCCGAAAGCATTTGTTGCAACTATTATCCGGGGTCTGCCCGCAGTCCATGAATTCTGTTTCCTTTCCCTCTCTTCCTTTTTCAATCCGGCATGATAATAATCTGCTTCAATCTTATTTGACACCAGGAATTGTGCTATCTCCCTGGTTTTTTTTCTGCTCCTCACATAGATAATACCCGATCCTTTCACTTTTTTCAGTGTTTCCAGCACATATTTATTCTTATCTTCCGGCTCACGCACAAGGTATACCAGGTTTTTCCTTTCAAAGCCGGCCTTAAGTACATTCTTCTTTTTAAACTCAAGTTTTGTCATTATGTCCTCAACCACCCTGTCAGTGGCAGTAGCAGTAAGGGCAAGCACCGGCACATCATCATTCAGCAGCTTGCGAATACCGGCTATATGAAGGTATGAGGGCCGGAAATCATAACCCCACTGGGATATACAATGTGCTTCATCAACAGCCAGCAGGTTTACATTCATTGCTTCCACCTTCTGTTCAAACAACCTTGATCTCAATCTTTCAGGGCTTACATAAAGAAATTTATAATCACCAAAAACACAATTATCAAAGGCAATATCTATTTCTTCGGGTGTCATCCCTGAATGTATGGCCATGGCCTTGATATCCAAATTTTTAAGCCTGTCAACCTGGTCTTTCATAAGAGCAATAAGAGGAGTAACGACTATGCATATTCCGGGAACAGCCAGCGAAGGTATCTGAAAAGTAAGTGATTTACCCCCTCCGGTAGGCATAAGAGCCAGGGTATCCTTCCCCTCGCCAACCAACTTTAGTATCTCTTCCTGCAGGGGCTTGAAAGAAGTGAAACCCCAGTAACGGGTAAGGATTTTTTTATAATCGTCTATCCGGTTCATAAATCGTAAGGCCGTGGACAATATTCTGCTTTATACACAAAAATACTAACTGTAATTCAATTTTTTAGCTATCTTAAAAAATAAAAGACAGCTGTTCAGGCAATCATCAATTTTTTGTATCTTGCGCCATCAAAAATAAATACCGTTTGCTTATGTCTTTTCTTGATGATAAAGTGGTTATGGAGGGGATTACTTTCGATGATGTTCTTCTTGTCCCCGCCTATTCGGAGGTCCTCCCCAGACAGGTAAATCTCAGAACACAATTTACCCGCAATATTTCAATGAACACACCAATAATTTCAGCTGCAATGGATACAGTAACCGAAGCCGAGCTGGCCATAGCCATTGCGAGGGAAGGAGGCATAGGTGTTATTCATAAGAATATGTCTGTTGAAAGACAGGCAATGCAGGTCAAAAAGGTTAAGAGGGCTGAAAATGTAATGATACTGGAACCTGTAAGCATAGGCGTTAATGCTACTGTTGCAGATGCACTGAGCCTGATGAAGGAATATAAGATAGGAGGTATACCTGTAATAAAGGATGATAATATCCTGGTAGGCATTGTAACCAACAGGGATCTGCGCTTTGAGAATGAGATGACCAAGAAGATATCCGATATAATGACCACCGATCTTATTACCACAGAGCAGGAAACAGATCTGGATAAGGCAGCCCATATACTGCAGAAGCACAAAATCGAGAAACTGCCCATTGTTAACAATATGAATCAACTGGTGGGACTCATCACTTACAAGGATATTACAAAGACTGCGGACAGACCTTCATCATGCAAGGATAATAAGGGCCGCTTAAGGGTGGCAGCAGCAATAGGCATTGCCCCGGACACACTTGAAAGGGCTGAAGCTCTTATTAAGGCCGGTGTGGATGCCTTATCGATTGATACAGCACACGCCCATACAGAAAATGTGATTAACATATTGAGGGAAATAAAAAAATCCTTCCCGGACATTGAGGTTATTGCTGGCAATATAGGGACTGCTGAAGCAGCTAAAATGATGGCAGATGAAGGAGCCGATGCAGTGAAGGTGGGTATTGGTCCGGGTTCAATATGCACAACCCGTATAGTGGCAGGTGTTGGTATACCTCAGCTTTCAGCAATATATGATGTCTCCAAAGCCCTCAGGGGGTCCGGCATGCCGATAATAGCTGACGGGGGAATACGTTATTCAGGTGACATAGTAAAAGCCATTGCCGCAGGCGCTGATTCAATAATGGCAGGATCACTTTTTGCCGGAGTTGAAGAATCGCCGGGTGAAACAATTATATATAACGGCCGTAAGTTTAAATCATACCGCGGTATGGGATCTATAGAGGCAATGCAGCAAGGATCCAATGACAGGTATTTCCAGGACATTGAGGATGACATCAATAAGCTGGTACCCGAGGGCATAGCAGCCAGGGTACCGTATAAAGGCACTTTATCTGAAGTTGTTTACCAGATGATTGGAGGACTTAGAGCCGGTATGGGTTATTGCGGTGCCAAAAATATCAAAGACCTGAAAAATGCCCGCTTTGTAAAAATAACACATTCCGGCATTATAGAAAGTCATCCGCATGATGTCACAGTTACCAGGGAAGCACCAAACTATAGCAGGTAATATTCAGTGCATCAACAGTAATACTATGAATACCACGAAGCTAACAATTTATGTAATTGCCTTATTATTTTCAATAAGTTCAAAGGCACAGAATAGTGACATCCTTCTTAAGGTTAATGACAGGGAGGTGAGTGCAGACGAATTTAAATGGCTGTACCTGAAGAATAATGCAGGAGATCAGTATTCAGATATTGATGAATACCTTGAGCTCTATACCAGGCTGAGATTAAAGGTTGAGGCCGCTGAAGATGCCGGTATACACAAAACCACTTCTTTTAAGAATGAATTAAGCGCTTACAGGAAGCAGCTGGCAAAGAATTATCTTACTGACAAAGAGGTAAAGGAAAAGCTGCTGGAAAGGGCATATGAAAGATACAAAACAGAGATCAACGCTTACCATATCCTTGTTAAATGTCCGGCTGATGCTACTGCAGAAGACACACTGAAGGCATATAATAAAGCAATGAACATCAGGCAGAGGATAACACTCGGTGAGCCCTTCGAATCAGTTGCCAAAGGAGCCAGTGATGATCCGGGCGCAATAATGAACGGTGGAAACCTGGGTTATTTCACTGTTTTCCAGACCCCGCTGCCATTTGAGAATGCGGCCTACGAAATGAAGGCCGGCGGGCTTTCCATGCCTGTGAGGACATCCAGTGGCTATCACATTATAAAAATCCAGGATAAAAATCCCAATCCGGGAAGAATTAAGGTGGCGCATATTATGAAAGCCACACCCCCTGGCAGTAGTGAAGCTAAAAGGACTAGGGCAAAACAACAGATTGACAGCCTGTACCGCTTACTTGAAGCAGGAGCTGACTTCAGTGCACTGGCCAGGGAAAATTCCGATGACAAGATGTCGGCATCCAATGGTGGTGAACTGCCCTGGTTTGGCAGCGGTGAGATGATACACGAATTCAGTGTTGCTGCCTTTAATCTTATGAGAGATAATGAATATACAAAACCTGTAAAGACAGTTTACGGATGGCATATAATCAAGAGGCTTGATAAAGAACCACTTCCACCATATAAAGAAGCAAAGAAATATCTTGAAAACAGGCTTTCCCACTCCTATCTTCTGGAGCTAAGCAAGAAATCATTTGCAGAAAAACTAAAAAAGGAATATAATTTCAATCTTAACAGGGATGCCCTGAACTGGTTTTATGAAAAAGCCGATTCAGGTTTCAGGCACGGTCAGCAATTCAAAGATATTGCTTCAGTACCCTGTGATATACTCTATTCATTTGCATCTGAGGAACTCAGCATGAAAGATTTCGCCACTTATATAAATCAAAAAGGCGACCAGGTACCTGCCTGGGATTCCCTCATTTTTATCAATGAACTGCTTGATCAGAAGGTATACAGTCACCTTATTGAGTATGAAGATTCCAGGCTTGAAGAAAAATACCCCGGCTTCAGGTATCTTATGAATGAATTTTATGATGGCATATTATTCTTTGAGATGAGCGATAGTCTTATCTGGCAACGGTCAGTTAATGACAGTACAGGGCTTTCGCGGTATTATGAAAGCAGGAAAGATGAATTCATGAAGAAACCCGTAGCGGAGGCCAGAATATTTAAAATTGACAGGGATGCCGGGAAAAGGCAAAAAAGAAGATTGACCAGGATCATAAAAAGAAAACATGACAGGGAGGATTTTTATTCAGAAACAACGGACAAAGCAATATCCGGGAAAGATACCCTGGTGAATATAACAGAAGGTACCTGGGATAAAGGTGAGCATAAAATACTGGACGGATTAAAATGGAAGGAGGGCATACACGAAACAGAACATAATAATGGTATAATACTTGTTGATATTCTTGAAATCAGGGAAGAGAGGCATATGTCACTTGAAGATGTTAAAAGTATTATTATACCGGATTATCAGGAATACCTCGAGGAGCAGTGGCTCAGCAAGCTCTGGGATAAGTATGATGTATCGGTAAACAGTGCTGTACTGCAAAAACTAAAACAGGAAATTGGGAAATAGGGAAATGAGAATATTTATAACATTAACAGGCCTTATACTGCTTATTTCAAGCTGTACCAGGTATGAGAACGGGGCAGATCGCAATGCTGTGGCCCATGTTGGAGACAAATACCTGTATGCAGATCAGGTACCCGTGAGAAAAGGTAATGGCATCACAGAAGAAGACAGTATAACCATTGCACGCAACTACATAGAAAGGTGGGTAAGAAATGAACTCATCCTGAACAAGGCTGAAGTTAACCTGTCAGAGGAATACCAGCAGGAAATAGAAAAAAAGCTTGAAGAGACAAGGGCTAACCTGATGATCTACCAGTATGAACAGCAGATGATGCTTCAAAAAATGGATACAGCTGTAAGTGAGCAGGAGATACTGGACTATTACGATAATCACATACAGAATTTCAATTTACAGAACAGCATACTGAAGATACTGTTTCTCAAACTGCCACGCGAAGCTCCGAATATTAAAAGAGCAAGGGCCTGGTTCAGGTCAGATAATCAAAATGATATGCAAAACATGGAGAGCTATGCATACCAGTTTGCCGATAAATTTGATGATTTTGGCGAAAAATGGATCAGCATAAATTTCCTCTTCAGGGAATTACCAGCAGAAATAGGTGATATAACAAATTTCCTGAGAAATAACCAGTACTATGAAACCAGTGATTCATCCTATTATTATTTTGTTAATATCCGCGATTTCAGGCTCAGGGGCGCTGTGGCTCCGCTTGAATATGTAAGGGAAGATATCAAAACCATTATTCTCAATAACAGGAAGATAGGTTTTCTCCAGGAGCTTGAAAACGGTATATATAATGAAGGAATAAAGGAAAATAGTTTCAGGATATTGCAATAGCAGAAAAACCGCTTTAATTGAAAGGATAATAAATTATTAATAAGGAAGTTATTTAAGAAAGAAAGATCCAAAATGAAAATAGTCAATCGCATATTAATCAGTCTCTTTGTATTTGTTTTGTTCACTGCAGAAGGAAATTCACAAAGTCTTATTGATGAAGTCTCAGCCATTGTAGGTGATGAAACCGTTTTTTTATCCGATGTTGAGAACATGGTATTGCAGCAGGCAGCTATGGGTGATCGCCGGCCTGTTGAAACAATAAGATGTGAGGTTTTCGAGGACCTGCTTGTCCAGTTATTATTCCTTGACCAGGCAAGATTAGACAGTATACAGATATCAACTGACCAGATTAACCGTATGCTGGATGAAAGACTTAATGATTTTGTTATGCGTGCCGGTTCTGAAGAAAATCTCGAGGAATACTTCAAAAAAAGTATGGTAGAGATAAGAAGAGATCTGAGGCCGATGATGGAGAACCAGCAACTGGCCGGACAGGTACAGAGTAACCTTGCCGCTGATATAAGAATAACACCAAAGGAGGTAAAAAACTTTTATGAGTCAATCCCGGCAGACAGCCTGCCGCTGATACCTGCAAGGGTCCAGATCAGCCTTATACAGATTGATCCACCCGGACTGGAACAGAGCAAGATAGAGACCAGGCAGCAATTGCTTGACCTGCGAAGAAGGATTATTGAAGGTGAGAGTTTCAGAGCCCTGGCCGTACTTTATTCTGAGGACGAATCATCGGCTGCCAACGGTGGCGAGATAGGTTTCCAGATGAAAGGGAGTCTTGACAAGGCCTATGCTGATGAGGCCTTCAGTCTTAAAAAAAACCAGGTATCAAAGGTTGTCGAATCCCAGTTCGGCTTTCATATTATTGAAATGATCGAAAGAAGGGGCGACATGATAAATACCAGGCACATACTCATTAAGCCCAAAATCAATGCTGCACAGGCAGAAGAAGCAAAAAGCCGGCTCGACAGTATTGCCAACCTTATACGAAATGACTCGCTCACGTTCGGGGAGGCTGCAAGAAGATTTTCCACCCACCTTGACAGCAGGACAAACGGTGGATTATATGTATCAGATAACACACGTGAAAACATGATAGAGATTGAAAAGCTGCCCCGGCAAATCTATATGGTGGTAAGGGAGATGAATGTAAACGAGATATCGGATGGATTCAGAATGGAAGATGAAAGTGGTAATACAATTTTCAGGATAGTAAAGCTCAACAGGCAGACAGAGCCCCATGTGGCAAACCTGAGGGATGATTATAGTTTTCTGCAGGAACTGGCCCTCTCAAATAAGAGAGCCGGTATATACAGAGACTGGATAGATGATAAAATGGAAATCACATACATTAAGATCAGTGAGCGGTTTAAAGAATGTAATTTCAATAATAAAGGATGGCTCAAATAAAAGTGATAAGGCTTTTACAGCTTATCGTTGTTTTCATTTTATCGCTTAAAGTTTTGAGCGCCCAGGAGATTGAGCGCGGAGGTAAAAAGAAAATTGAAATTTTGCATTCAGACCTGATGACCAACCAGGGTGAGATGCGCCGTTTGCTCGGCAATGTACGATTCAAACACAAGGAAACCTACATGACATGCGACAGCGCTCATTTCTACCCGAACAGGAATACCGTTGAATCATACAGCCGTGTACATATTTTTAAGGGCGACAGCCTGCACCTTTACGGCGATTACCTGCTCTATGATTCAGAAGCCGAGTTTGCTTATGTCAGTGATTCTGTTGTGCTCATTGATAACAAGACCATCCTCTACACAGATCATATCGATTATGATATGATAAGTGAAACGGCTACTTATACCACCGGGGGCAGGATTATTAATGAAGATAATGTTCTTACCAGTATAACAGGTATATACCATACCAAAGAAGAAGTTTTTAATTTCAAGGACAGTGTAAAGCTTGTTAATCCTGATTATACAATGTACTCAGACACACTTGAATATAACACTATTACCGAAGTAGCATATTTTCTTGCTCCTTCGGAAGTTATCGGGGACAGTCTTTATGTCAGGTGCAACAGGGGCTGGTACGATACGAATAATGATATATCATTACTGCTTGATGATGCCTTTATTGATAATAAAAAACAGATAGTAACAGGCGACTCATTATATTATGAGAATAAGACAGGATTTGGCACCGCACATTATGATGTGACAATAAGGGACCAGGAAGAAGATATAATTGTAAAAGGCAATGAATCATGGTATTACCGCGACCCTGAACGTTTTATGATAACCGACAGTGCCCAGTTCATACAGGTAAATGGTGATGACTACCTGTACCTGCATGCTGACACCCTGCATTCTGCTACCGTAAGTGATACAGTAATGGATTACAGGCTTGTAAGGGCCTTTTACGGCTGCAGGATATACAGTGAGGATATACAGGCCAAATGTGATTCCCTGTCTTATTCATTCCGCGATTCAGTTATACATCTGTATCATAAACCTGTTTTATGGTCAGGGACCAACCAACTGTTTGCCGATTCCATGGCCCTGATCACAAAAAATCAACAGATGAATAAAATGGAACTATACAATAATGCATTTATTATTGAAGAGGTTGATTCAAGTCGGTATAACCAGCTTAAGGGTAACAATCTATATGGCTATTTCCTTGATAATGAGCTATATAGAATAGAGATAAGGGGGAATTCAGAGAAAATTTATTTTGCCCTTGAAGAAAATAAACTGATAGGGGTTGACAGGTCAACATGCCTTAATATGGATATCCTCCTGGAAGATGGTAAAATAAAAGATATATATATGCTTGAAAATCCCGAAGGCATTCTCGATCCGCCGCTGCATAAACTTCCCTCACTGAGAAGACTTGAAAATTTTGCCTGGCATGAAGCAATCAGGCCAAAAAACAGGTTTGATATATTCAGGAAATAAGCATTCTAATACTCATCCTCATTGAAAAAGAAGTCATCCTTGCTGGGATAATCGGGCCATATATCTTCTATACTTTCATAAATATCGCCCTCATCTTCTATTTCCTGCAGGTTTTCAATAACTTCAAGGGGAGCCCCCGACCTTATTGCGTAATCAATAAGTTCATCCTTAGTTGCCGGCCATGGGGCATCTTCCAATTTCGAGGCTAATTCCAGAGTCCAATACATTATACCCTTTCAAATTTTAAAATTTGGGTCTGCAAATAAATAGTAAATTATTTAATAAAACAACAGTAAAAACCAATTTTTTTTAAGGCATCCACTTACTCTGCTCTATACCCGATTCCTGAGCGGTTTTACGGGCAAGCACAAATAGGTAATCAGACAGCCTGTTGAGGTAGCCAATAACATCCTTATCCTCCTTATTCTTATCAATCAGGCCAATAACAAGCCTCTCTGCACGGCGGCAAACACACCTGCTGATGTGTGTGAATGAAACAGCTTCATTACCACCGGGGAGTACAAAGGATTTTAATTCGGGTAACTGTTCCTGCATATGGTCAATCTCATCCTCCAGTTCTTTTATGTCTGCTGTCCCGGGAGGCTGCATCCTTGAAACATCTGCCTCCGGTCCGGCCGAAAGTATTGCAGCACTGTGCATCAGTTTATCCTGTATTGAATACAGGATAACAGCCCGTTCGGAATTAACAGGCAGCCCTCTCAGCAGGCCAATCCATGATATAAGTTCATCAACAGTACCATAAGCCTCTATCCTGCCGTGACTCTTTGTAACCCTGTGGCCGCCGGCAAGTGAAGTTGTGCCATCATCACCTGTGCGTGTATATATTTTCATTAGGTCCTGGTTCTTTCATCACTGGATACCTCTCCGTCAAGAAGCCTTATGGTCCTGTGCGCATACCGGGCAATATCTTCTTCGTGGGTAACCAGTATCACAGTATTACCGTCTGCATGTATCTTATCCAGAAGTTTCATTATATCTACCGATGTCTTGCTGTCAAGATTACCTGTTGGTTCGTCAGCAAGTATTATTGAAGGATTATTCACCATAGACCTGGCTATTGCCACCCTCTGACGCTCCCCTCCCGACAGTTCATTAGGCTTATGTGTCATCCTGTCTGCCAAACCCACGGAACCAAGCATCCTGGTTGCTACTTCCACCCTCTCAGCTTTTGGGACACCAGCATATATAAGTGGCAACATCACATTCTCCTGGGCACTATACCTGGGAAGAAGGTTAAAAGTCTGGAAAACAAAACCAATTTCCTTATTCCTTATCTCTGCAAGCTGGTTATCTTCAAGCTCGCTCACATCAGTACCGTTAAGTATATATTTTCCTTTGGTCAGAGTATCCAGACATCCCAGAATATTCATAAGAGTGGATTTACCTGATCCGGAAGGACCCATAATCGCTACATACTCATTCTTCTCAATGGACAGTGTAACTGACCTCAGCGCTCTTACTATAATTGTACCGATCTGGTAATTCTTTACCACATCGCTTATCTCAATAACTTTGCTCATACTTCAAATTTAAAAATTACCCGAAATTAGTTTTAAAAATCAAAAAATAATAAATATGATACATTAAATAATGTTAATACCGTATTTTAAAATCCTGTTTTGCCATTCCTGTCCGGAAAAAGACAAATCCCATCCTGAATATATCTATACTTACTGACACCTGTGGATCTGTTTTTATTTCATTCCAGGCCTCAGTCATCTCAGAAGAATAATTAATATCATCAAAAATAATAACAGAATCTGCTGTTACCATTTTTTTCAGGAGGTAGAAATATCGTAATACCGGCTCTTTACTATGGTTCCCATCCACAAAAACGAGGGATGGTCTGAAACTGCCATCATTTAACTTCAGCAGATAATCTTCAAAATCACCTTTCATCACAGTTATATTACCGATATTATTGGACTCAAAACACTCCCTGGCCATGCCAGCAAGAATACTGCATCCTTCAATAGTGATAATACTCGAATCCAGAGCCCCTAAACCAATGAACATAGTACTTATACCCAGTGATGTCCCAAGTTCAAGCATATCATCTCCATTATACATCAGGGCCATGTTGTACAAAATCTTTCCATAGCGCCTGCTGACTGATGACCTCCGGACGATAGACGAAATCTTTCGAAAGTCAGAGGATGTATATACAGATCCTGTGCCCAGGTCATTAACATAAATACCTTCATTATTGTTTTGCATTTTCTTCCTCGCAGTGTTCACAATTTCCAATATACATGGAGGAATTTCCTTACGGAAAACTTTATTTATAATATCATAGACGAAGGGGCTGTGTATTCCATGCCCTCTTTTGTGACGCGACAATAATAAATATCTGATGGCAGCCGGGAACCTGCTATA
>CAZGUR010000051.1:12925-15434 GCA_964529295.1 uncultured Rikenellaceae bacterium | reverse complement strand
GGCAGCTGTTGCATCGGTTATTGCCGTTAAGAAAAGCATGGAGGAGAATAATATTAAAGGGACTATTAAATTTTTTGGTTCACCGGCCGAGGAGACAGTTATCAGTCGGCCCTACATGGTCAGGGCAGGTGTCTTTGATGATGTTGATGCTGTTATCGACAACCACTCGTCAAGCAATATGGGCACGGGCTACGGGGTCAGCGGCAATGCTCTTATCTCCGTTATCTTCACCTTCAGCGGCAAAACGGCCCATTCGGCGGGGGCACCCTGGGCGGGTCGCAGTGCCCTTGATGCGGTTGAGATAATGAATATATCAGCCAATTACCTGAGGGAGCACCTGCACTACACCCACAGGCTGCATTATATAGTAATGGAAGGGGGCGAAGCGCCAAATGTGGTGCCTGATAATGCCTCGGTATGGTATTATGTAAGGAACACGGATGAACGCATTGAGGATATGTACGAAAGGGTTGTTAACTGCGCCAGGGCTGCCGCACTGGCCACAGACACAGAGCTTGAGGAGATAAATGTACTCACGGGCATTCACCAGCGCCATTCAAACCGTGGTATGGCTGAGGCAATACAGTCAAATATCAATCTTATCGGAATGCCGGAATGGACAGAAGAAGAGCATGAGTTTGCCCGCGCCCTTCAAAAGGAGCTGGACAAAGAGGAAAAGGGCTTCCCGGAAGAGGCGGCACAGCTGAAAGAACCCTCGGGCGTACAGGTGGGCGGAGGCTCATCAGATGTAGGCGAGGTAACGCTTGTAGCTCCTACCGCCACACTGCGTTTTCCCGGTGGTGTGCCGGGCATGATAGGACATCACTGGTCAGCCGTATCGGCTTATTATGGTTCCGCTGCATGGAAAGGCCTTAATACCGGTGCCAGGGTGATGGCAGCCACGGCTATTGACCTGCTTACCGATAAAGAGAAGCTTGAGAGCATACAAAAGGAATTTGAGGAATATTCAAAGGATCACCCCTATAAAAGCCTGCTGCCCGAAGATGCCGAACCCCCTCTTTACCTCAATAGAGAACTGATGGAGAAATACGGCCCCCTGATGGAGGGGAGGAGTGATCTTTCTTATTAATACACTTTGAAACCTGAAAATGATCCGGTGCCAATTGAAGTTCCAGATCCAGTATGAATTACAATTTTCACTTTATCTTGATAATTAAGTTTCATAGTAATAGATCTATATAATATATCTCCACTAGAGATATTAATTCCAAGGTTTTCATATAGATTGCCATTCAAGTATATCATCAATTCTCTTGCACTACCTGTACCATCTGCACTGTAGGTGATATTAAAAGTGTAAATTCCATCGTATGCAACAGTAAATTCTCCAGTTGCCATATTAAAATCTAATCCTTCATTATAAACTTCTATATCGGGTATGAAATCAACATTGGATAAAGGCATCGCTGCATTAGTATTAGTCTCCTTCAAAGCCCTGAAGGCAATAATATTAGTGCTCAGATCCACCCGGGTCTCATTTAGTCCTTCACTGATCACCAGTTCATTGCCGTCAATGACAGCTCCTGTTATAAGCTCATTCGCAGGATCGGCATCGGCATCGTCTTTTAGTCCTTCAAGATTAACGGCTTCTGTGCCGCTTGTGATTGTCAGCTCATGCGTAACAGGGTCATAAGCAAGCTGTTGTTCATCCTTATTGTCAAGATAAGGCTCAAGATCAATAGAAGTAGCATTGCCGTTCATCGTTATAGTAAGGATATGACCGTCGAGGGCCAGATCCTGTATCTCATTAAATTCATCGGTGTCAGGATCACGGAGCAGGGCTGCAAGGCTTATGCTGTTGCCATCGCTTATAACCAGGCTGCTGTCAGCAGGGTTAAACCACAGCTCCTGCATATCGGTATTGTCAAGATAATCCGACAGATCAATCATGGTGGGATAATCATTCTTTGTTATCCGCAGCACATTATCCTCCAGGCGCAGATCCTGTATCTCATTTGTCGGATCGGCATCATCATCATTTACATCAAGCTTTGAAAAGGTTACAAAATTTCCCCTGGAGATGCTTAAGGTATCACCCTTTAACGACAGGCTCTGTATTAATGAACCCATATTAACAGTATTACCGCCATCCTCCCCGTCAATGCTGAGGTTGGTTCCGTCAAAGGACAACTTCTGGTTATCACTGGCCGGGTCCCCGGGATCACCCTTATCCCCCTTCGGGCCTTCAGGTCCCGGCGGTCCTTCGGGACCGGGTTCAAGCGACTTCTGTGCATAAAGGGCATAAGGAACACTGAGGAACTGCATGGTGCCCATCTCCAGAAACTCATTCGAGAACTTGATCTCAACCCTCAGGTAATGAGGTGCTGTTTTCCAGTCAATGTCTGCAAAAGTTTCACACACTCCCATTATAGGCGTTCCTTTACCTATAACCACCGAAAAAACACCATAGCGCGATGTGGAAATATCATAATGGACTTCCTGGTATTCAACAGTCCCCAGTGGAGTGGATGATAATACCGTGAAACGT
>CAZGUR010000051.1:0-12915 GCA_964529295.1 uncultured Rikenellaceae bacterium | reverse complement strand
TGGTAAGTTCATTGCCATAGCTGTCGCGTGCCACTGCCTGGTAATTAATACCGTAGGGCACCTCCTGTGCGTAAGTGCCGGGAAGGAACACCAGGGCAAACAGCAATATAATATAGTATCTTAAGAATTTCATCATCCCTCCTTCTTACATCTTTTCAATTTTAAACAAACGCGAAATCCTGTTATCCCTTGTTTTTATACGTACAAAATACATCCCTCTCTTATATTTGCCAAGATCAATCGTCTCTATCCTCCAGTAATCACGGCTGCATGAAATATTTCTTTTGTAATATACAGCACCGTTGAGGCCAAAAAGAACAAGCTCAAAATCGGCTTCCTCCACCCCGAATAATTCAACCTTCAGTATGTCAACCACAGGATTTGGATATACCTCAACCCCGTTCCCTTCCGGCGGCAGAGGCCTGCTTAAATCTATACCCGGCTGGTGAAAACCCTGGGTAAGATCATAATCAGTGCCATACAGACCTTCCACCATGGCTTCTCCGGCTGTCTGGCTGACATTTAAATTGCCCGCATCGGCTATTGATGCCAGAGGTACCAGAACCTGGTGCGAGATACCCTGACTGAAGCACTCAGCCATTAGCGTAATAAATAAAACAAATATAAATATCCCCCTTTGTTGCATAGTTTCCAGGTACTATTCCCCTTCCAAAAATAGAAAAATTTTCTTATCAACACTATTTTCCCCTCTTATTTGCCGTCCCGGCCAAAAAAAGAAATTATTTCCCGCCTCCCTAACAAACCGCTTATAAACGAAAAGACGGCAGAAAAGGCCAGCACCAGCAAGGATGAAAGTATCCATCCAAAACCAAGCATATCTATCACAATAACAGAAAGCACCACGGCGACTGTGTAACTGATAATCCTGACAGCAGACACCAGGCTTATACCACTGCCCTGTACGAATGTAACATAAGAAAAAATAGCTATGCTCATAATCAGCTGTACCGACACGCTGGCTATGGCTGATCCACGCACACCCATGCGGGGTATAAGGTAAAAATTAAGTAAAAGGTTTATCAGCATGCCACAGCCGGCCATTAT
The DNA here is from genome assembly GCA_964529295.1 of uncultured Rikenellaceae bacterium. GTDB lineage: Bacteria > Bacteroidota > Bacteroidia > Bacteroidales > VadinHA17 > UBA9300. The sequence continues at coordinate 11,850 of CAZGUR010000051.1, read as the reverse complement.
ATTCAGTAAGCGCATCTTACCCAATGCTGTAAGGTAGGTGCTGAAGATATAGATCACCGAAACCGGCACATAACCCACCATAAGAATGGAGAGGACATGGGCCGATTCTGATACATGTTCAATATATAAAAGGTTCATTATCTCAGTAGAATACAGCAGGGATATCAGTGAAACGGCAAAAGCCGGTATAAACAGAAGTAGTGCTGAGAACCTCAAAAGCTGCAGGGCTTCGACACCCCTGCTAAGCATCCTGGAAAACATGGGAAGAAGGATAACAGCAAAAAGGTAGGGTATCATGGCCGCTGCATCCAGCAGGCGAAAAGCCTGGGCATATATCCCTGCACTCACTGCACCCTTATCCAGCATTCGCTCCAGCATAACCGAGTCTATCCTCCAGTAAACAACCATAAAAAGAGACAGCAAAGCAAAAGGGGCACTCTCCCTTAGTATTTTTAGAGCACCCTTTATATCAAAATCAAGGCTCAGTATCCTTCCCTTGACAAGCACCACCACCAGGGCCAGCAGGAAGGTTATTGCATAGGCGGCTGTCTGCGAATAAACAAACCACTCAATCCTGAAGCTGCTGTCAGTGATACCTCCCCATATAAGGGCACCACAAATCAGTATCATTAAAAACCTGTCGGTAACAGACAGGAAACTGTCAATCCGGTACATCTGCAAGGCAGCAATATTAGACCTCAGGTATACAATAAAGGAAGCAAGAAACTGGTTAAGCGCCAGCACAGCCAGCATATTAAGCCGGGGACGGTCATACGATATCAGCGAGGCAAAACCAAATATCAGTAAGGCATAGACAATGGCAAAAACAAAACGGATAATAAAAATATTACCTATCATCAGACCCAGCTGTCCGGGATCACCCGCCACACGCCTGTTATTGTAATTGGTGATCCCAAAGTCAAGAAGAATATTGAAAAGCACTGAAAAACTGAAAAGGGAAAAATAAAAACCATATGCCTCAGCACCCACCATATTCTGAACGGTACGGTCAATCCCCAGCACCCAGAAAGCCTTAATGGTGATGTTAAGTAAAATTAATAACAGTATATTGGTGAAGAATAATCGTTTCAAAAACTGCTTTTTTTCTTTTTTGAGCTCACAATTTATAAATTTAATCCGTAGTTATGCCAAGCGTTTAAGTACCAAATATAGAATATGAGAATCGCCGTAAATACCCGCCTGCTGATAAATGATATACATGGAGGGATAGAATGGTTTAGTTATGAATGTCTTAAGAGAATTTGCACCGGCCATCCCGAACACGAATTTATCTTTCTTTTTGACAGGCCGTATGACAAAAAATTTATCTTCTCCTCAAATATTGAACCCCTGGTTGTGAAACCTGCCACCATACACCCCTTTTTCTGGTATATATGGCTTGAACATAAGCTTCCCCCGGTGCTCCGGGAAAACAAAGCCGGTTTATTTCTTTCTCCCGACGGGATGATGCCGCTAGGGACAGATATCCCATGCCTCCCCGTTATACATGATATAAATTTTTATCACCGCAGGAGTGATCTCCCTCATTTAAAATCACTATATTACAGGAAGTATTTTAAAGAAAATGCCATAAGGGCCAGGAGGGTGGTTACCGTTTCTGAATATTCAAAACAGGATATGGTCAGATCATGGGGTATTGAACCGGGAAAGATAGATGTTGTATATAATGGTGTAGCAGATGAGTTCAGCTGCAATGAGGGCGAAAAAGACTTAAAAAGCACAAAGCCCTACTTCCTTTTTGTTGGCAACCTGTCGCCCCGTAAAAATACAGCCAACCTGATACTGGCCTATGAAAGGTACAGGAAGGAATTCAATGGAACGGCCGGTCTTGTACTGGCAGGAGACCGGCTCTTTATGAATGGAGAAACAGACAGAATATATATGAACTCCGAATATAAAAATGATATCCATTTTGTGGGTAAGAAAAGCAGGGATGAACTGCGTTCCCTTTATTCGGAAGCCATAGCCCTTGTTTTTGTTCCATGGTTCGAAGGCTTCGGAATACCCCTTGTTGAAGCCATGAAGTGCGGAACAGCTGTCATTGCCTCCGACACTACATCCATGCCGGAGATAGCCGGTGATGCGGCAAGGTTTGTCTGTCCATCCGATACACAGGCTATTGCACGTGAGATGCTGACAGTGGAGAAAGATGAGAAACTGCGTAAGGAGCTGATAAGAAAAGGCTTCCTTAACGCCAGAAAATTTACGTGGGATAAAACGGCAGACTTGCTCTGGCAGTCAATAGAAAAATCAATAAAACCAGGATAATATGCTCAGGTCATTTTTCAGCAGAAAAAAAACAGAAGCAGGCTGCGATGAAGCAGGCCGTGGAGCCCTTGCAGGCCCGGTAGTGGCAGCAGCCGTAATACTGCACAAACGATACAAAAATGAAATACTGAACGACTCAAAAAAACTGTCCGCAGCAGTACGCGAAACAATGAGGACAGAGATATGCGAAAAAGCTATCTCATGGAACGTGGCCATGGTCGATAATAATGAGATAGATAGTATAAATATACTGAGGGCTACATTTAAAGCCATGCACATGGCCATTGAAGGTCTGATCAAATATCCTGAATTATTACTTGTTGATGGCAATAATTTCATACCCTTCAGGGATGTGGAATTTAAAACAATAATTGAAGGCGACAGCCAGTTTATGTCTATTGCTGCCGCTTCGGTGCTGGCCAAAACATACCGCGATGAGTATATGATAAAGCTGCATGATGAATATCCGCAGTATGGGTGGAGAACCAATAAGGGATACGGCACTCTGGAACATAGAAAGGCTATCGAAAAATACGGTCTCAGCCCCTACCACCGCAAAACTTTTAAGCATGGCGATTCGCAGATGGATCTGTTCGGTGAAAAAGAGCTTCAATAAATAAGATATAAAAACACTATATTTGAAAACTCAATAGAACACTTAACTCAATAAAAAATTAATTTCATGAAAAGATTATTGTCAATTTTAATTGCTCTTATTCTCAGTCTGAATATGAGCGTCAGGGCTGACGAAGGTATGTGGCTGCTGCCACTGCTCGAACAGCTTAATATGGGCAGGATGACTGAACTGGGACTGGAACTCAGTGCAGAAGATATCTACAGTATCAACCAGTCATCAATAAAAGATGCCATTGTTATTTTTGGAGGTGGCTGTACGGCTGAAATTGTTTCATCTGAAGGCCTTCTGCTGACAAACCACCATTGCGGGTACGGACAGATACAATCACACAGCAGCGTTGAACACGATTACCTGAAGGACGGGTTCTGGGCTATGTCAAGACAGGAGGAACTGGCTAATCCCGGACTGAGTGTAACATTCCTGGTAAGGATTGAAGATGTCACAGACCGAGTGCTGAAGAATGTAACATCCGGAATGTCAGAAAGCGAAAGATCTGAAACAATAAATTCGGTAAGAGGTGAAATAGCAGATGAAGCAACCGACGGCAACCATTATAGTGCCAGTGTCAACTCCTTCTTCGGTGGCAATAACTATTACCTCCTTGTGTATGAAAGGTATAGTGATGTAAGGCTGGTGGGCGCACCCCCTTCATCAATAGGCAAATACGGACATGACAGCGACAACTGGGAATGGCCCCGCCATACAGGCGACTTCAGTGTGTTCCGCGTGTATATGAGTCCCGATGGCACCCCGGCCGAATATTCCGAGGACAATGTACCACTGAAGCCAAAACATCACCTGCCGGTGTCAATCAAAGGTGTCGAAGAAAACGACTTTGCCATGGTTATGGGTTATCCCGGTGGAACACAGAGGTATATGACCTCCTATGGGGTTGACGAAGTACTGTCTATCACACATCCCAACAGGATAAAAATACGCGGCATCAGACAGGAAATACTTATGGCCGATATGATGGCTGATCCAAAGGTGAATATACAGTATGCATCCAAATATTCAGGATCATCCAACTACTGGAAATTTTCTATCGGACAGAAAGAAGGTCTTGAAAACCTGAATATTAAAGCCAAGAAGGAGCAAACAGAAAAGATGTTCACAGAGTGGGTGAATAAGAAAAATAACAGGAAGGGAAAGTACGGACAGGCCCTTGACCTTATTAAAAACGCTATTGAAAGCAGGGCAGAATTTAATAACGCACAACAGTACCTGCAGGAATGCCTGCTGATGGGATCTGAACTGCCGGGTATGGCCCGGTCGGCCCAGGGACTCCTGGCAGCTCTGTCAGGTGATGATGAGGAAGCAGTAACTGAGGCCATGGACAGGCTGAGAGAGAGGGCTGATGGTTTTTATAAGGACTATAATGCTCCAACCGACAAGAAAGCGACAATAGCAATGATAAAAGTCTTTAAGGAAGATATCGATCCCAAGTACTGGCCCGATTTTGTTCAGCAGATAGATGTACGGTTCAATGGTGACGTTGAAAGTTATGTTAATTACCTGTTCGATAATTCAATCTTCACCACCAGGGAAAGACTGATAAGCTTCCTTGATGATCCGGATGCAGAAACGCTGGAGACAGACCCCGCACTTAAGAACGGTATGGATGTGATAATGGTGTATCGCGACCTTATGCAACGAAGCGGGAAGTTCTCTGTTGACATGAACAAGGGAAGGCGACTGTATATAGCCGGACTCAGGGAGATGGATCCCACACTGGTGGAATACCCTGATGCCAACTTTACCATGAGGCTCACCTATGGCACTGTTCTTCCCTACCAGCCGAAGGATGCTGTTATCTATAAGTATTACACCACCATGGAAGGGGTTATTGAAAAATATGTGCCCGGCGACTATGAATATGACCTTCCGGATGATTTCATCCAGCTGTATAATGAGAAGAAATTCGGAAGATATGCCGACCCGGCCGGCCATATGCCAATATGCTTCCTTACCAATACTGATATTACAGGAGGTAACTCGGGCAGTCCCGTTATTAACGGCAAAGGAGAACTGATAGGACTGGCCTTTGACGGTAACTGGGAAGCTATGAGCGGCGATGTGGCATTTGAACCCGATCTTCAGAGATGTATAAGCGTGGATATACGGTATGTTCTCTGGGTTATGGATATCTATGCAGGTGCCGGACACCTCGTTGAAGAAATGGATATACGGGACTAGGAGAAGAAACAGGAAAGTATAAAACAAAGACTGAAAGGCGAAAGTCAGAGGATATTTATCTTTTGTCTTTCGTCTTTCCTGTTTACTCGCTTATCTTTGCAAAAAAATTAAGTAAACGGATATGACCCTTCTGGAAAATATCAGCCTGAAAGAAACAGTGGCAGCCTTTATGGTGCTTTTTGCCGTTATCGATATTATTGGCTCGGTACCCATCATTGTTGATATTAAAAGAAAAAGCGGGGAGGTTGGGGCAACCAAAGCTTCACTGGTGGCATTTGCTATCTTTATCATGTTCTTCTTTGCCGGTGAACCGCTGCTGGGACTCTTCGGTGTTGATATATCCTCATTTGCCATAGCCGGCTCAATAGTTATACTGCTGCTGGGACTCGAGATGGTAATGGGAATAGAACTTTTCAAACATGACTCGCCGGGAGGGGGAACAGTGGTGCCTATAGCTTTTCCCCTGATTGCAGGGGCAGGCTCCATCACAACACTGCTGTCGCTGAAGGCCGAATATGCCTCCGTTAATATCCTTATAGCCCTGGTACTGAACATGGCAGTGGTGTTCCTGGTACTCAGGATGACATCCCTGGTTGAAAGAATACTGGGGCCGGCAGGTGTACATATATTACGTAAGGTATTCGGCATTATCCTGCTGGCTATAGCCGTTAAACTGTTTATGACAAATACAGGTATTAAATTACCCGTTCAGTAAGAGGATGAAACAAAAAATAACAATCTTCACCGATGGCGCTGCAAAAGGGAATCCCGGTCCGGGAGGCTATGGTGTTGTGCTCCAGACTGATAAGCACAAGAGAGAACTGTCAGAAGGATACAGGCTTACAACAAATAACAGGATGGAGCTGCTGGCGGTGATCATCGGGCTGGAAAAGCTGAAAATCAAAAACTCAGATGTGGTTATCTATACCGACTCAAAATATATTGCCGATGCCGTTAATAAAGGATGGGTATTCGAATGGGAAAGAAAAGCCTTCCGTAAAAAGAAAAACAGCGACCTCTGGAAACGCTTCCTGAAAGTTTACCGCAGGCATAATGTTATAATCAAATGGGTGGCCGGCCACAGCGGCATTGAAGGCAACGAGCGATGCGACCGCCTGGCAGTGGAAGCCTCGGAAAAAGACCACCTCCTGGAAGACCATGGATATACAGAACAACAAAAGGGGAGCAGCCTGTTTGATGAATAATTATTGAATTATATGTAGGAAAGTTGCATATTTGTAGAAACAGTCAACAGATATGGAAAAATTATATAGCCCGGCAACAAACCTCAACCCGGAGATATTGCTGTCGCCTGAAGATAATGCATTTATTATCAGTGGAAACAGCCGCCCGGAAAATGCAAGTGCCGTATATGAACCACTATTACAGTGGCTGGGAGAATACAAAAAAGTCCTGGAAGCAGACAACTCTGTATATAGCAGGGATAACCCTTTTATCCTGCAGCTTGACCTTGAATATTTCAATTCATCATCGGCCAAATTCCTTTATGACATTGCCGTGCTGGCAGGATCCTTTACTGAAAAAAATATTCCCGTAGCCATAGCCTGGACGTATGACCCCTCAGACCCGGATAGCCGCGAGGCCGGTGAGGACCTGGCTGAACTGGCGGAAGTGGAATTTGTGTATATCAAACGACAGGACTGATAATGAGAGGACAGAAAGAACTGTACCTGCTGCTGCAGAAACTGGATATACCATACCATTACCGTGAACACCCCCCGGTAAATACAATAGAAGAAGCAAGCAAATACTGGAAAGACTATGATGCCGGAAGATGTAAGAATATTTTCCTGCGCAATCATAAGGGCAACAAACATTACCTGGTAATACTTGAACACCTGCGCAAGCTTAATATGAAAGACCTGGAGTCACGACTTAAGCAGGGCAAGCTGACTTTCGCCTCCGAAAAGAGACTGATGAAGTACCTTGGACTCAAACCGGGGTCGGTGTCGCCATTCGGGCTGATAAACGACAGCGAAAAGCATGTGCACCTGTTTATTGACAAAAAGCTGCTCGACTTTGACAATCTCTCCTTTCACCCAAACGATAATACAGCCTCCCTTATAATCCCGACCAAAGATTTTATAAGATTCCTCAAACACCACGGTAACATGAATGAGTTCCTCAGCCTGTATGATGATTAAAACCTTAATTTAAATCCCCCCTTACCGGCTGAAAAAAGCTCCCTTTTCCGGCTAATGCAGGACCTCTGTTACCGGGTAAAAAGACTCCCTATTACCAGCTGAAAAAAGATCAATTTTGCCGGATGAGACAGGCCTCTTAAAGCCTGATTAATATCCCTTTTTTTCGAACCGGTTTGCCAGGAAGGTGGCAAATAAATTTTAACCCTTCGTATATATCAGATTTTGTGGTTTTTGCCATTTATTAAAAAATAATTTTTTATCGACCTGCAATGTTTAAAAATTTCCATCGTCATTTTGCTAAACATATAATCTGACATGAAAACCTTTGCAATCACTTTTTCCTTACTGGCAGTTTTGAGTTTTAACAGCTTCAGCCAGGAAACACAAAAAAGGGTGTATAACACCACCCGGACAGATAATGCTCCCCTTATAAACGGGCAGCTTGATGAGAATGAGTGGAACACCGGCAAATGGGGATCCGGTTTCACCCAGTTTGAACCATATGAGGGCGAAAAACCAACACAGCCCACCGAGTTTAAAATATTATATGACGATAACTATATCTATGTCGCCATTAAAGCATACGACTCAGCACCCGACAGCATTATTAACAGGATGACACGCCGGGACGAGGTGGACGGTGATTATGTGGGGATATCATTCGACAGTTATCATGACCTGAGAACCGGCTTTACCTTTCTTGTAAGCTCCACAGGCGTTAAGATGGACCTTATGCACATCAATGACGGCCAGGTGGAAGACCCCAGCTGGGATCCCATATGGCATGTTAAGTCAGCAATTTACGAATGGGGCTGGTTTGCCGAGATGAAAATACCCCTTACGCAGCTCCGCTTTGAGAAAAATACCGATGAAGTATGGGGTGTGGAAATATTCAGGCTCAACTACAGGGAGTCCGAGATGAGCTTCTGGCAGCCAATAGCCAGGAATGCATCCGGACTGGTACATAATTACGGTGAACTGGATGGTCTTGACGGCATAGAACCAAAAAAGACCTTTGACCTGATGCCATATGCAGTGGCTAGCTATGAAAACTATAAGGCACAGGAGGGCAATCCCTTCCTCAGTGGCAGCGACTTTATTCCCAATGCCGGTCTTGACGGTAAGCTGGGACTGACAAATAACCTTACATTGGATTTTACTGTTAACCCCGACTTCGGACAGGTGGAGGCAGACCCCTCACAGGTCAACCTGACAGCCTATGAGTCCTACTTCAGGGAGAAAAGACCATTCTTTATTGAAGGTAATAATATTACCAGCCTGAGGGTAGGCATAGGAGACGGTGAGATGGGTAATGATAACCTGTTCTACTCGCGAAGGATTGGTAAGAGTCCGGCCGGATACGCACGCCTCGAAAACGGAGAATACTCCAAAACACCAAGGAATGTACGCATACTGGGTGCCGCAAAACTGACAGGTAAAACAAAGGACGGACTGTCAATAGGTGTCATCGAGGCCCTGACACCAGCAACCTTCGCCAGGATAGACAGTGCCGGAAACAGATCAGCACAGGAGGTTGAGCCACTCACAAACTACTTTATTGGCAGAGTGCAGAAAGATATTAATAAGGGCAATACAATGATAGGAGGTATGCTTACACATACCTATCGCAATCTTGAGGCAGTGGAAGACCTCGAAAACTCACCCCTTAATTACCTTCACAGCTCTGCACTGACGGGCGGACTCGATTTTACACAGCACTTTAATGATAAAAACTGGAGGCTGGCAATCAATACTGCCTTCAGCCAGGTTGAAGGATCACAGGAGGCTATCAGTGCAACACAGACCTCGGCCAGGCACCTCATGCAGCGTCCGGATGCCACACATATGGATTATGACCCTTCACGGACAAGCCTGAGCGGTACAGGGGGTAAGGTGGAGTTCGGGAAGATAGGTGGTAACTGGAACTTTATGCTCTTCTCAACATTCAAGTCACCCGAATTCGAAATTAACGACCTTGGATACATAAGGGCGGCAGATGATATGATGCACGCAATCTGGTCGGCCTATAATATTAATGAGCCAAAAGGGATATACCGCAGAATAAGATTTAACGGCAACCTTTATACCATGTGGGACTATGGTTTTAACTTCAAACAGCATGGCGGAAATATGTCTGTATACACACAATTCAAAAACTTCTGGAACGCATCTTTGGGAGTTAATTATAACAGCCGGGGTATATCCACAACCATGCTCAGGGGAGGTCCGAATATGAAAACACCGGGTGGAAAAGGCATGTATTATAACCTTAACTCCGATAACAGGAAAAAACTGAGGCTGAGTTTGAGCGGAAACCATTTCTGGGGAAGGGATGATTATATGAAAAGCAGCTCGGCAAGCCTTTTTATATCTTACCGCCCGGTTAATACTCTGAGAATAAGCCTCACACCTTCCTATAGCTCAAGACTGACAGGATTGCAGTATGTTGATGCACTGCAAAATGAAGAAGGTGAGACATCTTATGTCTTTGCAGACCTGACGCAGAACGTGCTTAGCATGTCACTGCGTGTAAACTATAATATCACCCCTGACCTCACAATACAGTACTGGGGACAACCATTCTTTGCAGCAGCCGATTATTCAGGCTTTAAAAAGATAACAAACCCCATGGCCGGAGTATATGATGACCGCCAGCATGTATTCAGCAGTGATGAAATAAATAAGATGGAAAATACATATTATATCGATGAAGACAGTGATGGAAACACCGACTATTCATTCAGGGATCCCAGCTTTAACTTTGATGAGTTTCTTTCGAACCTGGTACTCAGATGGGAGTTTGCACCCGGATCAACACTGTATGCCGTATGGTCACAGACAAGAGATGCATACGTGCCAACAGGGGAATTCATACTGCAGGATAATATCAATACTCTCTTCAATGAAGAAAAAGCATATAATGTTTTCCTTCTCAAATTTTCTTACCGCTTCGGGCTGAGGTAAAAACATGCAGACAATCACCAGGGAGCAGTTCGCCCGTCCGGGGCAGGCTGCACCCTGGTGATTTAGCTTTTCTCCCCTTCCCCTTTTTTGCTGTTTAATAATATCTTTGCAACATTTGTGGCCTTTGTCCGTCTTTAACTTAAAGCAAAACTAAAAACCCAGATGAAGAACCTGATAATAATTATACTCATCCTGGCAGGATTGACCTTGAATACCAACGCCCAGGATACGAAAAAAAAATATTATGAAGCCCACCGGACAGAGATCGCACCCGTAATAAACGGCAAGCTCGATGACCAGGCATGGATGCTTAACAACTGGGAAAACGGGCTTATTCAGCATGAGCCCTATGAGAACAGGCCACCCTCCCAGCCTACTGAATTTAAGATCTGCTACGATGATGCATTCCTCTATGTCGCAATAAAAGCCCTTGACTCATCACCCGACAGTATAACCAACAGGATGAGCCGCAGGGATAACGCAGATGGTGATATGGTGTTTATCGGTCTGGACAGTTACCACGACCTTCGTACCATGTTTATCTTCGGAGTGAGCTCTGCAGGTGTCAGAGCAGACTGGATAATGTCAAACAACGGGCAGAATGAAGACTTTACATGGGATCCCATCTGGCAGGCAAAAACAAGCATACACGAATGGGGCTGGGCTGCAGAGATGAAGATCCCCTTCACCCAGCTAAGGTTTCAGAAGAACTCTGATGAAGTGTGGGGGATGATAGTGGCAAGACAGATTTTCAGGCATAACGAGATGAGCCTGTGGCCGGCCATCCCCCGCGATGCACCGGGCATGGTGCACCTTGCAGGTGAGCTGGGGGGACTGCAGAATGTGGAGCCTCGCAAACAGCTGGATATAATGCCCTACGGTGTGGCATCATATAATACATACGAGCCTGAGGCAGGGAATCCTTTCAGAACAGGCAGCGATTATAAGCTTAAGGCCGGTCTGGATGCCAAGATTGGCGTAACCAATAACCTGACCCTTGACCTTACCATACTGCCTGACTTCGGACAGGTTGAAGCAGACCCCTCGGAAGTCAACCTCAGCGCTTTTGAAACATTCTTCGAGGAAAAGAGACCTTTTTTTATTGAGGGCGGCAATATAACCAGTTTTAATGTCGGCCTTGGAGACGGCGATGTAGGAAATGACAACCTCTTCTATTCAAGAAGGATAGGAAGAAGACCGCATAGATATCCATCGACAGGCAATAATGAATATGCCGATACCCCTGCATTTACAAATATACTGGGGGCAGCCAAACTAACAGGAAAAACAAAGAACGGGGTATCGGTGGGATTTATGGAAAGCTTAACTACAGAGGTAAGAGCAGAAATTGACAGCGCCGGACAGAGATCAAAAGAAACAATTGAACCCCTTACCAACTACTCGCTGGCAAGGGTGCAGAAAGATTTCAACAAGGGCAACACGATTATCGGGGGTGCCGTAACAAGCACAATACGCAAACTGGATGGTACAGGAATGGACTACCTGCATAAAAATGCCACAACGGGTGGCCTTGATTTTACTCAGTTTTTCAAAGACAGGAATTATATGCTGAGCACCAGCATGTACATGAGCCATGTG
>CAZGUR010000050.1:0-15596 GCA_964529295.1 uncultured Rikenellaceae bacterium | reverse complement strand
GAAGAAGTTAAGGGAATAACTTCCATGATACTTGACACACAGGGGGCTTCTGCCCTTCAATACGGGACCACTGAAGGAGACCCTGAACTCAGAAAGATGATACTTAAAAGACATTTTGACCGTGGCCTTAATATAAATGAGGAAAAACTTGCCATTAGCACCGGATCACAACAGGCACTGGACATTCTGTCAAAAATATTTATTGATCCGGGAGACTGTGTTATATGCGGTCTGCCATCTTACCTTGGCGGACTGTCCTCATTCAGAGTGTACGGCGCTGAACTGGTGGGCATACCCTTTGATGAAAACGGAATGAGAGCGGATGAGCTTGAAAAGACTATCAGCAGACTGAAAAAGGAAAATAAAAAGATTAAATTTATTTATGTCATTCCGGATTTTCAGAATCCCGCAGGCATCACCATGCCTGATTCAAGAAGAAAGGAAATTCTGGATATTGCATCAGATCATGACATCCTTATACTTGAGGACAGTCCATACAGGGATATCCGTTTTGAAGGCACTCCCCAGAAGCTGATATTTGAAATGGACAGTGAAGAAAGGGTGATAACACTTTTTACATTCTCAAAAATATTTGCACCCGGATTCAGAATAGCATGGCTGCTGGCAAACCCGCTTATAATAAATAAGTTTGTACTGGCAAAACAATCTGCAGATATCTGTTCACCCGTACTGGTACAGAAGATTATTGCCGAATACATGAAAAGAGGCTTGCTTGAAAAAAACCTTGTAAAGACCATAAGTCTTTATAAGACACGTCGTGATCATATGCTTGAGTGCTTTGAAAAATATATGCCAGATGGTGTTAAATGGACAAAACCCGAAGGTGGGCTGTTCCTTTTTCTCACACTACCCGGATACATCAACGCTGATGACCTGCTGAAGGTAGCAGTGGAAAGTAATGTAGCCTTTGTCAAAGGCTCCGTATTTTATTGTAACGGCAGTGGCCGGAATACAATGAGAATAAATTTTTCATATTGTGATACTGAAAAGATAACAACAGGTGTGGAAAGACTGGCCAGCGTAATTAAAGAGTATATTATTAAATAAAGGCGACACGCCTTAATGAAAATATCAGTAATAATAGTAAATTATAATGTGAGGCATTTCCTGGAGCAATGCCTGGTCTCAGTATACAGGGGGCTAAAAGACATTAAAAATGAGGTTATTGTTGTTGACAACAACTCTAGTGACGGGTCAGCAGCAATGATAAATAGTAAATTCCCAGGGGTCATCCTTATCAGAAATTCTTCAAACGCTGGTTTTGGTGCTGCCAATAACCAGGCCCTGAAAATTGCAAGGGGAGAATATATTCTTTTTCTTAACCCTGACACAGTGCTGCAGGAGACAACCATCAGTAAATGCCTTGCCTTTATGGATAAGCATCCTGAAGCAGGAGCAGCAGGAGTAAAAATGATTGATGGCAAGGGGCGATTTCTGCCTGAATCAAAAAGAGGCCTGCCTACACCAAAAACAGCTTTCTACCGTATTTCCGGACTTTATATGACCTTCCCCCATTCGGAAAAATTCAACAGGTACTATATGGGACACCTCCAGGAGAATGATGTGCAGCAGATAGAAGTGCTTACTGGTGCCTTCTTCCTGACACGCAGGGAAGTACTGGAAGAGACAGGACACTTTGATGAATCATTCTTTATGTACGGGGAGGATATAGACCTGAGCTACAGGATACTGAAAAAAGGACACCTTATATATTACCTTCCTGAACCCTCCATTATTCATTATAAAGGTGAAAGTACAGCCAGGGGCACACTCAATTATATCCTGCATTTCTATAAGGCAATGATCATCTTTAACAGAAAGCATTTTGCAGCCAGGAGGATAAGATTATTCTCATGGATGATCAATATGGCTATATTCTTCAGGGGGGCGATTTCTTACCTGAAGCTGGTCGCCGGAACACTAATCTTGCCCGCCGTGGATTTCCTGATATTCTATCTGAGTTATATATTTATCAGTGGTCTCTGGGAAAATTACTACTTTAAGGGAGAGTCTCAGTATCCTGACATTCTTAAGAAAATAATTCTCCCTCTATATGTTCTTGTCTGGGTAATTTCCATTGCCCTGTTTAGGGGATACAAAAAACCTGTACAGATACCAAAGGGAATTAAAGGCATATTAGCCGGTACAGTTTTTATACTGGTGGTTTATGCCCTGCTGCCCCTGGAGCTGAGGTTTTCACGGGCTCTCATAATACTGGGTCTTGGAATGTCACTGATTGATCTTTTCCTTATAAGGCTTATTGCCGGGTTTACAGGTATAATTAAAGTAAGGGGTGTAAGCAACAGGGAAAGAAAGGTAGTGATAGTCAGCAAGCCCGGTGAATATGAAAAGATCAGGCAGATAATTAATACGGCAGATATTCCGTACAGACTATGTGGCAGGGTTAATTTATCAGGAAGTGAGTCAGGACATGATTCCCTGGGCAAGCTTGACAATATCAAAGAAATAATCAGAGTGAATAATATCGATGAAGTAATATTCAGTTCATCGGACCTCAGTGCAGGGGAAATCATTGAACTAATGAAAATGCTGGCCGGTTCATCAGTAACAAAAAAGATTGCAAGGACAGACTCAGATTATGTCATAGGCAGTAAATCAAAACTACTGCCGGGCGAGATAAATTCATTACGAATGGGAAAGATTATCTGAGGTCAGGATAATTATATCTGGATAAATAATTGAAACATTTTTGTTTTTATTTGTTTAATACTTAGAACCAGAATAAAAGACAAATGGGAAAAATTGAAATTTATTTGCCGGCAATGGGTGAAGGTGTAATTGAAGCAACAATAAGCAAATGGCTGGTTAAGGAAGGAAGTGAAGTAGAAGAGGATGATCCTGTAGTTGAAGTAGCAACCGATAAGGTTGACACAGAGATACCGGCTCCTGCTTCGGGCGTTCTGAAAAATATTGCCTTCAAAGAGGGTGATGTACCCAAAGTTGGAGATGTCCTGGCATTCATTGAAAGCGATACCAGGGAAACATCTTCTGAAGAATCAGCTCCTGAAGTTGAGAAAGAATTTCAGGAAGTAAAGAAAGCTTCTTCAGCTTACATATCGCAAAAAAAAGAAGAAGACAGTAACAGTGAGCTGCTAAAAAGCAGGACACCAGGCGGAAAATTCCTTTCACCACTGGTGAGAAAAATTGCAAACAAGGAGAATATAAGGTACTCCGAGCTTGATGAAATAAAAGGATCTGGCATGGATGGCAGAATAACCAGGGATGATATAATGGATCTGGTTTCAGCAAGATACAGGTCATCCAAACCATCCCTTGAAGATAAAGAAGCTGATCCCCCGGTAACAGAAAAAACTATTACTGAAGAGAAAGAATCACCGGCATCAACAAAAGAACAGGCACCGGTAGCCACTGCTGCAATCAGCAAAGGTGATGAGATAATTGAGATGGGCCGTGTACGTAAGCTGATAGCAGAACACATGGTAAGGTCAAAGCAGACTTCACCGCACGTAACATCATATATTGATGTTGACATTACTGACATTATCAGATGGAGGGAAGGTATTAAAGAAAAATTTTTAGAGAGGGAAGGTATTAAACTAACCCTTACCCCAATATTTATCGAAGCTGTAGCACGTGCAATCAGACAGGTGCCTTTGATCAATGTAACAGTAGACGGAGATAAAATAATCAAAAAGAAAAACATAAACATTGGTATGGCAACAGCCCTGCCCGATGGCAATCTTATAGTACCCGTAATAAAAAAAGCCGATGAAAAAAGCATTATCGGACTGGCAAGAGCGGTGAATGACCTGGCAGTGAGAGCAAGAAACAACAAACTGAAACCGGAGGAAATAACAGGTGGCACATTTTCAATCACCAACTACGGCACCGTAGGCACACTTATGGGTTCTCCGATTATTAACCAGCCACAGGCAGCAATACTGGGGATAGGAGCAGCCAAAAAGATGCCCGCAGTAATTGAGACAGAAGCGGGCGATTCCATAGGAATAAGAAATATCGTATATCTTTCACTAAGCTATGACCACAGAATTGTTGACGGAGCACTGGGTGGACTGTTTCTTAAAAACATTAAGGAAAACCTGGAATCATTTAAAAAAAACAGTTTCATTGAAGACCTTTCTCTATAAGACCGCTAATAAAAGATGTATTGTCAAGGGTCAAATATTGACCCTTTTTTTTTAATATTGCCTTAATATTATTAGTTTTGGGGAAATGAAACCTAACACAGATGAACAGACAGGCTATTAAATTACTATTGATTGCCCTGATTTTTAATTCAGCTATTGTTAACGCACAAAGCCGCAGGGAAATCAAAGACAAGTTTTTTGAGGCCGAATCATGGATGCTGTTTGAAGAATACCGGGATGCATTACCCCTGTACCTGGAACTTCTTGAAATGTATCCGGAAAACTATAACTACAGGTACAGGATTGGCGCTTGCTACCTTAATATCCCCGGACAGAAAGAGAAAGCCCTCCCCTACCTGCAGGAAGCTGTCAAGCATATTGACCTTAATTACAAAGAAGGTAAATTCAGGGAGACAAATGCTCCATATGATGCGCTTTTTTATCTGGGTACAGCCTACAGGATAACAAACCAGTTGGACAAGGCAATAGAAACATACCGCTCATTCTATAATGGTATGGATCATAAGACCTACGACTCAACAATAGTCAAACTACAGATACAGGCCTGCTTCAATGCCAAAAACCTAATGAAAACGCCCCTTTACCTGAAACATAAAAACGTGGGCGAATATATAAATGATACCAGGTCAGACGTAAACCCGGTAGTCTCAGCCGATGAAAAAACAATAGTTTTTACTCGTGAACTGGCATTCTATGAAGGTATATTCTATTCTAAAAAAGTGGACGGTCTCTGGTCGCCCCCAATCCAGATACAGGCCGAATTGCTCATTGATGACGGATATTCAACGAGCCTTTCCCCTGATGGTAATGAATTATATATTTACCGTGACGACGGGTACGACGGAAATATATATGTGAGTAATTATGAGAACGGGAGATGGTCTCCCGCTCAGAAACTAAATGAAAATATAAACACAAAATACTGGGAATCACATGCCTGTATATCCAGTGATGGTGAAAAATTATTCTTTACAAGTAACAGAAAAGGAGGGTTTGGGGGACTGGATATCTATATGTCAGAGAGAGACAGCCTGGGCGAATGGGGACCGGCACTTAACCTGGGACCGACCATAAACACTCCCTTTAACGAGGAAACACCCTTCCTGAATAATAATGACGATGTGCTGTTTTTCAGCTCAAGAGGCCATTTTAATATGGGTGGACATGACATATTTTACTCTACAAAAACGGACAGCAATAGTTGGTCGGTACCTGTAAATATGGGATACCCGGTAAATACCACGGATGATGACCTCTTTTTCTCACCCGTCGGAGATGGCTATCTTGCCTATATATCAAAATTCGACTCAGACGGATATGGCATGGAAGATATATTCAGGGTGGAAATATTTTCAGATGAACATCCCAGAAAATTCTTCGTTAGAGGTATAATAAGATTAAAAGATCTTTTGGAGCAGTATAATGACAGCGTCAGGGTAAGCGCCCTCGACAGGTCTAACCTGGATACGCTTGTGGCTGTTTACTCAGACCCGCATACAGGAGAATATGAGTTTGAGATACCCCAGGGTGAATATAAGCTGGTCTACGAATCAGATGGCTCAAAAACAGTTGAAAAAAATATTGAACTGGAACTAAACCATCCGGGCGATAGTATAATGATGCCTTATGAAGAACTGGAAAAAGCTGATTATATAGCAGATATCCGTTTGCCCGGACTGAAAGATTCGGTGACTTACGGAAGTGATGATACCGCCAGGATTAAGCTTCTGACCGAGCCTAACTCAATACTTATTGCAGAACACTGGCAGGGAGACAGCCTGATTAGAACAGAAGAATTCTTTATCCATGACTCAGTATTTATTTACCAGGCAGAAACACTTACAGGCAATAATAATATCAGGTTCACACTGAAAGACCGCTTTAATAACATTTCAACCATAGATTATGATTTTTTGGTACATGAACCTGTAATTAAGGAACCTGTAATTGAAGAACCTTTAATTACAGAGCCCGATCCGGAAGAACTGATTGCACAGCAGAAAACAATTGACAGCCTCAAGACCATACAGGCCAGGGAAAAAGAAAGCATTGACCGTATGGAGCAGGTGATAAGCGAAGTGAGCCATGCCAGCGAGAACACACCTATGAAAGAGGCAATCCAGAAAACCAGCATAAAGCAGATAAAGAAGGCCGGCGAATGGCTGGAATCTCTTTATTCGGTTGCAATAGAGGATGGTGCTGAAAAAGAACTGCTTACAAAGCTCATTGCCGCAATGTCAGCAGAGATGGATGATAAGGCTGATGCTTACCTGTCACGGCTGGCAGAATTTGCCGGACCAGAACTCAGGAAAGCACTGGAGCAAATCGATCTGAGCAAGCTGGATGATGACAGTCCTGAAGGATTGATTAATTATCTGCTGAGCAATGCTGATAGGATGGGTTATTCTAAAAATGATGTATTTGAAGCCTTCTCTAAAATGATAAATGCTTCAGACAAGACAGCAGATGAGATAGTTGATTATTTTACTGCTGAAAAAGAATCTAAACTATGGATTGTATGGATACTACTTGGCGGTGCAACAATAATATTAATAGTTTTCGGGACCAGAAAGAAAAAGAAGAAAAATGATTAACTTGTAACAGTATGAATGCCTGGTTTTATCCGGATTTTTATATTGTTAATATTTTAATAGTTTTGTTATAATCAAATTGCCGGGATATGTATCGAATATTGATTAGTCTGATTCTGTTATTATTTATAAATAGTAATCTTCATTCCCAGAATTTTAAAAAAGACCAGGAAACATTTCTGGAAGCTGAATACTTCCTTATGTTCGAAGATTATAATGATGCCCTGCCCTATTATCTTGACCTTTATAAAAGTTACCCCGGGAATCACAACCTGGCATACAGGATAGGTCTTTGCTATCTTGGAATACCAGGTAAAAAACACCTGGCAATAGAATACCTGGAAAAGGCCGCCATAAACTCCGAGGCATCTTACAGGGAAGGATCCCTGAAGCAGGAGACAGCACCATATACAGCATGGTACTTCCTTGGTAATGCATACAGGATAAACTATCAGTTTGATAAAGCAAAAGAGGCTTATAAGAAATACAGGGAGACTTTGCTCGATGATGATACAGATAACATTATGTTTATTGATCACCAGATCACCACATGTGATAATGCAAGAGAGATAATGGAAAATCCGGTAGAATATGAAGAAATTAATGCCGGTGAGAAATTCAATGATGCCAATGACAATTTCAACCCTGTTATATCATCAGACGGATCAGCCTTTGCATATATGTCATCACTGAAATTCTATGATGCTGTTTTTTTCTCTTTTAAAGAAAAAGACAGGTGGAGCATACCTGTAAACATCACTCCTGATCTCAGATCCGATGGAGACCTGTATATATCATGTCTGGCTGATATAGGAAACACACTTTATCTGTCAAGATACAACGACAATGAAAGCAATATCTATAAAAGTGAATATGACGGTGTTAAATGGTCACCTGCTGAACCTGTAAGTGAAATAAATACCGGATACTGGGAATCTCATGCTTTTGTTACAGAAGATGGTTCTGCTATGATTTTCAGCTCTGATCGTCCGGGTGGCATGGGGGGACTTGATCTTTATATCTGCTATAAGAATGATAATGGAAAATGGGGCACAGCAAGGAATCTGGGTCCCGAGATCAATACACCTTTTAATGAAGACAGGGCCTTCCTTATAAATAACGGCAAGCAACTATTCTTCAGTTCTCAGGGTCATTATAATATGGGAGGCTTTGACCTTTTTAAATCAGAAAGATCTGTAAACGGCAAATGGACCAGGCCTGAGAACCTCGGCTACCCGGTAAACAATCCTGATGATAATATATTCTTTATGCCGGTAAACAAGGGGCAGTCGGGATATATATCAGCTTTCAGGGAAGGTGAGGGATTTGGCAAAAAGGATATATATTTATTAATATTTAAGTAAGCCTGAAAATGCATAGATATATTTTGTCTGTTATTACTCTGCTGATTGCATTAGATATTAATGCCCAGAATGATGAATTGCGTGAAATATTTGTGGAAGCTGAATCTTACTACCTTTTTGCAGAATATGACCTTGCCAATCCCCTTTACCTTATCCTCGATGATTATTTAAGCGACAATGCAAATATTAAATTTAAGATCGGCAACTGCTATCTTAATATCCCTGGAGAAAAACAGAAAGCCATACCATATCTTGAAGAAGCAGTAAAAAATGCAAGCTATGATGCAAACCCTGAATCTTTCAGGGAGACAAAAGCACCCCTTGAGGCTTATTTTTCTCTTGCATCTGCCTACAGGATAAATAATGAATTCGAAAAAGCCCTCAGTTCATATGCCAAACTCAATGAACTGCTGCCGGAAAAAGGTGCTTTTGAAAATGCTGACTTTATCGACCAGCAGATATATGCATGCAGGAATGCTATGACCGCCCTTGAAAACCCTGTCGAATTTAACAGGCAAAACCTGGGGCCGGATATTAACCAGGGCTCAATGAATATTGCCCCTGCTATCAGCGGTGACGGCAACACACTGGTGTATACTGAAGAAAGAGGCCTTGAAAACACAATATTCTTCATAAAAAAAGAGAGGGGAGAATGGGGAGACCCCATTGATATAACAGCACAGCTGGGAGGCGCCACCGACTGCTTATCCAACGCCCTCAATAATGACGGAACAGAACTATACCTGTATAAAAATGATGATTTCGACGGGAATATTTATACCTCATCTTTTGAGAACGGCTCATGGACCAAAATAAAAAAACTGGGAAGGAACATAAATACCCGATATTACGAATCACATGCCTGTATATCTTCTGACGGAACCTTATTATATTTTACCTCTAACCGCCCGGGAGGGGAAGGAGGCCTTGATATTTATGTCTCGGAGAGAGAAGATGGCAAAGACTGGGGCGAACCAGAGAATCTGGGCTCAGCTATCAACACACCTTATAACGAGAACACACCTTTTATTACTGCCAATGACTCCATCCTTTTCTTCAGCTCGGAAGGTCATACCAGTATAGGAGGATATGATATTTTTAGTTCAAAACGCATTGGCGGAGTGTGGAAGAGCCCATCAAATATTGGCTATCCCATTAACACAACTGATGATGACCTCTTCTACAACCCCCTGAATAATGGGAGGAACGCATATTACTCAATGATCAAGGGATATAAGGAAAAAGATATATATTACCTTTCACTGGGTGAAAAACATGCTGCACCCACCTTTGAGATAAAAGGAATTTTAAGTCTGAGTGATACTGTCGTTAAGTTTAATGACGACTACAGGATTGTTCTTTACAGTATAACAAAAGAAGATACACTTGATGTTGGCTATCCAAACAAGTCAACCGGTTTTTACAGCTTTATGGTTAGCCCTGATGAATACAGGATAACATACGACGGGGTGGCATATCTGCCTGAAATAAAAAATATCACCCTGACGGAAGATCACCCTGCAAAGGAAGAAGTGATAAACGTAACGCTCGAGCCCGATACTAATTATATCCCGAAATTACCCCATCGATTTGAAAAACTTGATTTCTCCCAGGTTCAGATAATAGATGCCATAGACTCTTCCATACTGGTAACCGATGTTGTTATACGGGATGTCAGTGATTCTGATTCAACAAATATTGACGTACTCTACTATACTATCCAGCTTATGGCCCTTTATAACCCTGTTGATGTAACCTTCTTCAGAGACACTGACGTTACAGTGGTATATAATGAAGAAGATCGCTTCTACAGGTACACCACCGGCCGGTTTGAAACAAAAGAAGAAGCATACAGGAGACGGGATGAGCTGATAGACAGAGGTTATCCGGAGGAGATTTTTGTTAAAACAGTCTTCAGGGGGAAACTGTGATGCAAGCAGACAGACACACTCTCTGTTTTATATTTGTTTTAATACTAGTCCCACTTGTAACTGCACAGGAAAAGCCGTTAAGTGAGCGGGAAAAGCAAGAGCTGATTAACCAGGCCGATGGGTATTTTATCTACGACGCAAACTATGAAGAGGCAGCTCCCATCTATGAAAAGCTACTGATACATAAACCGGGTGATCATAATATTAGCTATAAACTTGGTACCTGCTACCTCAATATCACCGGGAATAAGAAAAAAGCCCTGGAATTACTGGAATATGCATCATCCAATTATGTAATGGCCCATGAATACACTACCCTGGGTAGTGCCGCTCACTTCGATGTACTTTTTTACCTGGCTTTTGCATACCAGGAAAATATGCAACTGGATAATGCTATTGAGTATTATGAAAAATACCGTGATCTGCTTGAAGTAAAAAATGCCGCTGAAATAGAATATATCAATCTGCAGATTCAGTCGTGCCTCAATGCCAGGGATAATATAAACACTGATCATAAACTTGAAAAAGAACTGTTTGCTCCATGGCTCTGTACTTTCCCCGGGGTAATCAATCCCGTTATCTCGGCCAGCGATTCGGTGTTTGTCTTTACCGTTGAGAAAGAATTCCGGAACCATATTTTCTGCTCCCGGAAAGTATCAGGCAGATGGTCAGAACCTGCTGACATAACAGATGAACTGGGAGGCAAAAAGGATATGTATACAAACTCCATTACAGCCAATGGCAAAACATTGCTTATTGCAAGGAATGATGGTATAAATGGGGACCTGTACCTGTCTCATTACCTTAATGGCTCATGGACCAGGCTGGATAAGCTGGATCGTAACGTTAATACAAAATACTGGGAAGCACACGGCTCGCTGAATAGTGACGGCACGATACTGTTTTTTGCCAGTAACAGACCCGGAGGATATGGAAGCCTTGATATATACCGGGCTGAACTGGATGATAAATTCAGGGCAGGAGAAGCCAGGAACCTTGGCCCGGTTATCAACACTGTGCTCGAAGAAAACACACCGTATTATATAGACAGCACTGCCACATTATATTTCAGTTCAACCGGACACATGGGATATGGTGGTTATGATATATTCTACTCCAGACACAATAATAACTGGTCACAACCTGTACATATATCCTACCCCCTGAATACCACATCAGATGATCTGAATTATATACCACTGAATGGCAATAAAGGCATAATAAGCATAGCACCGGACGACACTTCCTCATTCAGGAATATATACCTTGTAAGCATAGATAAAAGAACTGAACCGGAAAAAATAATTGCAAGGGGTAAAGTGACACTGGATGATGGTCTGCAACCAGCTCCGGATAAACTCAGTATGTCAGTCCGGGATAATACAAGCGGTGAAATAATTGCATATCCTGAAACTGACAGTGCCGGGCTGTTCTCAACTGAACTGGAATATGGCGATTATAGTTTAGCAATCAGCTATCCGGGATACAGGAAAGATACAGTAGATATAAATATCCCCGAATCGTTTTCCAGGGATAATGTCTATATCTCACAGAATCTGATACCTGAAAGGATTATAAATGGCGAATTTATTGCCATTCGCAATATACTCTTTGACTTTGACAGGGCAAAACTCAGCAGGGAAGCAATGATAGAGATAGAGAAACTGGTCCCTGTGCTTCTGGCACACAAAGACCTCAGAGTTTGCATTAAGGGTTATACAGATGCGGTGGGAAGCAATGCATATAACACTGAACTTTCAAAAAGAAGGGCGGATACGGTAAGCTCATACCTCACTAATGCAGGTATAGAGCCAGACAGGATAAGTGTATCTGCGGAAGGAGAGTCTGAATTTATAGCCGATAATTATATTGACGGTAAAGCTGATAATCCGAAGGGACGCAGGTATAACAGGCGTGTGAGCATCAGCATACAAAATAATGGCTATGAACTGCCGGTTGAATCATACCTGAATGTGCCGGGCCATTTAAAAAAACCATATTCATACAGCTTTTATGTTGTAGTTAAAGAATCAGCGGAAAGATATCCACCCGCATATTTCATACAGTATAACAGAAGCGAGTTTTCATTTATCAATGAATTTGCTATTGAAGACAAATTTATATATGCCCTGGGAGGCTTCCGTACAAGGATAGATGCACTCAGCTACCTTATTAGTCTCCGTGAAGATAATTTTAACGATTCATATATTATTACAGAGTATGACCTGCCGGAAAAAGAAGCCGGCAATAATGATAAGCTCCCGCCTCTTTATACAATACAGGTACATGCACTCAGGAATAAGGCGGACACTGGTTTTAAAGGGCTGAATAATGTCAGGGAAATCAAGGGCGCTGACGGTTTCTACAGATATACCGTTGGTGAATACACCGGCTATTCCAGGGCCAGGCAGGCACTGCAGAGAATACGCAAAACAGCTTATCCTGACGCCTTCATTAAGGCAATAGACATACTCGAGAAACAATCATTACAGAACAGATAGATGATATTTGAAAAGATAAAATTAAGAGCACCAGAGCCTGAGGATCTTGCCATCCTTTACAAATGGGAGAATGATCCTTCTGTATGGCAGATCAGCAATACACTTACACCCTTTTCAAAGTATACCCTGAGGCGGTATATAGAAAAATCCCATAAAAGCATATTTGAGACGGGCCAGCTCAGGTTCATGATTGATTCTGCAGATAAGGGTAATACAATGGGCACAATTGATCTTTTTGACTTTGATGCCTTCAATCTCAGGGCAGGTGTGGGAATATTGATAGCGGATAAAGGAGAGAGAAGGAAAGGCTACGCCGGTATGGCACTGAAAGCTCTTATTAATTACTGCTTTGAACATTTAATGCTACACCAGGTATATTGCAATATTACTGAAGATAATACAGCCTCCATTAATCTTTTTACAAAGACAGGGTTTACCGAGATTGGCTATAAGAAAGACTGGATAAAGACAAAAAACGGGTTTAAGGACGAGATAATGTACCAGTTGATCAATCCTTCAGGGTAAAAGGATGTTCAATATCTTCCGTTAACATTCCTCCCAGCATCCTGGCACCATCGTCGGTCACAACGAAACAATCTTCTATCCTTACCCCGAACTCCCCGTAAATATAAATACCGGGTTCATTGCTGAATGTCATGCCGGGTTCCAGTAATAGGGGATTGTCTTTGACAAGGTATGGATACTCATGACCATCCATCCCTATTCCATGACCCAGCCGGTGGGCAAAATATTTGTAACCCGGACCAAATCCTGCATCATCTACCACCTTTCTTGCCACCCGGTCAATCTCTCCGCATGAAACACCTGGCTTTATAGCTTTATGGGCCTCCCTCTGCGCTTTCAGCACCACATCAAAAACCTCTTTCTGCCGGTCATCAGGCTTACCGAACACTATGGTACGGGTAACATCAGACCTGAAACCTTCAACAGAACAACCGCCGTCCACAAGCACTATATCCCCATCATGCAGCTTACGCTCCTGCCTGGTGCCATGGGGATAGGCAGAGGTAAATCCAAAAGAGGGGCCGCCTCCCCCGCTGGTACCCATCTCCGCATGTGCAAACCTTATATGATCGGCCAGCTCCGTCCGGCTCATGCCCTCCTCAAGCTTAGCGAAACCATAGCGGTATGCTTTCTTTGTTATCCTGTTGGCCAGATCCATGTAGGCAAGTTCCTTTTCAGTCTTAATGGCCCTCACCATATTCACGGCCATGCTGCCATCAAGCAGGTCTGCCTTCAATGCTCTCTGAAAACCTTCAGAAATAAAGCTTCTTACATTAGGACCTAGGGCAATCTTATTCTTACCTATGCCCAGATCATTAATTATTTGTCCGAACAGTTTGTAAGGAGACTCATGTTCGGCCCAGGTGCGTATCTCATGTCCTTCGGGTATCTGTTCCTTTGCTCTCTCAAGCTCAAATTCAGGACATATCCATACCGCTTCCTTTTTAGTATTTATTACGGGTCCGAATGTTCTCTCGCTCAGCCACCACGAAATATTGAAAAAATATTTCATATTGGTGCTTCCTTCTATAAACAGTGCCTCAATACCTTCCTTAATCATTGAATCGACCAGGCGGTCCAGCCTGGCAGCATAATCCTCCTGCGTAAGAGGCTCCACCCCTGCCACTTCGTTTACAAGGTTGTGGTCAGCGGTTTCACTTCCAGGGTCTGAGCATGATTGCAGGAAGGGTGCAACAAGACCTGTGGCTGCAAGAGAAAGTCCTCCTATCTTAATGAAGTCACGACGGGTATTTTTCATTTTTTCAGGTTTTTGAGTTTTCCTAAAGTTAGGCTATTATGCAGATAATAAAAATGTTTATCAGCAGGCATTCACATACAGGCTCCTCCCTTATCCCCATCCACACCTTCGGGCTTTGCAATATTAATAATTCCCATTCCGGCTTTCATTATTAAGGATTGATGTATCTTAGTAATATCAAAACATCCATCGACATGAGGAATCTAAGCTTACTTATTCTTTTTGCCCTGCTTTACTCCTGCTCCACGCAAAGTACAGATGAGAGCAAACCCAATGTTATACTTATCCTAACAGATGACCAGGGCTCTGTTGATCTTAATATCTACGGTGCCGGCGACCTTACAACACCTAACCTTGACAGGCTGGCATCGGAAGGGGTGCGTTTCTCGAGATTCTATTCCGGTTCTGCTGTATGCTCACCTTCAAGGGCCTGTATACTCACGGGCATGACTCCTCATTCAGCGGGTGTTCCGGGCAATATCTCCTCGATACCGGGTAATAAGGGTATGCCCTCGTCAAGGGTGACCATTGCAGAGATCATGAAGACGGCCGGCTACAAAACCGCACATGTGGGCAAATGGCACCTGGGCTACTCGGAGGAAACAATGCCACTGGCACAGGGCTTTGATTACAGTTTCGGCCATATGGGAGGCTGCATTGACAATTATTCTCATTTCTTCTACTGGAACGGTCCCAACAGGCACGACCTGTGGGAAGGTGGTGAAGAGGTATTCAGGGAAGGTGAATTCTTCCCTGACCTTATGTTCGAAAAAGCTCAGAGCTTCATTTTAAAAAACAAGAATGAACCCTTCTTCCTCTATTATGCCATCAATGTCCCCCATTACCCCTTGCAGCCTACCGGCAAATGGCAGAGGCATTACAAAGATATGGAAATGCCCCGGCGCGATTATGCAGCCTTTCTGTCAACGGCCGATGAAAATATCGGTAAATTGATAAAGCTGCTTGACGACCTTGATTTGAGGGAAAAAACAATATTAATATTCCTCTCCGATCACGGTCACTCATATGAAACACGCACCTTCGGGGGTGGCGGCAGTGCCGGTCCTTTCAGGGGAGGGAAAACATCCCTCTTCGAAGGGGGGATCAGGGTGCCGGCAATAATAAGCTGGCCGGGCAGGGTGCCTGAAGGCATTGTAAGGCCATCAGCTCGACATCATCTCAGAGAGTGGCCATCAACTCCTGCGGCTGATCAACGATATCATCGAGTTCGCCAAGATCGAGGGACGCAGCCTG
>CAZGUR010000049.1:14756-15652 GCA_964529295.1 uncultured Rikenellaceae bacterium | reverse complement strand
CGTTTCATATAAAGACAATCTTTCGTTTGTAATGGCCGATATTCCCGGAATAATAGAGGGTGCCCATGAAGGAAAAGGGCTTGGCACAAGGTTTTTAAGACATATTGAACGAAACTCTGTACTGCTTTTTATGGTGCCGGCTGACAGCAATGATATAATGGATGAATACAGGGTGCTGCTGGATGAGCTGGGCCGGTATAACCCGGAATTGCTTGATAAGAAGAGGGTGCTGGCCATAACAAAATCCGATTTACTGGATGATGAGCTGATGGAGGAAGTGAGGAAGGAGATAGATACATCTCCGGCTGTATTTATCTCCTCGGTAAGCGGACTGGGCATAGACAGCCTGAAAGATATTCTGTGGAGATCACTTAATGAATGACAGATACAGTTAGCTGTACAATGGAAAAAGATACAGTAAGAATCAGGACCGGATGTTTAGTGGAAAAAAACTGCAGAATGAACTTGAACTACATGCTTAATGGAAAAGCTTGACCAGGATATATTTCTTTTTCTTAACTCTGTCAATTCACCATGGTGGGATGAGGTTATGGTGCTTATAAGCTCCAAACTGCTGTGGGTGCCCCTCTATGCTTTTATCCTTCTTATGCTGGCCATTAAATATAAGCGCTCCTTATTGCTTATCATACCAATTATCATACTTACTGTCACGGCCTCCGACCAGCTGTCGGTGCATGCCTTCAAGGAAGTATTCCAGAGGCTGAGGCCCTGTCATGAGCCGGCACTTTCGGGACTGGTTCATACTGTTAACAATAAGTGCGGGGGCTTATATGGTTTTGTTTCATCGCATGCCGCCAATTCATTTGCCGTAGCGGTGCTTAGCCTGGGACTTTTACAGAAAAAATGGTTTACGGCAGTGATACTGTTCTGGGCAG
>CAZGUR010000049.1:10589-14746 GCA_964529295.1 uncultured Rikenellaceae bacterium | reverse complement strand
GCCGTGGTATCCTACAGCAGGGTATACCTCGGTGTTCACTATCCGGGCGATATAATCGGTGGGGCACTGCTGGGTACGCTTATTGCATATGCTTTCCTTTCACTGTACGGCTTTCTGGAGGACAGGGTTATAAGAAATTCGTACTTAAGAAGGACGGAAAAAAAGAGTGATGCTGATAATTGATCTCAATAATAATGATCCGTGGTTTAACCTGGCTGCCGAGGAATATTTTTTCAGTAATACTGATGAAGATATATTCCTTGTTTATGTCAACAGGCCCTCTGTAATTACAGGTAAGCATCAGAACCCCGCAGAGGAAATAAACCCCAGGTGCCTGCGGGAGAATAAGATACCCCTTATCAGGAGGATATCAGGTGGCGGTACGGTATATCATGATGAAGGGAACCTGAATTACACATATATTAAAAGCATTCCTGATGGGAAAAGGGTGAATTTTTCTGAATATACCGGGGAGATTATTGCTTTTTTAAGAAAGCACGGCCTTGATGCCCACAGGGGCGAAAAGAACGGGATAAGGGCTGGTAAGCTGAAAATATCAGGTAATGCTGAACATGTATTTAAGAACAGGGTGCTGCACCATGGTACCTTGTTGGTCTCGGCCGACCTGGATCTTATGTCTGAATGCCTGAAGAAAGGTGCTGCACTCATTAAAAGCAGGGCAGTGCAGTCGAATCCCGCAAAAACAGGTAATCTGAAAGGTATGTTGACGGGTATAGGAGATGTACCGGAACTGAAAACAAGCTTGCTGGATTATATCGCAGGGAACAACCCGCCGGCAGTGAGGTATAGCTTAAAGGGCAGCGAGACCGGCAGAATAAATAAGCTAAAGGAAGAAAAGTACCGGACCTGGGAATGGAATTATGCTTATGGACCGGATTATACCTTTTCAAATAATTTTTATATTATGGGTGAGCCGGCATCTGTAAGGATGAAGATATCCGGTGGTGTAATCCGCAGCTGTGAATTTACCGGTCATGCACGCTGGTCACCGGTGGAATTATTATTGCAGGGCACCAGGCATTACTATGATGATATAGCCCGTAAGCTAAAGGAAAATTCATTAAGCGCGGATGATGAAATGATATATAATTTTCTAATGTAACTCTTATGGATACAGTGAGGTCTTTATATACACTGGTTTTCAGCATACTGTTTATAATCATTATGTTTCCCTTCACCTTTTTGCTGTGGCTGGCAGGCACGCCTTTCGGTAAGGGCAGGCTTATGGCCCACCGTATGCTTACATTTCAGGGGCGCGTGCTTATAGCTGCCAGTCCACTGTGGAAGGTTCAGGTATCAGGAAGGGAGAACTATGAGCCCGGACAGAATTATGTAATGATATCCAATCACCAGTCATTGCTTGATATCCCCCTTATGAAATATCTTGGCATGAGCTTCAGGTGGGTGTCGAAGGTGGAAAATTTCAGGGTGCCGGTATTGGGACAATCAATGCGTATGGCAGGGTATATACCTGTGGCCAGGGGTAGTAAGGAAAGTGTTATCAGTATGATGAAACGTTCTGAAAAGGCACTTAAAAATGGTGAATCAATATTTATTTTCCCGGAAGGAACACGATCGGCCAAAGCTAATATAGGACGGTTTAAAAGTGGTGCCTTCAGGCTGGCATTGAGTACCGGCACCCCCATTCTGCCCGTACTGATAGATGGCACAGGTGAGGTGTTCAGGGGTAAAGGCATGGTACTGAGTCCGGGACACATGCTGAAGCTGAAAGTGCTTAAGCCTCTTAAGCCTTCGGAATTTATAAGTGATGATCCTGACAGGCTTGCATCAGCTATACAGAAAATGATGAACCAGGCACTTGAAGAAATGAGGGAAGATGAGCGGCAATGAAATAAAAAGACATATAAGCAGGAGGCTTGGCTATAAGGCCAACCAACAAGGCATAATAAACAGGTACCTCAGGGAGATGGGGCAGTGGGACAGCCACCTGTGGAGATGCAGGAAATATATACTGGATTCAATAGCTCTTTATAAGCCTGATACCATTACCTTTCTGGGCAGCGGCTGGCTGCTGGATATACCATTGGAGGAGGCAGCGGAGAGGTGCCGGAAAGTGCGGCTGGTGGATGTCATGCATCCTCCCCAGGTCAGGCATAAGGTGTCTAAGATAAATAATGTAGAACTGTACAGACAGGATATAAGCGGCGGAGCGCTGGCAGAGATATGGGATGCGTACCGGAAGGATGCCGGTATCAGCAGTATGGAGATGCCAGCGTATGATCCGGGTTTTGATGCGGGACTGGTTTTTTCTGTTAATATCCTTACACAGCTTGACAGTCTGATCGTCGACTACCTTGTACGTAAGACAGGCATGAACTATAAGGATCTGAGGCCCCTGAGAAAGAATATGCAAAGGGCTCATATCAGGTATCTTGAGACTGTTGATTCAGTGCTTATCACTGATTATGTTGAGTACCTGAAGAGAGGGGATGACATAGTCGCCGACAATAAACTGGTATTCTGCTCCCTGCCTAAGGGGAGAAGGGTGGAGGAATGGATATGGGAATTTGATAACAGCGGTAATTATTATTCTGGCAAGAGAGTGATATTCGGTGTTAAGGCTATCGACCTGGTGAGGGCTTAGGGCGGGTGAAACGATAAAGAATTAACTATAAATATATGCAAAAGGTATACAGTGATAATGTATTATTATACACGCAATTGGTGGATAAAGAGGGTAAGCGCCTTTTTATTCTTTCAATGTTGAGGCTCGCAGTTGTTATAGCAGGATTCGCACTGCTGGTATTGTTATGGGGAATAAACCCAGTACTGGCACTGGCCTCATTCCTGGCCGCTGTCATCATATTTATTTTTCTGCTTAAGAATTATTCCAGGCATGAATACAGCAAATCGTTTTACGCTAAGCTGCTGAAGATTAATGAAAATGAGCTCAGCGGCCTCAATAACAGGCATGATTGTTTTGACGGAGGCAATGAATTTATTAATCCCCATCACGATTTTTCACATGACACAGATCTTTTCGGGGATGACTCACTTTATCGCTACCTTAACCGTACATGCACGGACAAAGGCAAAAATATTCTGGCCGGGTGGCTGATGGACCCCCTCTCACTGAGCGGAAAGATGTATGAGAGACAGGAGGCTGTCAGGGAGCTTGCCGGGAAACTGCAGTGGCGACAGGAATTTCAGGCCATTGGAATGATGGGAAAGGCCGGTGAGGAGGAGATAGAAGACTTTAACAGCTGGCTTGATGAAGACCCTTCTTATATCAATAATACTGCAAGGACGCTGAT
The DNA here is from genome assembly GCA_964529295.1 of uncultured Rikenellaceae bacterium. Lineage (GTDB taxonomy): Bacteria > Bacteroidota > Bacteroidia > Bacteroidales > VadinHA17 > UBA9300. Next base: position 11,450 of record CAZGUR010000049.1, on the reverse strand, counting down.
AAGTGTTCTGATGCCCTCACTGGCATTATTGACCCTGGCCCTCAGCATAGCCGGCATAATGCATTATTCATTCTTCATAATGGCAATCCTGGTGAACCTTTTTATCATCTCGTTGAGACTTAGAGAAATCAATAAGATACATGCGAAGGTGACAGGGATGCACAACATGCTTAAAAACCTGAGGCAGCTGATTGTCCATTTTGAAGATCACAGCTTCAATGCGGTTTATATAAAAGAGATGCAGAGGGCATTGACGGATGAAGATGAGAAGGCTACTCCCAGTATCCGGCAGCTCAGCAGAATAATACAGGCTTTTGACTATCGCCTCAACATGCTGATGTCCGCACCTCTCAATGGACTGTTACTATGGGACATACAATGCATCAGGAGACTGGAGAAATGGAAGCTGGGAGCAAGCGAACTGCTGCCAGGGTGGTTTGATAACCTCGGGAGGGTGGATGCCGTGTGCAGTCTGGCCAACTATGCCCGTAATAATGAGGGTTTCTGCTACCCGGAATTATCTGACGGCAGTCATTACCTGTCAGCCCGCAGTATGGGACACCCACTGATACCTCTTCAGGCAAGGGTTACAAATGACTTTGACATAGGCAGCGGAGGAGAAATCATTATTATTACCGGGGCCAATATGGCCGGTAAAAGCACTTTCCTGCGCACCGTAGCGGTAAATATGGTTATGGCCATGGCCGGAGCACCCGTATGTGCGGATAAGTTTGTTTTTACTCCGTGCACTGTGTTCTCGAGTATGCGCACAAATGATTCACTGTCAGATAAGGAGTCTTATTTTTATGCTGAGCTGAAAAGGCTGAGGGTGCTGAAGGAGAGGCTCCAGGACGGGGAGAA
>CAZGUR010000049.1:0-10579 GCA_964529295.1 uncultured Rikenellaceae bacterium | reverse complement strand
ATCATATCCACCACGGAATCTTCACGCGGCAGGATATCTTCGTGATAATCCGTCCGTTCGGCATCAGCCATTACGGAGATTTTCAGCGGCGTATCGTTCTCGCCGACTATCTTGCGGATATCCTCCTCGGTGCTGAATTTCCAGCGGCCGTACTCGGACGGGGAGAATATCTTCTTCCTGCTTGATGAGATACTCAAGGGTACCAATTCGAAGGACAAGAGTGAGGGGGCGCGACTTTTCACAGAGAGGCTGGTGGAGTATAAGGCAACGGGGATGATAGCAACCCATGATGTGCAGCTTGGCAGGCTGGCTGATGATTACAGGCAGATAAAGAATAGATGTTTTGAGATTGAGATTGAAGGGGATGATGTTAAGTTTGATTATATATTAAGGGAGGGTATGACAACAAAGATGAATGCAGCCATCCTGATGAAGCAGATGAAGATTATTTAATATACCCTTCAGGTATTTTTTAACAGCTTTTCATATTTGATAACAGCCAGCAGCTCAGCGCATAGAGACTGTCTGGTCCCTTCCGTGGGCATAACAGTATTTTTTCCTGACTTTTTTTGTTGAAAAATCGCTTACAAAGCAGCGCCGCTTTTGATTATATTTGCGCAAAATTCCTTATTGATGACAGACACAGTTAATTATTCGGAAGAGAACATAAAAACTCTTGAGTGGAGGGAGCATATAAGGCTGAGACCGGGTATGTATATAGGTAAGCTGGGTGACGGTTCATCCCGGGATGACGGTATATATGTATTGATCAAGGAGGTGACAGATAATTCCATCGATGAGTTTATGATGGGTAATGGAAAGAAGATAGATATCAGTATTACCGATCGTGAAGTGTCTGTAAGGGATTATGGCAGGGGTATACCGCTGGGTAAACTGCTTGATGTGGCTTCAAAGATGAATACGGGGGCTAAATATGATTCCAAGGCTTTTAAAAAGTCTGTAGGCCTCAATGGTGTGGGTATTAAAGCTGTCAATGCACTGTCAAGCAGGTTTCTTGTCCGCTCAATAAGGGATGGCAAAGCAAGTGAGGTTGAATTTGAAAAAGGTAAGCTGGTAAGGGAAACGGATATCTATCCCACGGATGAGCAGAATGGTGTGCTTACATCATTTGTCCCTGATGAGGAGATGTTCGGTACCTACCATTATATTGCGGAGAATGTTGAGGCTATGTTAAGAAATTATGCATACCTCAATGTAGGACTGGTAATTAATTTCAACGGGGAGAAAATACAGTCGAAGAACGGCTTGCTGGACCTGCTGAATGAGAATATGAACAGGGAAGGCCTGTATCCCATTATTCACCTCAGGGGTGAGGATATAGAGGTGGCCTTTACCCATGGCAACCAGTACGGGGAGGATTATTACAGCTTTGTTAACGGGCAGCATACCACACAGGGGGGTACGCACCTGACAGCTTTCAGGGAGACGCTGGTAAAGGTGATAAGGGATTTCTTCAAGAAAGATTTTGATCCCTCTGATATCCGCACATCAATAACTGCTGCCCTGAGCATTAAGGTTGAAGAGCCGGTGTTTGAGTCGCAGACCAAAACAAAGCTGGGATCGAAAAACATGACGCCCGGGGGAACTTCGGTAAGGAATTTTATCGGCGAGTTTATTAAAAAATCGCTAGATGATTACCTGCATAAAAACCAGGAGGTAGCAGAGGTTATACTCAATAAAATACTGGAGTCAGAAAAGGAGCGGAAGGCTATATCCTCAATAAAAAAGCTGGCAAAGGAGCGTTCAAAGAAAGCAAATCTGCATAATAAGAAGCTGAGGGACTGCCGCATTCATTATAACAGCAATCATGATAATCGCCTTAACTCCACAATATTTATTACCGAGGGCGACTCTGCCAGCGGCTCAATAACCAAGTCGCGGAACGTAGAGTCACAGGCTGTTTTCAGTCTGAGAGGCAAACCCCTTAATACTTACGGGCTGACCAAGCGGATTGTGTATGAGAATGAAGAGTTCAACCTGCTGCAGGCCGCACTGAATATAGAGGAAGGTGTTGATAACATCAGGTATAATAATGTTGTTATTGCCACTGATGCCGATGTGGACGGTATGCATATACGCCTATTGTTGCTGACCTTTTTTCTCCAGTTCTTTCCCGATCTGATAAGAAAGGGTCACCTGTATATATTGCAGACACCGCTGTTCAGGATAAGAAATAAGAAAACAACAAAGTATGTCTATACCATTGATGAGAAGGAAAAAGCAATAAGGCAGATGGATGGCAGGCCTGAGATAACAAGGTTCAAGGGTCTGGGAGAGATATCACCGGATGAGTTCAAGCATTTTATAGGTAAAAATATGAAGCTGGAACCTGTGAGGCTGAAGAAGGATGATTCGGTAAAGGATTTTCTTAATTTCTATATGGGCAAGAACACACCGGACAGGCAGGAATTCATTATTGAGAATCTGAGGTTTGAAGAGGACCTGCTGGCTGAAGAAGAACAGGTGGTCTGATTGAGTTATTATTTGATGGTAAAGAATAGCATAGTATGAATAGAGACACTCCGGATAAGGGGAAGGAAAATACAGTTCAGCCGGGCAATGGCGCTGAAAAGAAAAGATCAGCCGTTGAGATGCTTAAGGTTACCGCCCTGTCGGGTATGTACGAGGACTGGTTTCTTGATTATGCATCGTATGTAATCCTCGAAAGGGCCGTCCCCCATATTACTGACGGATTGAAACCGGTGCAGCGCAGGATACTCCATTCAATGAAAAGAATGGATGATGGCCGCTTTAATAAGGTTGCCAATATTATAGGCCATACCATGCAATTCCATCCACATGGCGATGCATCGATTGGTGATGCACTGGTGCAGCTGGGACAGAAGGACCTGCTGGTGGAGACCCAGGGTAACTGGGGCAATATGCTTACCGGTGACAGCTCTGCTGCACCCCGGTATATTGAAGCCAGGCTGTCAAAGTTTGCACTTGATGTGGTCTTTAATCCCAAGACAACGGAGTGGAAACCTTCCTATGATGGCAGGAACAGGGAGCCGGTAACCCTGCCGGTTAAATTTCCCTTATTGCTGGTTCAGGGGGTTGAAGGTATAGCTGTGGGTCTGGCATCGAAGATACTTCCTCATAATTTCATTGAGCTGGTTGATGCAGCCATACTTTACCTTGAGGGTAAAAAATTTGAACTGTATCCTGATTTTGCCACCGGCGGAATGATAGATGTGTCGAAATATAATGACGGGCTAAGGGGTGGCAATGTGAAAATAAGGGCCAGGATAGAGAAACAGGACAAAAAGACGCTGGTAATAAGGGAGATACCGTATTTCAGGACTACAGGCAGCCTTATAGATTCCATACTGAAAGCCAATGAAAAGGGACAGATAAAAATAAAACGTATAGATGATAATACGGCTGAGAATGTAGAGATAGTGATAGAGCTGGCCGGCGGTGTGTCTCCTGACAAGACTATTGATGCGCTCTATGCATTTACAGATTGTGAGATATCAATATCACCCAATGCCTGTGTTATATTTAATAATAAGCCTGAATTTATCGGAGTAAGCGATATACTCAGACGTACGGTGGATAATGCGGTGCACCTGCTGACAAGGGAGCTGGAGATACGCAGGGATGAGCTTGAGGAAGAATGGCATATGTCATCCCTCGAGAGAATTTTCATAGAAGAACGCATATACCGCGATATTGAAGAGTGCGAAACATGGGAGGCTGTGGTTGAAGCTATAGACAGGGGACTGGAACCATTTAAGCCCAAGTTGAAACGAGAGGTCACACGGGATGATATAATTAAGCTTACCGAGATAAAGATCAAGAGGATATCAAGATATGATGTTAACAAGGCAGAAGAACATATAAAAGGGCTTGAAGCCGAGCTGGAAGAGGTAATCAACCATCTTGCCAATATCATACCTTTTGCCATCAACTATTTCAGGCAGATAAAGAAGAAATACAGCAAGGGAAGGGAGAGAAAGACCGAGATCAGGAGTTTTGACCAGATAGAGGCCACAAAGGTGGCGGCCAATAATGCCAGGCTGTATGTTAACAGGGAAGAAGGCTTTATAGGAACATCATTGAAGAAGGATGAATATGTATGCGATTGTTCTGATATAGATGATATCATAGTATTTCTGAAGGATGGCAGGTATATTGTTAACAGGGTGACTGAGAAGCAGTTTATAGGCAAGGATATTATCTATGCCGCTGTGTTCAGGAGAAATGATAAACGGACAATATATAATATTGTTTACCAGGATGGCAGGGGCGGTAATGTTATGGCGAAAAGATGTGCTATAACAAGTGTTACACGGGACAGGGAATATGATATCACCAAAGGGACAAAAGATTCAAGGATACTGTATTTCAGTGCCAATCCCAACGGTGAAGCAGAAGTGATAAAGGTGTATCACCGTCCCAGACCCAGGCTTAAGAAGCTTACCTTTGAATTTGATTTCAGTGAGCTGGCAATAAAAGGAAAATCGTCAATAGGAAATATCCTTACACGTAATGCGGTGCAGAAGATAAGCCTGAAAGAAAAAGGTATATCAACGCTTGGCGGCAGGAAGATATGGTATGATGATACTGTCAACAGGCTGAACGCTGACGGACGGGGCAGGTACCTTGGTGAATTCGGTGCCAGCGACAGGATTATGGTTATAACAAAAGACGGAAAGGCAAGACTCAGCAATTCTGACCTGACAAATCACTTTGAAGAAAACATCCTGCTGATTGAGAAATACAGGCCGGGTGTAGTGTATTCAGCAGTATACTGGGATGCTGAAGTTGAATACTACTACCTTAAACGGTTCAGGGTGGAAGAAACGGATAAACCTATGTCCTTTATCAGTGAGCACCCCGGTTCAAAACTTATCAGCCTTACAGAAGTGGAATATCCGCGTCTCGAGATAGAGTTCGGGGGTAAGCATAAGGGAAGGGAAAATGAGATCATAGAAGTGGCTGAATTTATTGCTGTAAAAAGTTATAAGGCTAAGGGCAAGCGGCTCACAAATTACAGTGTGGATAATATCAGGGAGATAGAGCCTGTTGTCAGGAAAGAATCAGCACCGGTGCCGGAAGAAGAAGAAAAGCCTCCGCAGCGTGACCACGGGGATGATAAGAAAGATAACAGTCAGATGACACTTGAGCTGTAGCTTGTAATAATGACTGATGGCCTTGCACTTGATATAAAAATATTGTCCCGGCAAATATCCGTGTTATGACAGTATATATGATAGGTTTTATGGGCTCAGGCAAATCAACCCTGGGAAAGAGGCTGGCATCATCTGCCGGCTGGAAATTTTATGATCTTGACAGCAGGATAGAGGATATGGAAGGGCGGGCAGTGGCAGATATTTTTGCACAGAGTGGCGAGGACTATTTCAGGGAGGCGGAGCTTACCGCGTTGAGGGGTATGCCGGATGATAAGGATATGGTTATTGCCTGTGGCGGAGGCACCCCCTGCTATAAGGATAATATGGACTTTATGAATAAAACCGGGGTAACGGTATATCTTAAGCTTGATGTGGCAACACTGGCACAGCGACTAATGAATGCCAGAAAGAACAGGCCCCTTGTCAGCGATATGGGTCAGGATGAACTGCTGCAATATATTGAGGGATTGCTGGCAGTAAGGGAGAAATGGTACAGGAAGTCACAGCTTATAGTTGACGGCATGAAGGCTGAACCCGGTCGCCTGGCCGAACTGATTACTTACCTGCCTCCTTATAATCGCGGGCAGGGTCAATATTAAGGTATTTGGATAATTTCCGTGTACCAATATAAAAAGGTATAGTGTCTATCAGGGCGCTGACCATCTTGAAAACATAATTTGACAGGATAAGTATAACAATGGCATGAGCAACTGTTTCACCGGGACTGATGGTGATAGCATCCCTGGCAAAGAGCCATGTGATGGAAACAACTGCAATGGAATCAACCATCTGGCTTGTTAATGTGCTGCCGTTATTTCTTAACCACAGGGCCTTTCCTTTCGTCAGCTTCTTGAAAAAATGGAAAATCTGCACATCCACGAACTGTGCTGTGAGGTATGCCAGCATTGAGGCTATTGTTGCACCGAATGTCCATTGCCTTATCTGGAAAAAGGTTCTCTGGGGATCGCCGGGGAAGGGGAGGTTATCAGGACCTATCTCGGGCCTGGGCGGCAATATGCCTCCAAGCCACAGGATAAACAGTACCCATATGTTCAGGAATAATCCTGTCCATACCACCATAGTGGCTCGTTTCTTACCATATAGCTCACTGATAAAATCAGTGCAGAGGAAGGTAATGGGGTAAGGCAGTACACCTATGAAAACAACAAAAGGAACAGTTTTGCCCATAATGGCAAAGGTCAGGTCTATCTGTCTTGATATCCCCAGGATATTGAGAATGGCAAGGGTGCCTAAAAAAAAGCCGGAAAGAATAATAAAGACTATTTCTCGCCTTCTTTTATATTTACCGTCTTCGACAGCCGATGGTTCAAACATGAGATAAAGTTATTCAATAATAGTTAATTTCAAAACTTGTAAATATTATTATTGTTTAATCATATTTCTTAATGTTTTGATCTCTTATACTATGTTGCTTATGTAAAGAGCTAAAGCTGTGCTTCTCAATGCGGCGGAGATCAGACACTATTTACTTGAATAACTTGTTAAAATATTAACAGCTAAAAGTGCAGCTGTATGGATAATTTGATTAAATTAGTAAGTTAAAAATATGCAGTAATGGGAACCAACCTCTCAAGACTCTTTAGCATAGAAAAAGAGGAAAAAAGTATAATTGGCATACTGCTGTTTCAATCTGTTTTCCTGGGTATTTTTTACGGGGTATTCAATATTACGGCCCACGCAATATTTCTGTCAAGGTTCGACGAAACCGATATGGCCAGGGCTTATATTATAAGTGGTCTGGCCGGTAGCGCTTTAACCTATCTGTATTCCTTATTCCAGGCCAGGTTACGTTTCTCTGCTTTTTCCGTTTTTAACCTGATTTTTATTTTCCTGGTAACTGTTTGTCTCTGGGTACTGATACGCAGCTCGCCTGAAGCATGGGTTGTATATGCAATATTTGTGATGCTGGGACCGCTATTTATACTTGCAATGCTGAGCTACTGGGGTACGGCAGGGCGTTTATTCACGCTGCGGCAGGGAAGAAGGTTTTTTGGTATTATTGACACCGGACTGATAGCGGGTATGATATTAAGCAGTTTTTCCATTCCCGCACTGCTGTCATTCAGCATACAGACTCATGATATACTCCTTATAAGTGCGGTGAGCATACTGGCAGCGGTACTGGTGCAGCTGCTTATTAATAAAAGACATAAAGCAATGCTAAGTGACCGCCGGCATTCAGATCAGAGCAAGGCCGGACTGAAGGTTTTCAGGGAGAACAGCTATATAAGGGCAATGGGTATTTTTATAGCCCTGTCAGTGCTGGTGGTCTTTTTTGTACAGTACTCATTTATGGCTGTTACAAAAATCAGGTATCCTGAAGAAAATGAGATGGCCCGTTTCCTGGGTTTCTTTGAAGGAACCATGATGGTCTTTACCTTACTGATAAAAACATTTATCTTCTCATACCTGATAAAGAACCAGGGATTGAAGGTTACCCTGGCAATATCACCGGTCTTGCTGGGACTGTTTACAGTAGTGGCAGTCATTATCGGTGCTACCAGGGGTTTCGTTGCCGGATCTTCAGGTTTTATGATTTTCTTCCTTGTGCTGGCAATATCCCGCTTGTTCTCCAAGGCATTAAAAGATTCAGTTGAATCACCTGCCTTTAAGGTACTATACCAGACCCTGGGGGAGAAACTCCGGCACAGCGTGCAGTCAACCATCGATGGCACTGTCAATGAAGTGGCCGCCCTGACAGCCGGACTCATACTTACCGGTCTGGGTGCACTCACATTTATTAAACTTATACATTTTTCATGGGCCCTGTCTATTATTATTATCCTGTGGGTCATTTATGCCTTGCGCCTGTATTCGGAGTACAGATCATCCATACGGAAGACGCTGGAGGCAACAGTATCAGCAAGCAGCGGGGAAGAGGAAGAAGCTGAAAATGAAGTATTCGATTCCGTCAGTTCGTCCGGCTTATTCATTGAAAATAATTACTTTGAGCTTATCACCGGTACCGATATACATAAAGACATAGCATCCAGCAGCCTTTTGATGGAACAGCTTATCAATAAGGCTGAGAAAAGCCTTAATCCTGATATCCTTCCCTTGCTTCGTCGCATTAGTTCTGCGGGGATTAATAATAACGACCTTAGTAACAGACTTGCTACTCTTATCGGTCAGATTGAGACCCGTATTGAAAAGCAGGGATTGGGAGTAGGGCAAAATCTTCTGTCGACAATTGAGGAGAGCAGTAACCGGAAAATGCATCTGCAGGCGCTGATGTCAGGATATGACGAGCCTGTAATAACGGACCTGATGAGGCTTATTCGTGATCAGGACAATGAGATAAAAAGAGAGACAATATTTATTGTGGGGAAATTCAGGATAAAGGAATTATTGCCTGAGATATGTGAATGCCTGGATAATGAGGTCATAGCCAATGATGCCTATTCCGTACTGAAAAGGTTTGGGGAGGAGTCCTATCCTGCACTGGCCGGACATTATTTCAGGTCATCAGGTAATATCGCTGTGAGAAGATTGCTGTTAAGGCTGTTTTCTGAAACGGGGGGAAGCCAGGCCATTGATTTTCTGCTTCCCGGTATATGGTCAATAAACAGGCTGATAAGAAAAGAAGCAGTAAGCGGACTGGTTAATTGTGGTTACAGGGCGGATGTGGACATCCGAAACAGGCTGCTGCAGGAAGTACAGGATATTATAGGTCTGCTTACATGGAACCTGTCAGCACAGATAAGCCTCAAGGAAAATAATAACTATATGCTTTATGATACCCTTGAGAAAGAAACACAGTGGTGGTCAGGGTTTTTATTTGATCTCCTGTCACTCATCTATGATAAAAGCTCACTGGATAAGATAAAAGAAAACCTTAATAGCGGTACGGTAGAAAGCGTCAACTTTGCACTTGAGATGCTTGATATTGTTGTTGATGATGAGCTCAAACCACGTCTGACTGCTTTCCTTGATGTGGTATCAGTTGAAGATAAAGTAAAAAACCTTTTTCAGTTCTACCCGGGTAATATTCCTGAATATGAGACACTGGTGCAGGAACTGGTAAATAAAGATTATAATCATATAGGGATATGGACAAAGGCATGTGCATTGAGGAGCCTGTATGATTTACCCAAACCTGATGCAACTGATTTCCTGGTGGCTCTCCTCTTTGGTGTGCACAGGATATTGAGAGAAGAGGCCTGCAGATACCTGCAGGATAATTATGATGATGTGTACAGTAATTGTTCTTACCGACTGCCAAAGGTATATCGTGAACAGCTGGAGCTGCTACTGAAAGAAAGAAAGAATGAAAATCAACTGTTATATAATAAGCTTCTGTCACTGTCCGGGATCTTCCCGGAGCTGCCTGAGAACAGTCTGACGGGACTGGCAGAAAAGATAAGGATTATCTATAATGGCAAAGACCTCCAGTTATACACAGGGTCGGACTTTATTATCTGGCCGGTGCATAAGGATGCAGGTGAAGGAGAGGTAAAGTTGTCTTTTAACTGGCATACAACCGGACTTGAATTTGATGCAGGCAAAATAGAAGAGGGAGAGGGTGTTTATTACCTGCTGGAGATTGAGGAAGTAGAGAAATTCGTGTTTTATGAACCTGATAGTTATCCAATACTGGTAAAATGCATGGATAATAATATTATTGAAGATGAACAGTAATCAGACTACAATATTCCGCCAGCTGGTGCTTAATGTTATTTTTCCAACATTACTGGCACTAATTGTAATGGCCGTAATTAATTTCAGAAATACAAGAACACAGATTACCAGGGCTAACGATGAAAAGAACAGGATAATATCAGGGGAGATAACAGAAGTGCTGGAATTGCAGGATCTTGCAATCTCCATTATTGAGCGCAGCATGTCTGTAAGGATGCAGGATCAGTCTGAGCAGATAGTAAATGATATATTGCCGTCTTATAATAGTATCGCAGATATAGATCTTGAAAAGATACAGGCCAGACTGGATATGGATCCGGACCTGGAAGATATTTACATTATTGATACCAATGGTATTATTGTTAACACTACCTATGAAAGAGACCTGGGCTTTAACCTTTTTGAGATTGGAGAGGAGCATAAGAATCATCTCCTTCATGTACTGGATACCGGTGTGTTTGTCAATACACGATTTGCCATTGAGGCAGCCACAAAAACACCACGTAAATATACATACCAGGCTACCCGCGACAGGAATTACATAGTCGAGCTGGGTGCTTTCTCGGAAGAGGCAAATGAGGTTATTCAGACAATTGAAAGGGTTAAGTCAGATATAATAAATGATAACCAGGGCATTATTGACCTTGAGGTTTTTTTTAATGCTGATACTATCTTCAGTCTTAACAGGGATGCCATGGTCTTTAAAGATAAACCCTACGTTCTGACAAGGGTCTTCCAGGAGCAGGATACCCTTACAATAT
>CAZGUR010000048.1:0-15683 GCA_964529295.1 uncultured Rikenellaceae bacterium | reverse complement strand
GGGTCAGGGGAACTGGGGCAGCTTCTGGCAACCGACTGTCCGCATTTTGAGATATTTGAAGACTTTGGCAGCCTGCTGCCCAACAGGATAGACCTTGAGGATATAATATCGGATAACCGTAATGTGGAAGGTTATAAGGCAGCACGCAACTTTCTTGTTATTGCTCAACTGGACTATACATTCTTTCAGCAACCCTCATCCAGGATACTGAAGCAGAAAATTGAAAACCTGAATTCAAAGCTTACACTCGATTTCCAGGATTTCTGGCAGCAGTATGTGGGCAGGCATAATAAGATAAGGATAAATTTTGAGCTTGATCATTACAGTGTCAGTCATGGCGACAGGGCAGGTAAGCCTTATCTGGAATTCTGGGTTAAGGATGAAGGGGAGAGATTGTACCCCAAGCAGAGGAGCAGGGGAGTGAGATGGTTCCTTTCATTCTATCTTGAGCTGATGGCAGCATCACAGAAGGAGAACAGGCAGCTTATACTGCTGGTTGATGAGCCGGGTGTCAGCCTGCATGCACGGGCCCAGGAAGATGTGCTTAAGGTATTTGAGGATATAAAGGATAATATACAGGTTATTTATACCACACACTCACCCCATCTGGTTGATATAAACAAGCTTCACAGGGTGCTGGCAGTGCAGAGGGATGATGTGGCAAGCCAGAGATCGGCAACCGTTATTCTTGATGCTGCCCGGCTGGGTGATGCTTCGCCTGACACACTGTCACCGCTGCAGAGCATTATGGGTAATCCCGTGGGTAACCAGGAGTTCTCTGTTGACAGGTATAATATTATAGTCAATAATGTGGGTACCTTCTATATGATGAATGCAGCCATTAAGCTGACAGGTTATAAGGGGCGTATACATTTTATTCCTTCAACAGACTCATCATCCATACCTCTTATGTGTAATATACTTATGGGCTGGGGGATGAAGTTTGCCGTATTGCTTTTTCATAATGATGATGAGATTGAAGTTGCGCGGGAGCTTGAGAAAATGGTTTTTAGCGGCAAGCCCGGTGAGAATGAGAATATAGTTATTATGCCTGACGAATTTGCCAATGCGGAAGACCTGCTGTCAACGCTCGACTTTAAGAATATCATTCTGAAAACCAGGGAAGGCATAACCGTATCCAACTCTGAACATATCAGTGTCAATGACCTTCCCCGTAATTTCCTGCTCAGCAAATTTCTTAGTGATGTTAATGCAGGAAAGATCAAAAGGGATGACCTTGACGAGGAATCAAAGGAAAACCTGATGCTTCTGGTAAATATACTGCAAAAGTTCAGGTAAAACCTGATATTGTGGCCTCATTCCCTGCTGTAAACGGGATAAATATCACCAGGTATATTCTTATAATCAATAGTACTCAGGTCGGCCGGTCCGAGTCCGGGTGCATCAACCTCAAAGATAGCTCCGGCAAGACCGTTTTCATAAAAACCCCTCCTGAAGTGCACACGTGATTTAAGAGAGATTATTTCAATATCCTCCATGCTCATACCCAGGGCATCAATTATTGCCGCACTGGTTACCTGGTGTAATTCGGGAGTGATAATGACAGTATTATTATTTCCAAAACGGATCACTGCTACCTTATCATGACTGCCATAGCTGTCAAAATATTCAAGTTCCCCGCTTATCGTCACCGGTTCTCCCGCGTATTTATCAGCATAACCGCCTACAGATACACTTATATTATCACCCGTCTTGTTTCCTTCTTCTGTCAGTTGCCTTATAAGTTTTTTGTCAGCAATGGTGGCTATGCAGAAATTATGGGCACCTTGCCTTATAAGCTCAGCCAGTATATGGCTGGAATTGCCTGTCCTGTCGCTATGATCGGCTATCACCACGGGTGTTTTACCCTGCTCTGCAGCATTAATGCTGAGCCTTACGCCCTCAACAGTTCCGGGAAGCTTTTTGCCTGCAAATTCATGCCTCATCCTCCAGATATAACCGTTCATGTCATCGGCTATCCTTGCTGCAAGCTCAGGGTCATCATTGGTGATTACCATTACGGTGGCACCCACATCGGGCACATCGGCATATGCAAAACCAAAAGCCACAGATACATAAATACCCGGTATACGGTCTTCCCAGCGCCTGGCTCTTTCCATTATTTCCATTGCCGGAGATACCCCCGTTCCCTGGTATACACTGGGAGTTATTATCCCGGGCTTCCTGGTGGCCATAACAGGCTTATAATCACCCCTGAGAGTGTTTATCATCAGTCGCGCCGCCCTCTGTCCCTGGTGGTTAGTGTCATAGTGCGGATATCTTTTTATAATTATCACACCTGATGCAGCATCCGATAGTTCATGGTCCACATTTGCATGCAGGTCAAGTGTTACTATTACAGGTATATCGCCTGCCACCTCACGGATCCTTCTCACTATCTCTGCTTCGGGCTTATTTATGCCTGTAACAGCCATGGCACCGTGCAGCGAAAGGTAAATACCATCATAAGGGCCATTTGCCCTTATATCATCCTGCATTGCCCCGGTATACTTGTCAAAGGCCTCTGTGGTTATCCAGCTGCCCGAGGAACCTCCCACAGCTCCCCTGGGTGATGTCAGGCCCTCCAGCTCTGTCACGCCATATTCCTCTGCCCGAATTACAAAGCCGCTGATATAAGAGTCGGCATTCAGCACTTCATCACCTGTGAGGGGCGGACCGTAATATTCAAATTCCTCAATACCTGTGGGTCGGGGACAAAAAGTGCATGTCTCATGTGAAAAAGTGGCTATGCCTATTTTAAAAGCATCCTTTTTTGATGTAACACTGCTGTTACATGATAACAGCAGGATCGCTGAGAGGCATAGCAATAGTATTTTTTTCATCCGTTTTTAAAAATTTATGATTAATAAAAATCATGCCCGGATAATTATATTCGGGGTGAGATTTACAATCGAAGTTAAGAAAATAGGATCATATTTACTAACTTGGGGCATTGATCAGCTTAAGTATAAGCTATGTTCTTCTCATTGGAAAAGAGAAAGTCTGGCAGGTGGCTGAAACTGATACTCAATGCTATGATAAAAAAAATCAAATATTATGGGAAGAGCTATATATATTTTATTAATGTTTTTGAGTTTTGCACCGCTTGCATGTCAGAACATAAATAAAGAAGGGGATATGGATATCAGTAAAACAGATCTGACTTACCTGGCGCTTGGTGATTCGTACACAATAGGCGAAGCTGTGGAGGAAAAGGACAGATGGCCCGTGCAGCTGGTGGACAAGCTGAGGGCAGACGGTGTAAATATTTCAGATGCCAGAATAATTGCAAAGACAGGATGGACAACGGATGAGCTGATGGCCGGCATTGAAGAAGCTGATCCGGGTGACAGATATATGCTTGTGTCATTGATGATAGGTGTTAATAACCAGTATCGGGGACGTGATAAAGGTAATTTCAGGGAGGAACTGGCAGGGCTGGTGGATACTGCAATAAACTGTGCCGGGGGTGTTACTGATAATGTTATTGTGCTTTCAATACCTGACTGGGGCGTAACACCTTTTGCTGCAGGCAGGGACCGGGAAAAGATTGCTGCTGAGATTGACAGCTTTAATACTGTAATAGTTGAGGAATGCTCTGAGGCCGGTGTGAAATATTATGATGTAACCGGGATATCAAGGAAGGCTTCAACTGATCTTTCACTTGTAGCCGTTGACGGACTACATCCTTCAGGCAGGATGTATGAAATGTGGGTGGAAGTATTATATCCTTATGTTAAGGAGATCTTCAGCCAGCAAGCTGATGTGGAATAATCAGAACCAGGGTATTGGCAAATAATTATAAAAAGAAAGTTCTATCGGACGATTAATGGCCATAGGAGACATACACGGATGCTATGAGCAGCTATACCTGCTTATAACCGAGATTATTGATCTTAAAAAAGATGATAAGCTGGTTATGCTGGGTGACTATATTGACAGGGGGCCTGATAGTAAAGGTGTGCTTGACCTCATTATGGATCTTGTTTCAGAAAATTTTGATATTATCCCCCTGATGGGAAACCATGAAGATATGATGCTGAATGCGCCGGGCTCAGCTATTAACAATTATAACTGGATGATGAACGGGGGTGGTGAAACCCTTCAAAGCTTTGATGTCCTGTCAGCTTCTGAAATAGACGGCAGGTATATGGATTTTCTTTCAGCTATGTCCAGGTATCATATCCGGGGCGACTTTATATTTGTCCATGGTGGCTTTAATGATGAGCTGGATGATCCGTTCTCCGATGAATACAGTATGCTCTGGGAGCGACGCTTTGAATATACATCACCGGTGTTCAGGGATAAGGTTATAGTACATGGTCACCGGCCCCATCCCCTGGATGAACTGCAGAAGCAGATTGAAGGATCGCCGTCTGTCATTAATCTTGATACAGGCTGTGTTTACGGTAAGGAGAGGGGCCTGGGCGATCTCACTGCCATTGACCTGCTTAGTATGAAGCTGTATTCCGTAAGCCGGTGAGGCAGGTGCCTGGTTGCCCGGCCAGATGATTACATGATTCCATTGCAGGCCCTGTGCTTAATCACTGGTTGAGACCAGTTCTTTTACTATTCAGATACCTGAGCGCATCTTTTCTTCTATCTTTTCAAGATCAATAAAACCGTCAATGGTGTCCAGCCATATCCTGCCCTTGTCCTCAACGAACCCGAAGATGCCATATTTTGTTTCAAGCAGGGATTCATTAACCCTCTTCCGCATTCTTACATTATATATAATTGAATATTCTTCGGCCCTGTTTGCCCCTTCCTCGTAAAAGAGCAGATCAAGCTGTACCCATTCATTGTCGGGACTCACATCCATCAGAACAATATCCAAATGCAGATTGTCCGGAAGTTCTTTGTATTCTTTAAGCATTGTTTTGTCAATAAGCATAATGCCTTTTTCCTTCTCAGTGTCGGCATATATCCTGCCTGCATCGTTGTCTTCATAAACCCGCAGTATCTTTTCACCGGTTTCGCTTAATTTACTTTTATTCTTATTCTCAGAATGTACAAATGCAAGTTCCGATATACATGTATCGTCCCAATCGGAACCTTCATAAATATCCGCTATCTCCAGCCTGACAAAGAAGCTGAAATGTGGAGTCAGGTCACATGCAGGGCACATTTTTTTCCTTTGTTCTATCTCCTCTTCGTATTCAGAGTAAAAACCGGCCGTCAGGGAGTCTTTCCATACAGTTGACCAGTTACCGTAAAAAGGTATTTCGATATCCTGCACACCCATCCTGTCTTCCATATCAATATACACCGGACCTTCAATCAGCTTAATCCTGTAACGTGTAGCTATCTCAGTAACATCGTCTTTCAGATAAAATCCTGCATGCAGACTGAGCTTTAGTTGTCGTGGACGGCTGTTCATCCTGTAAAGCCTTTCTGTTTTCTGGTAACCGTTATGGATAATTATACGGACGGGTAATTGCTTTCCTGCCTGTACAATAATGTATTCGCCGGTACCGTGACCCTCAACTCCCTCAACCCATGCTGTGCCAGGGTCGCTGTCAAAAAGATTATGGGCGCCGTATTCTCCAAAACCTTCAAAAGGATCCACGGGATTGAGCTCTGAACTGGCAATATAATTTATATGTTCACCTTTGCTCATAATTGTCCGGAAATGTATCTCTTCCCAGCGCTTATTACCTGACCCCTGATTATTGTCCGGCAAACTGTTTTTGCTATTCTGAGACTGGTTATTGTCTGTTCCGGATGAATTGGAACAGGCAGTCATTACTACAGCTATAATAAGGATTATTTTGCTAATCATCAGCTTAGTGGTTTATTGGTTCTTATTTTGACAAATAAATTTACACAAATCAGGCCATATTACCGAATTAATAGCCTTATATCCCATTTTTTTTTGGATATGTCAGAAAAAAGTGTATCTTATTTACATATGTTCATATTTTGTTTGAGAATATCGCATGCACAAAATATATTTTACTTTTTATATATAAATGGTTAATTTTATTAAGTTTTACAATCAATAATGGAGGAATATAGAATGAAATACAAAAACAAACACTTTTTAAAAATACTGATACCCATTTTTATTTTGACATTGGTAATGGGATCATGTTCTGACAGTCAGTCGGAGAGTGAAGTGCAAAAGCTGCTGGAAAAGCAGAAAACGGTTCTTGAAGAAGGTGATGAATTGCTTGAAGAAACCTTTAATGAGATACAGGCATTGAAAGACTCACTTGAATCTGAGCAGCGTGATCTTGAAGGCAGACGTTCAAAGGTTCAGGAAGATATTGAAAACCTTGAGGCTGATCAACAGGAATATGCTGAGACACTTAAAGAGGAGAAACAGGAGGAGCTTGAGAGTCGTAAGGCTGAGCTTATTGAAAGGTTGAGCGAGATAGAAGACAGCATTGACATTATTCAGCAGAGAAGTGAAGCTAACCAGAAAAGGAAAGACACACTTGAGATAAGAGAGCAGCAACTCTCAGAACAGAAATCAGTTTCTAAGGAGGAGCTGATAACCGGGATAGATGATATTGATAAGCGGCTGGACGAGATTGAAGAGGAGCGTCTTGTTAAGCTTAAGGAGATAGATCTGAATGAGCAGAAGGCAAATCTTGCCAGTAAAAAGATCGAACTTCTGGAGGACGAGAAGAATATCTACCAGAGGGAAAAGAACGATGTCCTGAAAAAGAATGGTGATGAGGCGGAGCTTGAGAAATATGACCTTAAAATAAGTGAAATAAATACTTACCTGAATGAAGAACGGAATAAGATAAAAAGTGCCGGGAGCAATATTAAAAGTCTTAATGAATGGATTGCTGATGCTGATGCCCTCAGAGAGCGGCTCAGGGGGATGATGGACCAGGAATATGGCAGGGATAAAACAATTGCAGAGTTTACCAGGCAGGAGATTGAAAGGCTCAGCAATGAGAGAGAGTCCCTCGATGAAAATATTGAGAGCCTGGCAGGCCTGAAGGAGGAGCTCTCGGCAAGAAAGGATATGCTGAATGAGCGGATAGCATCTCTGGAAAAGGAAACGGAGCTGGTTAAAAGCAAGGAACTTTCTGAGATACTGGAAGAGAGGGCAGATATAGAAGGACAGGAAGCAGAGCTTGCTGAAATGGAAAGAGAGATGGTGGAAAAAGGTGAAAGTGAAGGTAGGGAAGATCTTGCTGAGACAGAAAAGAGATCGGAAGAGCTAATTTCCATTGAAGAATCCATCATTCAAAAACGAAGGCAGATAGATGAGATGCGCTCAGAGATTGCCGAAGATGAGGCAGTGCTGGCAAAGCAGATGGCTGAGCTGGAAGAGAGGAGAGCAAAGAATGTCAGGAATATTACCGGAACAGTGATAATTTTAATTATTGCAGCTATAATAATAACAGCCTTGTTTTATACAATTGGAAGGCGGAGAAGGAAGAAAAGCTGATAATAACAGGAAAGAGTTAATAATTTAAAAACACACGATCATGACAAAAAAGGAAAAATCCAAAACAGATAAAATGAGTGATAAAGTGAAAAAGGAAGCAAAGAAAGTGAAGAAAGAGACTGGTCATATAAAAAAAGGGGCAAAGAAGGTGAAAAAGAAAGCCGAGGAAAAGATAGGAGAGACTGAAAAGAAGATCAATGAGGTGCAGGATGAATTTGAAGAGTCTGCCGGTGATATAAAGGAGAACCTGAGAAAAGCCGGTGAGTCTGTTTCAGAATCAGGATTCTGGGAAGAGACCGGTGAGAATATATCCGAGGGTGCAAGGATAATGGGAGAAGAGACCCGCAATATTGCGGATAAGATATCTGCCTATTCCGAAGTTCTCTTTGGTAAGGTGCGGGACCGTTCATCCGAAGCCTTTAAATCCGGACTCGACCTTACAAAGGAAGGAGTGAACAGGGCGCAGGCGGCTGCTGATGACCTCAGGGATAATATTGAAGTGAGCAGGCTTAATAAAAAGAAGAAAGAGGTAGCAACGCAGCTGGGTATGAAATTTTACCTTGAGGTAAAAAACAATGATAATAAGGTGCCTGATAATATCCTTCGCAAAAGGGTGTTTATGTCACTTATGAAAGAACTCGAAAATATTGATAAAGAAATACTAAAGCTGAAAGATGAATAAGATCAAACTGAAACATATAATAAATACAGCAATAATACTGTGGCTCGTCATATGGATTTATTATCTTGGATTTAACTGGGATGTATTCAGTATTAACCTTAAGACAGACATTGGCTTTGCTGTTATTGGTACTTATCCCTTTATCTTCTTCTTTGTGCTTGGTCTTGTACTCATGGCCCTGATAAAGTATATTGAACAGACTATGGCAATGAGAAGCATGGGGCGCAATAAGGATATGGAGAATAAGATCGCATTGCTTGAGAAAGATATTGAGCTTCTCAGGCTTAAAGAAACCCTTTTTAAAATGCAGTCCGAGGAACTGAGCAGGAATAATGCAAATCTTAATGCCTTGCACCAGAGACTGGATGAGATATCATCCCGGATTGAGCGGGAGGAGATTAAGCCCGGTGAAAGCAGCTCGCCACAGGATGATGGAAAAAATGGTTAATTGGCAGTACTATGAAAATCCAATCTCAGAGAATAAGGCTTGGAATATTTGTTTTTCTAAGCAGTGTATTACTTATTGTGCTGGTGCTGTATTTTGCCGCCAATAAACTGTTTGAAAAAACCGACACCTATTTTGTAGCTTATCATGATGTGTCAGTGAGCGGACTGGAAGTTGGGAGTCCCGTTAAGTACCTTGGGATAAAGATTGGAAGCATCTCAAATATTTCTATCGATCCCCGGGACATTAATTCGGTAATCGTGGAGCTGGCACTTCAGCCGGGCACACCCATCAAGGAAAATGCCTATGCCGATATCGTCTCGCTTGGGATAACCGGACTTAAGACAATTGAGATACGGGGAGGAAGTAATGATGCTGAATTTCTCGTTCGGGGCGGTTTTATTGATGCCGGCAGTTCGGCAGCCGAGGAAATTACGGGTAAGGCAAATATAATTGCTGAAAAAGCAGAGAGGGTGATAAATAACCTGCAACTGTTTACAAGGCCTGAAAGTCTGGATAAATTCACTGAGGCTGCCGATAATATCAATTATCTCAGCAGCCAGCTCAATAATACGGTTAAGCTTCTTGATACGCTTATTCAGGAAAACAGGAGCGATGTGAGGCAGGCTGTGATAACGGCAAATGTGGTTGCGGGGCGACTGGACACGTCCACCATGACACTTAACGAGGCAATATACAGCATAAATAATTTTATCCAGAGTGATACCTTAAACCGGATAATGGGGAATGCCCATGATATATCCCAGCACCTGAAAGAGACTGATCTTAAGTTGTTTATTGCTAACCTGGCTGAAATATCAAAGCAAACAGGACACCTGTTATACCGGATAGACCAGGAGCTGGATGTGAACAGCCAGAACCTGACGGAAAGCATGGGTATGCTCAGGATAACACTGTCAAATCTTGAGGAGACAACAAACAAGATAAATTCCGATCCCTCAGTATTGCTCAGGGGCTTCGGTGATAAGAATGTTCCGGATAAGAGACTGGAAAAGAAATAAACTAACTAAAAAGTATTGGGCAAATGAAAAATAATTTCCTGATCCTTGCCGGCATAATCTTATTAACGGCAGGATGCATGTCGGAGAAAACGGTGGTCAGAAGGTATTATATCCTCGAGCTGCCGGAAGAAACACATAATATCCGACCTGATCAACCCGTGAGGATTCCCGGGACCTGCGAGATAAGGCAGGTTATCGTTAACCGGGTATACGATAACAGGGAGATCGCCAACAGGAGTGATTCACATGAAATTACATATTATATGTATCACCAGTGGGCCGTCAGACCTGCAGAAGCAATGCATCAGCTGCTTTATGAATTTTTAAGTGAAGCCGGACTGTTTGAGGCTATTTACAAAAGGTATAACAGGGATGTTCCGGATTATTTATTTGAAGCGAAAGTGAATGATATTGAAGTTGTTGAAAAAGGTGAAACTTTTTCTGCTCATTTAAATATAAGCTTCAGCCTGGTCGATAACAGCAATAATAATGTTATCCTGAGTCACCAGGCAGACAGAATGGAGGCTATTAAGCGAAAGGATATAAACCTCTTTGCTTCTGAGCTCAGCAGTATCCTGTTTGAAGAGCTTGTGACATTCGAACTGCTGCTTCGGGATAGGAAAGAATTATTTGAATAATAATTGTGATCAATGTTTAAAATGATCCGTAAGTGACAGTTGCTGACAGAACAGATAACAGTTTTAAGCTGGAAGATGATATCCTCTACCTGAAAGGAGAGCTTACAGTAAACAAGCTCACTGAAGTCCTTCGCGGAATTGAAAAGGAGATGGATGGGTTCCCCGGTGAAAATATTGTTATCAACCTGGACAATATCCGGTATATTGACAGCGCAGGTATAACAGCCATCTATTATCTTTATGACAGGTTCAGTAAGAAGAACCTGAATGTTGACATAAGAGGCGGTGATAAGAAGATAAGGGAAAAGCTTGAACTGTTCCGGATGGATGATCCCGGACCTGTTACCGGAAAAAAGAAAACATCCTTTTTTGAAATGCTCGGTGCAGGGGTTTCACAGGTAGTTACTGATTATATTGCAGGCTTTTTGCAGCTTGCTGCTGATATCACTTACTGGTCGCTTATAGGCCTTTTCAGAAAAGGGGCACAGCGTAAAGGCGAATATGTTAACCAGGCAGTGCTGATAGGAGTCAATGCTCTTATGATTGTGGCCGCCATGTCGTTTATTATAGGCCTTGTCCTGGCCCTTCAGTCTGCTGAGCAGCTTCGATTCTTCGGTGCCAATATCTATATTGTTGATCTCACCGTTATAGCTATGATGACTGAGATGGGTCCGCTGATAACCGCAATAATGATTGCCGGAAGAAGTGGATCATCAATAGCTGCCGAGATCGCAACAATGAAGGTAAGCAGTGAGACGGATGCACTTAAAACAATGGGACTTAACCCCCTGCGCTTTATTATGGTGCCAAAGATGCACGGTGCAATAACAACGGTTCCTTTCCTTACAATTATTGCCGATGTTATGGGTATAGCAGGAGGTATGGTCATAGCAGCGGCAGCTCTTGATATATCACCTCTGGTCTTTATTCACAGGATGGAGCAGGCATTCCATCTTAAAGATATCCTCTTTGGTGTAATAAAAAGTATAGTGTTTGCCTGGCTTATAGTAATAACAGGAAGCTATTTTGGCCTTAGGGTTAAAGGCGGGGCAGAAGGAGTGGGGAAAGTGACCACCCTGGCAGTGGTTGTGTCAATCTCACTCGTGATTATTGCTGACAGCATAATGGGCATTATCTTCTATTAATAAATTAGCGGTAAGAATGAAAATGGACAGAGTAGTTGAGGTTAATAATATGACAGCCAGAATTGATGGTAAGCTTATACTGTCAGATATTAATTTTCATGCTCTTGCCGGAGATATAACCGTTATCCTGGGCAGGAGCGGATCGGGCAAAACGACATTGCTTAAACACCTGCTCGGACTGTATCCCACAGCCCGTGATGCAGTGTCAGTGCTGGGTGAGAACCCATGGTATCTTGATGAGAAAGATGAAAAGGATTTTTATACCCAGCTGGGTGTTTTTTACCAGAATGGGGCCCTTCTGGGCTCAATGACAGTGGGTGAGAATGTTGGCCTGCCGCTGAGACAACACACGAAACTCCCGGGTGAAATGATTGAAAGACTTGTAAGTCTTAAACTGCAGCTGGTCAACCTGGGTGATGCTTATTATAAACTTCCTTCCCAACTGAGCGGTGGAATGCTTAAAAGGGCAGCACTGGCAAGAGCAATAATAATGGATCCCCCGCTGCTTTTATGCGATGAGCCCGGGGCGGGACTCGACCCTGTTTCGCTGGCATCATTGGATGGCCTGATTCTTAAACTGAAGAAATTGCTTGGTATCTCTGTAATAATAGTAACACATGAGGCTTCCAGTATTTTACGGATCGCTGACAGGATAGTTTTTATTGAAGGTGGCACCGTGCTGTTTGAAGGAGACCTGGATGCTGCAATGGCAAGCAGTATAATACCAGTAAAGGAATTTTTTGATAAGGGAAGAGGGAAATGAATATTCTTTGAATTACAGCAGGGCACTGTAAGGGCGTACCGGGACAAATTGTCATTTTTTCTGAAAAAATGTCGGACTCAAAACAAACACTATATTGTTTTCAGAAAGTCTGTAAATAACATAAATACAGAACTATAACATTACACAATATTTATTTTTACGAAGCTCTGGTATATCATTTGTTGTTTTTTTAGTGAAAAATTAATTGTCTAATTAAAAATGAAGGAGGGTTTAGCTATGACACTTAAAAAATATGAAAACAAACCGTTCCCGTCATTTCCTTCATTGATAGACAGATTTCTTGAAGGAAACCTGATGGACTGGAACATGTCAAACTTTGCAGAGCTCGATTCAACCCTGCCAGCTGTAAATGTCAGGGAGAATGATAACGAGATATTAATTGACCTTGCAGCACCGGGACTGAAAAAGAGTGATTTTAATGTAAGCTACGATAACGGAAGGCTTTTGATCTCATGCGAGAAGAAGGATGAGAAAACGGATAAGGATGGTGACAGGGTAACACGCCGTGAGTTTAACTATCAGTCATTCCAGCGTTCATTCAATATTCCGGAGAACATGGTGAATGCTGATAAGATAAACGCAAAATACAACGACGGTATTCTTCATCTTACCTTGCCCAAGCGTGAAGAGCTTAAGCCTAAGCCTTCCAAAGAGATAAAGATCTCTTAAGGACAGCTTAAAGTAAGGTGACTTCCGGGATGCAAAAATTATTCCGGCAAAGGATTAAGACAGTGGAGACAGGGGTGGTGATTAGTTTCAGCCACCCCTTTTTTATTAAAGAAAATCTTATTAACAGAAGGAGGACATTGTTATGAAAAAGACAGTAACACTGATATTGTCTGCCATACTGGGCTCAGCCCTTACAATTGGTTCGTTCATGCTGTTTGATATTAATGACAGCAATACGGTAAAGGTGGAGCATATAAGCGGTGTGCCTGCAGTCGGGGCTGCCTATACAGTCGATGACGACGGCGACATAGTACCGCTTGAATTTACTGATGTGGCAGCAAAAGTAATGCCTGCTGTAGTACATATAAAATCTACGCGGGTGACAAGGGTGCAGGGCAGCAGGCGGCCCGGTTACCCTGATTTTTTTGATGATGATATTTTAAGGCGCTTCTTCGGACCTGAGTTTGATGCACCCCGGCAGAGAGGAGATCAGATGGTGCCAAGGATTGGTTCCGGTTCAGGTGTTATAGTCAGCACTGATGGCTATATTGTAACCAATAACCACGTGATTGACCAGGCTGACGATATAGAGGTGGCACTTAATGATAACCGTGTGTATAAGGCCAGGGTGATAGGAACGGATCCTTCTACCGATCTTGCCCTGCTACAGATAAATGAGAACGGGCTTCCTGCCCTGCCACTGGTTAATTCGGATGATGTTGAAGTAGGTGAGTGGGTGCTGGCAGTCGGAAATCCCTTTAACCTTAACTCAACTGTGACAGCCGGCATTGTAAGTGCCAAGGCCAGGAATATAAATATTCTGCAGGACAGGAGTGCTATAGAGTCATTTATACAGACAGATGCAGCCATTAATATGGGAAACAGCGGTGGTGCCCTGGTTAACCTGCAGGGCGGACTGGTAGGTATAAGCACAGCCATTGCCAGCCCGACAGGTGCATATGCGGGTTATGGTTTTGCCGTGCCGTCGAATATTGTATCAAAGGTGATAGAGGACCTGATGGAGTATGGAACAGTGCAGAGAGGATACCTGGGGTTGATGATACGTAATGTTGATGGTAACCTGGCCAGGGAGGAAGACCTTGAGCTTACTCAGGGAGTGTATGTCGACAGTATCACAGCAGGCAGTGCTGCCGGTGAAGCCGGCATCAAAGTTGGTGATATTATCACTGAAGTTGATGGCTCAGAGGTTAAAACATCGGGCGAGTTGCTGGAGATGGTAGGCCTGAAAAGGCCGGGTGACAAGGTCGAACTGACCATTAACCGTGATGGCCGTGAAAAGGAATATATTGTTGAACTGAAATCCGCAAGCGGAACAACAGGCATAGTAAGGCCACAGACTGCAGAGGTACTGGAAGTGCTCGGTGTTGAACTGGAGGCTGTTGACAGAAAAACAGCACGTGCCCTCGATATACCAGGAGGAGTGAAGGTGGTGAGACTGAACGATGGTAAACTCAGTAACACTACCGATATAAGAGAGGGATATATTATTACAAAGGTGGATGGAAAACCGGTCAGGACCAAAGAGGAACTGATTGATATTCTTGAAGATAAAAAAGGCGGAGTGATGTTCGAAGGTGTATATGAAGACTATCCGGGCGTATATTATTATGCCTTTGGCCTTTGATATAAAAGACCGGGTCCGCAAATACCTGAGATCCCTGCTATAGTTTGTTTAATTATATGGCCGGGAAAGGGCCGGCCGGGATTAAATAATGTAGCTGCCCGGATAAGGGGCCGCAGGGATTATACAGGAAAACTATGTGAGATGGCACTTAAATACTCTTTATAGAATAGAATTATTTATGCAACTTAAGATTATAATAAGAACCATCGTGATCTTAGCAGTGTTGCATTTGTCTGCAGCACTTCATGCCCAGTACTTTGGCAGGAATAAACCGGGGTACCGCACCTTCGAATACAAGGTTAACCAGTCTCCGAATTTTGAGCTTTATCATTACCTCGGCAATGATTCCCTGCTTACTGAATTTCTTTCCTGGGCTGAAGAGTGGTATGATATGCACCAGATTGTTTTCAGGGATACATTCGAAAAAAGAAATCCACTGATATTGTATAATACACATGCCGACTTTCAGCAGACCAATGCAGTTAGCGGTCTGCTGGGTGCAGGCACCGGGGGAGTCACGGAAGGACTCAAAAACAGGGTTGTTATGCCTGTGGCAACAACACTTACTCAGACAGATCATGTACTGGGTCATGAGCTGGTCCATGCTTTCCAGTTTCATAAGATAGCCACAGCTGATACCAGTAAGGATTATTCTGTAAGAAACCTGCCGCTCTGGATGATAGAGGGTATGGCGGAATATCTATCCATCGGGAGTGTTGATCCCAATACAGCCATGTGGATGAGGGATGCACTGGTAAATAATGACTTTCCCACACTTGAGCAGCTGACAAAAGACCCGTCATATTTCCCCTACCGTTTTGGCCATTCATTCTGGGCCCTGGTAGGCAAAACATGGGGCGATACCATTATAATGCCCCTGTTTGAGAAGACAGCACAATATGGTTATAAGAAGGCTGTAGACTCTGTGCTTAATATAAACAGTGAGACTCTTTCAGAGTTATGGGAGAGTGCTACCCGGACACATTTCGGGCAATATATGAGAGGCACCAGCAGGCAGGCTTACGGCAAAAAGATAATCCATGGCGCTAATGCCGGCCGTGTAAATGTCAGTCCATCCATCAGTCCCGGCGGGGAATATATTGCATTTTTTTCGGATAAGGATGTCTTTACCTTTGATATTTACCTGGCTGAGGTTTCAACAGGTAAAATACTTAGGAAGCTGACCAGCACCCGGAAACAAAATGATTTCGATGATTATAATTTTATCGAGTCGGCAGGTAC
>CAZGUR010000047.1:10671-15907 GCA_964529295.1 uncultured Rikenellaceae bacterium | reverse complement strand
CGGGGAAAAGGCCGATTATGAAATTGAGAATGGTTATGCTGTTATTAACCGCGACTGGGAAAAAGGAGATAAGATCAGTTTTGAGATACCGATGGAGATACAGGTGATAACCACTGATGAAAGGGTTGAAGCCAACAGGGGACTTATAGCGCTAAGGTACGGGCCCCTGGTATTCACCGTCGAAAATGTTGATCAGCCTGATATTGAACAGGCAACAGGTGATTATCCATTAAGTACAGAATGGAGGGAAGACCTTCTGGACGGGATATTAACAATCAAAGGTAAATGGGAAGATGACAGTCCCCTGCTTGCCATCCCTTATTATGCCCGCAATAACAGGGATCCGAAAGGTGCAGATAAGGATGAAGATGCGGTTTCCAGGGTATGGATTAAAAAAGAGTAGTATGGCTATTAAATAAGGATACGGTTCAGGTTAAGCCTGCCCAGTGTCTTAAGTGTTTTTATCAGGTCCTGGTCTTCAAGAGCTTTGTCAAAAAAATAGTCAGCTCCCATTTCCAGGGCCTTTTTTCTTGCCAGCTCATTGATGGTAAAAACAATTATCAGGGGCTTTGCCCCTTTTTGGCGCATCTGCTGAAGAATGTCGAGGCCCTTTATGCCGGGCAGGTTAAGGTCAAGAATAATAATGTCAGGTTTTTTTTCCTGTAGCCGGCTAACAGCATTTTCGCCATCTGTATTCCAGTCAACCATTTCAAGTCCTTCAATTGATTCAATATTCTCCTTTATCCATTCACCTATATGCAGGGAATCTTCAATTATTGTCACTTTCAGATTATTATTATTCATCTCCTTCTCCTGTTCCCTGAACATATTATTAGCATTTTTGAGTATTAATTTATAAACATTCTACAGATATCTGCTAATTGCAGACAGCAGCTTATCCGATTTTACCGGTTTGGGCATTACCATATCTGCCCCTGCATCAAGAGCGCGCTGTTTTTCCCCGTTAAGACCATAGGCACTTACGATAATTATCCTGGCATGGGGATTATGTGCCTTGATCAGTTTTGTTGCCTCCCATCCATCCATAACAGGCATCTTAAGGTCCATAAGCACAAGGTCGATCTGTTGCCCGGATTTGAATATCTCAAATGCAATACTGCCATTTTCAGCTTCGATTACATTATAGTTATTCTTCCTGAGAATTACATTTAGATAAGTCCTGTTAACATATTCATCCTCTGCCACCAAAATATTGTAGCGGCTCAACTTATCATCTGACCGTGTTAATAATTCATGTCCTGCTGGTCTGTCTTTCATCATAGTATTTGTTTACAGTACAAAAATAGATACTACAGGCAGGGGCATCAATAAGCAAAATCCTTAATTATATCAAACCAGGTTTTTAATAAAGTCTGAGAAGAGAGGAAGTCAGATCTCTGTATACCGGATAATCCTGATCAGATCATTAATACTAAAACGGGTGATGAGCTTGTCCGGGGATCAACTATCCAGGCCGGTTAATCCTGAGCGTATGGCATATTTGGTAAGTTCGGGCAGGCTGTGCAGCTTAAGCTTATCCATAATATTCTTCCTGTGGACATCAACCGTTTTGGAGCTAAGGAAAAGTATCTCCCCTGCCTGCTTTGAAGATTTACCCTCCGCTATAAGTTGAAGAATCTCTTTTTCACGACTGCTAAGGGTACTATCATCTTTAACCAATCCTGAAATAAATTCCGTAAGTATCAGTCCTGATATTTTATTGGATACATATTTCTGATTATGCATAACTGTGTCTATTGCATTTATCAACTCGCCTGAATCACAATCCTTCAGGAGGTACGCATAAGCTCCGGCAGCCAGCATACCTGACACAAAATGTTTGTCCGAATGCATTGACAGTGCTATGATTCGTATATCAGGATTAATACTTAATATCTGTTTTGCCGCCTCAATTCCATTGAGGTCGGGCATAGCCACATCCATCAGGACAATGTCCGGATTCTTTTCTGCAGCAAGCTTAACAGCCTGCCGGCCGTTATCAGCTTCCGCTATAACAGTGTATGCAGGTGAGGATTCAATAACATTTCTGAGGCCCTCACGCACAATTTTATGATCATCTACCAGTATAATCTTTGCTCTCATCAGTTATGAATAATATTTAATTTACAGGTAAATAAAACTCAATTACGGTTCCCTTACCCGGTCTGGTATCAATATTCAGACCACCGTTAATGTTTTGCATTCTTTCTTTAACACTGAAAAGGCCAAATCCCTTATTCTTACTATGCTGCCCAATACCATCCGGCTCAAATCCGGTTCCGTTATCTTCTATTCTTACATACAGTTTACCCTCTTTTTCCTTCATATCAATCTTAATTATGGAGGCCTGTGCATGTTTTATTACATTAAAAATCAACTCACGTATTGTCCTGAAAACCAATATTAATATATCATCCGAATAACTTTCTCGCCCTATGTCCATACTGGTGTCTATCTTTAAATCATATTCTGAACCGGTTTTTCCCGCCAGCCATAATACGGCTTCTTTCAGTCCGAGTTCAAATAAAACGGGCGGACTCAGGTCATATGTTATATTTCTTGAGCTCTCAAGCGCATCAGAAAGATGCCCTATAACGGTTTTTATTGTATCATCCACCTCTCCCCCCTGCTTATCAGTCCTCAAGCCTGACAGTTTCATCCTGGCAATCACAAGCGACTGGCTGAGGTTATCATGAATGTTTGATGCTATCTCACGTCTTTGCCTTTCCTCGGTAAGTATAAGCTCTGTGGTAAGATCCTGCAGGGATTTTTGGTGCGACTCTATCTCTTTTTCCTTCTCAATATATTCTGTAATATCCCGGGCTATGGCAAACACTTTATTTTCACTCTCCAGGGGAAATGAATTCCATGAAAGGTACCTGTAGCCACCCTGCTTTGTAATATACCTGTTAACGAAAGACCGCGTTTCCTGACCAACTACAAGTTCATTAAATTGCTTCTTTGTGGATACAATTTCATCAGGATGTATAAAATCAGTAAAGGGCTTACCCAGCATCTCCTTATCAGTCCATCCCAGGGTCTTCTCCCAGGCAGGGTTAATGGTCTTGAAATATCCGTCAAAGCCGGCTATGCATATCATATCCCTTGAGTAATTGAAAAGCATGTTTTTATCTTCAATAGTACGTTGAAGATCTGTTACATCCATTACGGTCGAAATCATCAGGTTTTGTTCAAAAACAGGTATGTTTGAAGCGTTCACTGTCTTTTTCTCTCCGGATTGCCCGGTGATAATGATATTTTCCCAATGCATCCGTTCCGGATCACCACTTGCTATATCATCCGATATCTTCTTCTCTATTTCTGCCCTGTATTCTGTATCAGGATATACCTTTTTAAAGAACCCGGCTATGTTTGTCAGCTCTTCAGCCGGCCATCCATATATCTCAGTGAATGCCCTGTTCATATAAATTACCGTACCCTCATTGATAAGGTTAATTGCAACACCTATGGGAAGGTTATCCAGTATTACTTCAATAAATTCATTCCTCTCTGTAAGCTCCTGATTAAGTAATTTATACCTTTCAGTCATTGATTCCATTTCGCGGCGCCTGTTCAAGGCTTCTGCAATAAGAGAATTCTTACGTTTCAGCTCATTCATTATCAGATAGAATATCAAAGCGGAAGTGGTAAGAACAAAGCCAATACCTTTATAGGTTTGAATCCTGCTTATTTCCTCAGCGCCTGCATTCTCCCTAAGGAAAACAAGCAGTAATCTGTCAGAGAACATTATATACAAGACACTTACTACCAGAAATATCACAGTTATGCGTGCAGCACCGCTATATGTTAAGCCTGTTTTCTTGCTCATTACTTAAAATTTTACAGTAAGTAAACAGCCGATTAATTACATTGATAAACCTGTTTATTGCCCGCCCATGGTGTTTTCGACTAACCTGGACGGTTTCCAGATCAATGAGTTAACTGCCTCCTGTGAGGGGCATTTTAACTGTTTTTCAATATCTGCTATCATCCTTTTTTTTAAAGATTTTTTGATTTTTTTCCTGTATTCATCCTTTTGATGGAATAAAATCGGGGTAAAACCTCCTTCTCTCAGTATTTTCTGTCCGCTCCAGGGAGACTGCAATATTTTTCTTTCTCTGAGATCAATAACGCTAACCAGTCCATCCAGAACACAGGGCTCCCTGAAATCATCCTCAAGACCAACAAGGACTAAGTTATCAGATTTATATAATGGTTTAACATTCATCTTTTATTTTTAAAGACGTCTTGTAGGCAGTAATAATACCAGTATACTCAAATTTAACAAATAAATAACAAATACCTTAAAAACCACTGCAATTATAATTACAACACTTTAACAGTTATTTTGTTAATTGGATCCGTATCCTTTCATCCAGCTCTTTTGTGCAATTATTACAGAATTCCAGTTTTTTCTGGTCAAGATCCTCCACATATGTACTGGATCTCATTATACAGCTTGGATTCAGGCAGTGTATCAGTCCGAATGAGTGTCCCAGCTCATGAATTATGACTTTCCGGAATCGTTCAGTAAGCAGCCTGTCATCCTGCTCAAGCCCATAAAGCTCATTTCGCAACCTGTAAAGCGAAACAATTCCGGTACTTCCATTCAGAAAAGACTGGCCAAAAATATATGTAAGGATGGGTATATACAGGTCAACACGCAACAGACCTATTGTCTTAAAAGCTCCGGGAGGTGCCATCTCTGACACTTTTTTAAGTATAAGGTTTGCATCATACTGTCTGCGGGCGGGATTATAGAAGCTGTTCAGATCAAGGCTGCAGTGTCTTACATCCAGGGGTAAACCAAAAACACTCAACAGGTCGGAGGATATTTTATCAATAACACTTTTTTCAAAATGTCCGCATGAAATCAATATTATAGTTTTCTTATCCAATCAGTTCCGATTAAATTTTCATTCTTTGATTCTTGATCTGTAACAACTTTGGCGGAATAATTATTTGGTCCTCTTTTTAAGATCGTACTTCTTTATTTTATTATAAAGTGTTGCACGGTCAACATCCAGCGCCCTGGCTGCCCTGGATATATTCCAGTTATATTTATGAAGTATTGAGGATATATGCTTTTTCTCAAGATCATCAAGGCTTTCTATAGAGCTGCTCATTACCTCTCTTCCCATAGGCAGGTCCTTGAGGCGTATCTCTTTCCCGTTTCCTATAACTATTGCCCTTTCAATCATATTCTCCAGTTCTCTCACATTTCCCGGGAATTCAA
>CAZGUR010000047.1:0-10661 GCA_964529295.1 uncultured Rikenellaceae bacterium | reverse complement strand
GCAGGTGTTTGAGGGCTGCCGGCTCCACTGAGATAAGATCCCTGCTCATTGATTTGCAATATTTCCTTATAAAGTGATTAACCAGGAGGGGTATGTCTTCTGTTCTTTCCCTGAGTGGCGGGATTCTTATATTAACCACATTAAGCCGGTAGTACAGGTCTTCCCTGAAAGTACCGTTTTTTACCATGCTCTTAAGGTCGCGGTTGGTAGCACAGATAACCCTGAAATCAGAGCTTATTTCCTTATTACCCCCCACCCTTACAAATGAGCGTGTTTCAAGTACACGCAGCAATTCTATCTGCATCTTGGGTGAGATAGTGCCAATCTCATCCAGAAAGATGGTCCCACCGTCTGCCATTTCAAAACGGCCCTTCCTGTTAAAGCTGGCGCCTGTAAAGGCCCCTTTCTCATGTCCGAACAGCTCACTTTCCAGCAGGCTTTCACTGAGTGCACCACAATGTACACTTATAAGGGGGAAATATTTACGAGGCGAATTAGCATGTATGGCCCTGGCTATAAGCTCCTTGCCAGTGCCACTCTCACCGGTGATAATTACCGAGGAGTTCGACTGTGCAACGCTTTCCACCTCTCTAAGCACCTGCTTCATAGCCTCACTTTCTCCTATCAGATCGTCAATATCTTCAAGGGATGTAATTCTATTCTTCAGGCCTTCATTCTCTGCCCTCAGAGTTACATGTGAAGCGGCATTTCTTATTAAATGTGAAAGATCGTCCGGATCAAAAGGTTTTGTAACATAATCGTAGGCCCCGTTTTTCAATGCCTGTACAGCTGTATCAACCGAGGCAAAGGCGGTCATGATAATGAATATAGGCTCCTTATTAAGGGTCTTGATACGCCTGTGCATTTCCATTCCGTCCATTCCGGGCATTTTAATATCAGCGAGAATAATGTCAAAGTCTCTTGCTTCAAGCATCCTGAGAGCCTCTTTTGCATTTTCTGCACATTCTACTGCATATCCATCATCGATAAACCAGTTATATAATGAGTCTCTTACCGACTCCTCATCGTCCACTACCAGTATTGATACTTTTTTTTCAGCCATGTCGGTTTGCTTTAATCCCTGTTAAGAGGGAATGTTAATGATATTGTTGTTCCTTTTCCTAATTCCGAATTCACTTCCACTTTACCCTTATGATTTTGTATAATGCCATGCACTATTGAAAGTCCGAGTCCCAGCCCGTTCTCATCCCTTTTTGTGGTATAAAAAGGTTCAAAAATATGAGGGATATCCTGGGGACTTATTCCTGTCCCGTTATCCCTGATATCCATTCTTATAGTGTCCTCATCCGGGTTACTTGTCCTTACAATTATTTCCCCGTTCTCCTTTATTGCATCAGTGG
Source organism: uncultured Rikenellaceae bacterium (assembly GCA_964529295.1). Taxonomy (GTDB): domain Bacteria; phylum Bacteroidota; class Bacteroidia; order Bacteroidales; family VadinHA17; genus UBA9300. Next base: position 9,300 of record CAZGUR010000047.1, on the reverse strand, counting down.
CGTTTACCATTATGGCAAAACATGCCTGTTTAACCTGGTTGGGACTGCATAAAACCTCATCCATTTCAGCCCTGAACTCCTTAACCATCTTAATATTAGCTATCATTGCGGAATGAGTTATAAGCTTACATGTTTCATCAAGTATATCATGCAATTTTTTAACTTCAAAATCTTCATTATCCTTTCTTGAAAAATCAAGCAAGCCTTTTACAATCTCGCCACAGCGTTTTGTCTCTGTCTCTATAAATTTCAGGTGTTTGAGCATTGACTCCTTCTTTGGATGGTAACAGTCATCCTTATTCAAAAGTTTATGCACAAGCTTGGTGTAGACCAGTATACCGGACAGGGGATTGTTTATCTCATGAGCCACCGATGATGACAGCTTACCCAGCGAAGCAATACGTTCAACATGTATCAGTTCGTTCTGGGCATCAGACAATTCTTCCGACTTCTTCTGAACTTTATATTCAAGCTGCTGCGACCAGTTCTGTAACTCCCTGGTAGCTGAGTCAATATTGTCCAGCATATTATTAAATGCCAGGGATACCTTTCTCATATCGTCCAGCAGGTCAGGTTTAATTTCAAGCCTTATCTTATTATCCCCCTTCGATACTGCTTCACTTGCCCTTATAATGGCGTTAAGAGGATTTTTAATCCTTTTCCTGGTAAATATTATCAGGAATGTTACCATAAGGACTGTAATAACAGTAAGCAGAATAAAAAAATCATTTGATGATTCCTCAACCATAGCATCAAGCTCATCAAGCGGCAACTTTATTATCAGCGACCCCAGAACCTCGTCATTCTCACTGTGATAATGACAAGCGGCTGTATAACATGACTTTTCATTAAGTATGGGTTTTCTTATCAGTAATTGCCTTGAGCTTTCCCCTGCCTGCATTACACTGCAATCGACAGTATCACCGATAATACGGTACACCTTTTCTTTTTCCGGGAACATCGAATCAAAATCGGAATGGCAATTACGGCAGTCGGGGTCAATTCCGTGATCAGTGTTTGCCGGCAATGAAGTAAATGCAAGGCTGTCACGGTCATCATACATATTCACCTCGTCGATACCCGACATTGTACTGATAATATCAAGTGTCCTCTGCAACATTGCCTTATCATTCTCAAGCATTGAATAATAGAGTGATCCTTCCACAATGGAGCTTATATTATCCCCGTTCTGCCGGATAGTATTGTTGAAGAAGTCAACATATACCGATCTGAACACTATATTAAACACTATCAGCAGAAGGATAAGCGATCCGGCTATAATAAAGACTACCCGTCCATAAATTGATGATCTGAAGAGCTGATAGCTCCTGAACACATTTGTTTCCTTTATTCTGTTGAGAATCCCTTTAATTTTATTTTTCATTTTCACACAGCTTTAAAGAAGCCCGGCTTATCCATTTACAACAGCTTAAGCACGGAGACCTGCCTGTAACCGGTCTCCATGCTTATCTGCATCAGCTCATTTAATTCACTTCGAAAATATAAAAATGAAGTGAATAAACATGATTTAATCCTGGTATTTTAAGTCGCGGTATTCAGAAACGCATCCTGAAAATCTTTCCATGTCTCTGCCGGCATACCTGACAGCGGATAATCGATCAGTTCACCACCTTCCTGCAACACTACACCTGGTGTCTCCGGCGAATATTTCTTCACGGAATGTGCGATAAAATCCTTAAACCTGAGCAATTCCTTTTCAGCCCATTTTTTTGCTTCTCCGGCCATATAATACTCACCTGTTTCCTCTTTCCATTTCTCCGGTTTGATTTTATATAACCAGCCTTTCTGATAAGGATCATCGTTAAGAAGGGCAGGCTCGGAAATTATTTTATCATTCACATCACTTATCTCTCCTGAAACAGGAGATGTAATCTTTAACTGCTTACCATCCTGTGTTATTTCAGCGATTAAATCGCCTTTTCTCACTCTTTCACCGGGATTCCTGAAATTTTTTAACTCCACCTCACCGGTAATATGCATAAGCAGGTCATCAAGACCAAGTGTTGCCTTACCCGAACGCTCAAGATGAGACCAGACATGATTCCTGTTAAAAAGTAATCCTTCCGGCATCCTCAGTACAGCTGCGTTAAGGATACCCAGGCTCTCTTTAACCCTCTCTTTAATCATAAGTGGTTTATTCAGGGCCCTCCAAAAAGGGACTACCAATATTAAAAAGCCTATAATTATCAGATACTCTATCCCTTTGGTAGCGAAAATGTTTGTATAGCTAAATCCGTCCATTTCTATTGTTTTTAATTAATTATTTAAATCTAGTTGTCCTTTGCCCATCCTGGGGAATCACTTAGAACAGGCAAACGTCGAATGATCCACCTGAAGATCCATATTTCAACGAATATAATAGTCAGTGACACGACAAACTCCTTCCATGTAGGGAAATACTGCTGTGCCGCATCCCACTGGAATCCTATTATGCTAATATTAAGCCTGTTAATAATGATTCCCATAATGGTCATTATGGCAGCTGCCCTGATAAGCAAGATATTCTGCCTGCGGTAACTGTAAAAGAAAAGTATCATTGGCACCACCACAAAGCCGATTATTTCAATAAGGTACCAGTTACCCATACGCGTTCCCAGGTATTCCCAGTTTTTGCTATGAACAAAGTTCAGTATCTGAAGGAATAAATAGACAAACAGGGTCATGGTACACACTTTTGATAATCCATGCAGTATTCCTCTATGTGCCATTTTATTCTTTTCATTTATCTGACCGGAAAAGACTTTATAGCTTATTGATCCCTCGAAGATAACCATTGAAAGACCGGCAAAAATACTTGACACAAAGAAAAGTATAGGTATCCACTCTGAATACCATAATGGATGAATCTTTTCTCTTGCCATAAGAAATAAAGCACCCAGTCCGGACTGATGCAAGGTAGATAATGTAATACCGAATATTACAGCTGCCAGCGTCATCCCTGAAAGGATTTTATGTGCTCTCCTGGCTCCAACCCATTCAGCCACTGCAGGGGAAAATTCAATAAGCTGGGCTATCATATACAGAAGGAAGTGCCATGCAACAAGAAACAGCACCGAACTTACACCAAAATCATTACCAATAATTGGATTTATTATACTCAGGGGTCTGCCCAGGTCAAGAACCAGGGCGCCTGCATAAAACAAATATGCCAGAAACCCGTTCAGCACTGTTGCCCGCACAATAGGTTTATACTGCTTCATATTAAGGATGTATACCATGAATGTTACCACGTATGCTCCTCCCGCGAATGCAACACCTGTAACAACATTAAAACCCTTCCATAAGCCCCATGGCACCTCCTGTGTGAGATTCGTCACAGCCCCAAGGCCGCCTGTAAACCGAATAACTATAAGGATAATGCCAAGAATGATTACCGGTATGGAAATTAGGTTAAAAGGCGTAAACAATTTGCCTTTGGGCTTTAGTTCCTCTGCAAGGAATTTCCAGACAGATTTTCTGTCATCTTTCTTTGTTAATATATGCTCAGAATTACTCATTTTCTTGGTCTGATTGTTGGTTTTTATTACTTGTAGCTTTATGTATACCCAGCAGCATTGCCGGCCAGAGAACAAATATTGAAGGAACACTGTAAAGGAATCCCTTTGTCAGTTCAGGGTAAGGCCTTTTCATCACCTTTGTATTAAAGCCCAGCTCTTCAAAAGGAGCAGCAGAAAGGTAAAGGTAGCCTGTTCCCCCGGCCTCATGCTCACCATAAATATGGTGATAATACTGATCAGGGTTATCATTGATTCTTTTGCGCGCTTCGGCAATCATTTCCCTCCTGGTACCGAAAGTAAGAGCCCCTGCCGGACAACCCTCTACACATGCCGGCTGTTTACCATCAATAATCCTGTGGTGACACATATCACATTTGAGTATTTTCGGGTTCTTGCTGAAGTACTCAAATTTTGGCATATCATAAGGGCATGAGATCATACAGTACCGGCAGCCCATACATTTATCCTCCCGCCAAATAACCGGACCTTCTTTTGTCTTATACATTGACTGGGTTAAACATGCTGAAGCACATGCAGGCTGGTTGCATTGCATGCACTGTGTCTTTACAAAAGCTTCACCTTTGGATGTGGAATACATATTCACAACTGTACGCCTGTTCTCATTGGTTTTTCTTACCCGTCCCACTTCAGGCATATCTTCAAGATCGGGGTCAGGCAAACCATTTTCAAGTGCACATTCCCACTCACAGCCCTGGCAACCGGCACAGAGGGTAGAGTCATAAAGAATGCTGTAAAACTCTGTATCATCAGCATTCTTTTTTTCTGCTGCTGCATTCAGCGTTTTACCGGTTCCCAGTGAGACACCTGTAATACCGAGTGCTTTCAGAAAATTACGTCGATTTATACTCATAATTTTTTTTATTTGGTTTGATTAATGCAATGTTTTACTGTAATCTGTTTATCATTCACAATTATTTAGTTTTCAAACTGAAGCGGTATCTATATACCTCCTCTGAAATTCTTCCCATACATCCGGTCCGAAATTCTCAAGAAGCTTATCCCTTACCTCCCCGCCATCCTGGAGCACAACCCGGGAATAATTATGATCATTGCTTTTTACCGTGGATGAGATAAAATCCTTAAGCCTGGCAAACTCGCTCTTCAGCCACTCCCTGTAATTATCCGCCATAAAAAATTTACGTGTTTCCTTCAACCAGTTTGCCGGTTCAATAGTATAAACCCAGCCATCTGAGAATGGAGAGGTATTTAAAAGTGATGAGTTTGTTACAAGATCATGGTTGTACCCGGTAATCACACCCGATACAGGGGAATATATATCCAGCTGTTTACCGTGCTGAACCAGGCTTACTAATATTCCTCCTTTTTTTATTTTTGCACCAGGCTGCTTCATTTTAATATTTGTAACTTTCCCGGTAACATGCTGCAGAAAGTCATCAATACCTACCCTTACATTTCCATCTTTCTCCATAAAAGCCCAGGTATGGCTCCTGTCAAAAAATACACCACCAGGTATAATTACGGAGTCTTCGTTAAAAGCCTTCAAATCCCCGCTTAGATCAACCTCCTGCTCATTTTCTGTACCTGCCTTCACAATTCTGCTTATAATATAAACCAGTATGCCTGCAAGCACTACAGTAGCAATTATGAAAAATATCCTTGCTGTACTTACCACTTGCTGCTTTTTTTCAACAACTGCTCTTTTCTCTGTACTTAAGGCCTGTATCTTTGGCTGCTTTTCTCCGGGAATAAGTTCTGAAAAGCCAGCCTCAGAAATATATTCCTGACCACCTGAAAGCACCCACTGCATAAAGGCGATACCGCTTTCATCATCTGGACTGGTGGACGAAACAATATGTATATTCCGGCACAGGGATCCAGGATATTTGCCTATCCACACACCCCGGTTAAAATCATTCAGGCATGAATATATATTTTCGTTGTTTTCAAGTGTCCCGTTTCCGTTTATATCAATCGGCACTATCTCCAGTCCTTCCCTGATGCTGTGGTTTTCATAATCAATAATACCGGACAGTCTGCAGAAACCAATTGAGTATTTATCATTTACTATACGTTCAACCATTTCCTCGTTGCTGCCTACACGGGTCACGTTACCGCTGAGGTTATCTGCCTCCAGGAATTCAGAAAGACAAAAACGAACAGGCTCATCACCAAGGCAGTAACAGTTAACGGTTGTCCCGTCACCGGAATCCGATAGGTCAGCCCAGGTAAGTTTGCCCGGTTCGGTATAAACACCTGCAAACTGTGAAGGCGATATGCCACTGTTCAATATTTCATTCCTGAAAGGATTATCTGCACTTATCACAGGCACGATAACATCACGTGCTACAACCATACTCCATAGTGATCCTCTCTTAACAGACCGCAGGTAATCTTCCGTAACAACACCCAGCACGTACTCATCTCCCAGATTATATCCGCTGGCATCATCATTAATATAAGCTGTATGGATTATCACACCCGGATTATCATCACTGTATTCTGTTATCCACTTTCCTGCCAGCCCGTTCAATTCAGGGCTGACAAGAACACGCAGTGTATCTTTGTCTCCTGCTTCATCTCCGTATGGCATATTCATACTGGTAATATCACTTACTGAGAAAAATGCCACTAAACTGATTAAAACGACTATCTTTTTCATAAATAAAATTTTTAAATTCTGTTTCATCCATAATTACATAGCCAATTTTGATGCCAAAGTGATATTTTGTCTTCTATCTATCTGACATACTGTTTTTTAAGCAAACTGACCATGATTGCCAAAGTATAAACAACTGCTGCATTTTACAACAGTGGCTTTCAGTATAAGGTGTGATCAGTCTGGCTTCCTGTCCTTTACAAGCATTGTTTATATTTACTACACCTGTCTATATTTACAGCACATTTGAAATATCACCGTTATAACATGCTGTTTATGTGCATTATCCAAAGTATGAACCCCTTTCATTTCAGAACTACAAACTGAATATTTCACTAAAAGACTAATTTTTTGAAGGATTTTCAGCGGGAATAGGATTTATACTTTAATCTGTTCCCGGGAAGGAAACATACTACTACAGGAGTGAAAATATATTAATGCGGAAGATGAAATGTATACTGTAAGAGAAGAAATGTGCTACTCTGAAAGGAAATGTACTGCTATCAGAGAGGAAATATACCACTCCAGAGAGGAAATATACGATTGCGGGGGAAGGAATTTACTAAATAGGCTACTATAAAGAGGAAATATCAATTTTCTTATATTTTTGTTATTGTACATTAAAAAATCAATCCCTTTAACTATGAAAAAGAAGGACCTTGCAGTAATAATCTTTTTTACGTTTTCAGTCCTGGTTTCCGGGCAGATCAGTGATCAAAAGCTGAAAATGATTGACAGTCTTTTCATTGAGTGGAACAGTCCCAATCATCCCGGTGGAACTGTGGGTATTGCCGTAAAGGGGAAGCCTGTATTCTCAGGAGCATACGGTCTGGCCAGCATGGAATACCTGGTACCGAACAGTTACCACACCAGGTTTAATATTGCCTCTGTCTCCAAGCAATTTACAGCAATGGGTATCGTTAAACTCCATCTTGAGGGGAAGCTGTCTCTTGACGATGACATAAGGGATTACCTGCCTGAATTGCCTGAGACAGGCCATAAAATCACCTTCAGGCATATGCTGCATCATACAAGCGGCCTGCGGAGTCTTCATACACTGCTGTCACTTGCAGGATGGAGGGGTGATGATATGAAAAATAATGATGACCTGCTTCGGTTTATGACCAGGCAGCAGGAGCTTAACTTTGAACCCGGATCGGAATATATGTATTGTAATACCGGCTATATTCTTTCTGCTATTATAATTGAAAAGATAAGATCTGAGGATTTTGCTGACTGGCTTGATAAAGAAATATTAAACCCGCTGGGACTGTATAACACCTACTTAGAGAACAAATATAACAGGGTAGCTCAAAATTATGCCACCTCTTATAAGGGTTCATTAAGAAAGGGGTTTGAAAGGGAGGTGGAATACTGGGCTTACACCGGTTCCGGCAATATTCATTCCACTGCCGCCGACCTGTTGACATGGATGCGATATTATTACAGTCCGCCCGAAGACTGGGAAGAAGCCTTTTCAATGATGTTAACTCTTGATCCTTTCAATAACGGGGAGGCAAACAATTATGCCTTTGGTGTAAGGCTGGATGAATACAGGGACGAAGAAAGAATTTCACACAGTGGCTCAATAGGAGGTTACAGGGCCTTTGCCTGCACATTCCCTGAAAATGAAACCGAAATTGTGATACTGACCAATTTTTCATCCTCCGGGGCTTCAGGTAAAGTGAACAGGATAAGTGAAATTCTTTTTGATAAGCCGGAAGAAAAAGAGACTGTTATGGGTTATGAACCGGCAGAAATTGATCTGAGTGCTATTGATCAATACCTGGGCACTTATGATATAGAAGAAATGGACACAAGACTGTTTGATATCACTGAAGAGAATGACAGTCTTTACTGCCAGTACACAGGTGGAAGAAAAATCCCGCTGTACACAGCTTCTGACAGTGTCCTTTTTAATAAGGGGGCAGGAATAAAGATAAGCCTGACAGATAGCTCACCCGAAAAGATCAAGATAGCCAGCAAGGGCAGCACACGGAAAGGAACAAAAACCACAAAATATATACCTTCTGAAAAAGATCTCAGGGAGATAGAAGGAAGGTACTGGTCGCCTGAACTGGAAACACAGTACCGGTTCTACCTCAAAAACGGAAAATTATTCGGATACCAAACCCGCCACGGTGAATTTAAGATTGAAAGTCTTAAAAAGGACCTCTTCATTTCGGATAGCGGATTTATGAGTAAAATAATCATTACCAGGGAAGGAGATGAAATAAGAGGAATGAAAGTAAGTAATTCAAGGGTAAGAGACCTGTGGCTGGTTAAAATGTGAGTACCCCCGTGGAAAATGTACCGGATAACACAGAGTGAAAAAAATACTAATCAAAATTAATTATTTATGACAAGAATAATTATTTGTTTTTTCCTGATAATTGCCATTACAACATCATGTAATAAGGATATTGAAAGCATCCCCGAAGGTAATAAGGTTATTCTGGGCATCTTTGGCGGAATGGGCCCGGAAGCCACGGCTGACCTTTACAGACAGATACTGGAAACCACCCCTGCTGACACAGACCAGGAACATATACCTGCAATCATCTTCAGCAACCCTAAGGTTCCTGACAGGATGGCCTCTTTTGCTGAGGGAGGCAGCCAGATAAAACCATATCTCAGTTTCAGCCTTAGAAAGCTTGAAGAAGCCGGAGCATCGTTTATTGCGATTCCCTGCAATACTGTACATTATTTTTATGATTACATGCAGGAATCCGTTGACATTCCCATTATCAATATGATAAAGGAAACAGCAAGCGAGGTAGCCGAAATATATCCCGGTATAAAAAAAGTTGGGCTCCTTGCTACAACAGGAACAATAGAATCAGGTCTTTACAACAAGGAACTGGAGAATAAAGGCTTTGAGGTACTGACGCCATCAGACTCGATAGAACTGAACATGGTGATGAGAGCGGTGTACGGTATTAAATCAAAAACCGACCCGCAGCTTAACGAAGACCTGCTGGCGATTGCAGCCCGGCATCTTGCCGGCAGGGGAGCAGAAGTGATAGTCCTGGGTTGTACAGAGATACCTCTTGCTTATAATCCGGAGCGTGTTGAGATTCCGGTTGTGAATGCTACCGCCATTCTTGCAGAGAGAGCTGTTGATATGTATAATAAAATGATTAA
>CAZGUR010000046.1:9080-15948 GCA_964529295.1 uncultured Rikenellaceae bacterium | reverse complement strand
CCTGATGCTTACCTCTTTTGATCTCTTCATTGATAGCGCTGTGCTGATATTGACGAAATTAAAACAGGCTGTCATCAGTATAAGCAGACCGACAAAAGCGAACGAAATAATCCGTTTAACGCTCCCTTTATCAATAGTGTCAAATTCGGTATCTGATCGCAGGTGCATATCTGTTATTGGCTGGAGGTATGGGACTATCTCAAAGCCGCTTTTCAGAAAGCGTTCATTGATCATTTCATATAAATATTCTTTCATGTCATCCAGCAGAACCTGTAGATCAGTACCTGGCGCCAGCTTTAACAAGGTCTGGCATCGTAATCCACCGTCCCAGCCGACATGCGTCTGTTGTTCCAGTACGGATAACTGTATCACTCCATCGAACCGGATACTGCTGTTAAGCGGAGGGTCATCGGCCACAGCGCTTACAACAAATGGTTTATTGCTTATTTCAATGATCTTATTGACCGGGTCCTTACTGCCAAAGATTTTTGTGGCCGTAGATTGTGAAAGTACAACCCTGTCAGGTGCAGAAAGGCAGGTTGCCTTATCTCCGCTTGCAAGGGGGAAGTTGAGCATCCGGAAAAAATTACTGTCGGCATACACCATGTTTACACGATAAAACTGATCTGCATATTTTATATCAGTGTAAGTCAGCCTGTATCTTACATAGTCTTCAATAACAGGAAAGTTAGCCTTGAATTCCGGACCACCAGGAGCATTTATACCCCCGGAATTTATAGATCTGTTGGGTGTTCTCAAAATATTATTGACCCTGTAGATACGTTCATAGTCATTATGAAAACGGTCGTAACCTGTTTCTGCCCTGATCCATAGCAGGATAAGTATAACGCAGGTCAGACCAATTGTGAGTCCGAGGATATTGATTATTGAGTATGGCTTCTGGCTTATTATTGCCTGATAACTGTTTTTTATTAGTTTTAACATTGCTCTTATACAATTTAAGTGTTACAGTATTTATTCGTACCCGATAGAATCTCCCGGTTTTTACGGTATTCTGTTGGATTACAATACTGCTTACAGACCAATTCTTTTGCCAAAAACATTAAATTACAGATAATGAGACTCCTGGCCGGAAGCGCTAACTGTATTTGAAGCCATTGGTGTATTAAAACATTACACAACTGTTGTGTTTTGATACTACTGGAAATCAGGGTTGAGTTCATTATTACGGTGCTGACCGTCTGTATTTCAAATTTCCGGTTGAGTCCTGAAGATGCAGTAATTGAATAAGTTATTATTCCTGCTGTCGCTTAGATATTTATGATCATAGTGGTGCCTTTACCCGGGGTTGATTTAACACTGATATTACCCTTATGCATGTTGATGATCTGGCGTGACAGGCTGAGGCCGATACCGCTGCCTTTCTCGCGTGTGGTAAAGAAGGGGACGAAAACTTTTTCGACAAGGTCCTCGTCGATACCATGTCCGTTATCGCTGACCTTTATTATTACTTTTCCATCCCTGCTTTGTTCTGCATGCAGCTCAACAGCCGGGTCCGGAGTATCTTCAATAGCTTCCATCGAGTTCTTTACCAGGTTAAAGAGCACCCTGGTAATAAGACTCTCATCGGCACATATTACGAGATTTTCGGGTTCCACAGTATTGTTAAGCGATAAATTTAAGCCCGGGTATTTTTCCTCTTTCAGTGATGCGGCCAGTATAATTATACTTTCGAAAATATCTTTTACGGGCAGTTCCACGGGCCTGATCTCCGGCATCTTTGTGAGGCTCCTGTATGAATCGACGAAATGGATAAGTCCCTTGCCATGTTCTTCGATTATGGAAAGGCCTTTCAATGTATTGCTGATTGTTTTTTCGTCGATGTTCCCGGGTTCTTTCTTTAACCCATCTTCCTTGTAATAACCTGAAATGGTTGAGCTAAGAGAGGTGATAGGTGCAACTGAATTCATTATTTCATGATTCAGTATCCTTATCAGTTTCTGCCATGATTCAATCTCCTGTTTATCTATTTCGTGGCTGATATCGTTTATTCCAATAACCTTTACCATTTCATTCTTCAGCCTGATCTCTGCTGCTGTAAGTGACAGATGCACATTTATATCATCAATAATGATATTCAGGGATTGCTTATTCCCGGGTTTGATATTGTGCAATGCATCTATCAGCCTACTGTTCACCCTCTGGAGTTGTTTGATATTGTGAAGGTGGTTTATTCCCAGCAGGTTCCTGGCTTTGGTGTTGGCCAGGCTTATTATGCCCCTGTCATTAAAAGCTATCAGTCCGCTCGAACTGTTCTCAACCACTGCCTGGTAGAATTTTTCCTGGACTATTACCTTCATCCGGGCATCCCTTATCTGGTCATTAAGCCTGTTTATGGATCTGTGAAGGGAGTCATAGCTCTTATTGCCTGTTTTTTCACTGAAAACAAGGGATGAATCTTCATTAAGTACTGAAGAGAGGAAAAATGATAATTCTTCATTTGACCGGTTAAACAAGCGTATCAGGTTAAAAATCACGATAATCGCCAGGGCTGTTATAAGAAGAAAATAAATGTCAAATCCTTCTTCTGCCAGGTAGATGGCTCCCCCTGCACTAAATGCTGCCAGCAGGATAAGGTGGATGATTAATTTTATATTGTAGCGTTTAAATACCATATTTCTTTAACCTGTTATAAAGCTTCTGGCGTGTGATTCCGAGCTGCTCAGCAGTGGCACTTTTATTTCCCCTTGTTTCTTTCAGGGTGTTTAATATCATCTCTTTTTCAATATCCTCAAGTGTCCTCTGTGAGCTTTCAAAAGCTTTCCCGGATGAGTAATTAAGCATAAGGTCATCGGGCTTAATAATGGTCCCTTCTGATAATATAACTGCTTTTTCTATAGTATGCTGCAATTCCCTGATATTTCCCGGCCATTCGTATCCCGTTAACACATCAAGTGTTTGGGAATTTATCTTCAGAGCCGGTTTTGCATATTTGTCCTTATACTTATTCAGGTAAAATTCCGAGAGAGCAGGAATATCAGATTTCCTGCTTCTCAGCGGGGGTACCTCAATATGGATGGTATTTATCCTATACAGCAGGTCTTCCCTGAAAAGGCCTTCTGCCACCATCTTATCAAGATTCCTGTTTGTAATGCTTATCAGTCTTATGTTAAGTGAAATGGGCTTATTTGATCCAACCCTGGTTATGCGCATGCTTTCAAGGGCGTTCAGGAGCTTGGCCTGCAGTGAAAGAGACAGGTTGCCTATCTCATCCAGACACAGAGTCCCACCGTTTGCCGCTTCTATCTTTCCGGCCCTGTCCTCTTTTGCATCTGTAAAAGATCCTTTGACGTGTCCAAAAAGCTCACTCTCAAAAAGCGTTTCCGTAATGGCACCCATATCCACGCTTATCATAACTTCATCCCTGCGCTTTGATCTTCTGTGAATTTCGTTTGCCACCAGGTCCTTTCCGGTGCCGTTTTCCCCGGTTATTAGTACGGAGGCATCGGTGACCGCAACCTTTTCAATCATTTTCATCATTTCAGCTACCGGAGGTGACGAGCCGATAATAGTTTTATATGGCCTGCCGCTGAGCGAGCTTTTAAGGTTTTTCTGTTCGGTTTTCAGACGGTTTACTTCCTTTCTGCTCTTTCTTAGTTTAAGTGCGGACTTAAGAGTTGCCAGTAATTTTTCGTTCTCCCATGGTTTAAGGATAAAATCAACTGCACCTTCACGCATGGCCTTGACAGCCAGTTCAACATCCCCGTAGGCCGTTATCATCACAACACTGATGTCAGGATCAGACTTTAATATCTCCCTGAGCCAGAATATCCCTTCATTGCCGGTGTTTATCCCTGCCCTGAAATTCATATCCAGAAGGATAACATCAATATCACCTGATTCAAGCAATCCTGGTAGCTCCTTCGGTCCCGTACGATATTTTACATCTGAGAATTCATTTTCAAGCAGTAATTCAAGCGCACTCAACACACTCCTGTTATCGTCTACAATTATTATCCTTCCTTTTTCCATTTTTGAAGCTTTGAGAATACTGATTCAAGCGGTTTAGTAACATTATTTGTGCCGGAAAAACTTTCATCAACGCCCTGCTACGTCAGGTCAAACATAAGCTTATTGGAAAAGTCTCCTTTCCTGCCAGTGGAGAGGCATGTGAAGCATGCCTCGCTATGTTTTCCGGCCAGAAGCAAGATCCATTTCCCGGAACCAGTAATTTTAACAAATGTATAAAATTGTACAGATATATTACATAAAGTGTAAAGAAATCATACAGTATAAAATGATGGATCCGTGGTTTGTTTTATAATATATTGAGTGACAGTATGATATAAATAATGGCATAACTTTTGGCATTAAGGATGAAAATATCATGTCACTATGTTAAAATATTTATTTATAATCATAATTGTTATTTTCCAGACTGTTAGTAGTGCAGGATTATCACAGGCACAGGAGAGATGGTCACTTGAGCAATGTCTTGATTATGCCCTGGAAAATAATATTGCCCTTAAAAGAAGCCGGATAAGCACTGATAGAAATAAGTCAAACCTTCTGACTCGTAAGCTGGAATTACTTCCCGACCTTAGATTGCAGTCTTCCGGATCCATGAATTATGGGCGTTCTGTTGATCCGGTGACCAATACAATAACATTTAATCAGAACCTCTCTAATTATTACTACCTCGGCACGGGTATAACCATTTTTAGAGGATTTGCGCAGCTCAACAGGATATCGGCAGCTAAATTCATGCAGATGAGCAGTAAACAGGCGGAGGAAGAACAAAAGAACCTGCTGGCACTGGATATAGTGAATGCATATTACAGTGCGCTTATGGCAAAAGGGACGGTAAAGTCGGCAACCGAACAGCTTGAATTGAGCCGGACACAACTACATAAGACGCAGGTGCTTGTTGAGACTGGTGCCGAGAGCAGGACCACCTTGCTTGAAATGCAAAGCCAGCTGTCAAATGATGAGCTTTTACTTAGCCAGGCGAGGACCAGTGCAGGCATAGCCCTTGAGCAGCTAAGGTTATTGCTCCAGCTTGAACCGGGGCTTCCTTTTGATATTACGGATAAAGAAGTAAGTGTAATTGTAAGGACAGATGAATCTGTTAATACGGATTCCATATATAATACTTCATTGGGACTCTTACCCAGAATCAAGACTCTTGAACTCCAAAAAAATGCCCTGCAGAAAGAACTTAATGCGACAAAAGGACTTTCAGTGCCTGAACTGAGTTTGTATGCCGGATGGAGGACAGGTTACTACGATGCGATGGTGACAGGTGAGGATCCCACTCCTTTCATCGAGCAGATGCGTAATAATACCAACCAGAATATAGGTTTGAGTCTGAATATCCCCTTATTCAGTAACTGGAATAATCGCAACAAGGTGAAGCAGGCCCGGCTGGACCTGAAGGATGCCGAAATGCAGCTGGACCATGAAAAGAATGCATTGTATAATGAGGTGAGCAAGGCATGCTTTGAGCTGGTATCTGTCAGGGATGAATACCTGTCGGCAATCGACAACCTTGAGTTTAACAAACTCTCTTTTGAGGCAGTTTCCAAAAAGTTTGAGACCGGACTTGCAAGCGCAACAGAATTTGCAGAGGCTAAGAAGTCATTGTTTGCCGCAGAGATAAACCTGCTGAGTGCAGAATTGCAGTATAAGCTGAAAGAGACGACGGTAAAGTTTTTTATGACGGGAGAGTGGATAAGATGAAAAATAAAGTCAGGACGCCAAACAACCTGTAAACCTGCGGCGGACAATGTGGTTATTTGATAAAAGGTAGCAGATTTGTTGCAGCCAAAAGAGGAAAGAGAGATTAAGAAAGAGAGATTAAGAATGAAACGAAAAACGATATAAATAGCATCTACTATGAGCATGGATCGAAAACTAGAGAAGAAAAAAGGCCTGAGAATGAAACATATAGGATATATTGTGCTGGGAGCATTCCTGGTTGCTATAATCTATTTCGCCTTTTTTACCGATAAAACATCAACATACAGGGTCTTTAGGGACAGGGTGGTGATTGAAGAAGTAATCAGGGGTGCATTCGATGATTATCATACCATAACCGGACAGGTTGAACCGATAGCCACTATCTATCTTGATGCACAGGAAGGAGGCAGGGTTGAGGAAAGGCTGATTGAAGAAGGGTCGATGGTGAAAGAAGGAGATGTAATCCTGCGGCTCAGCAACCCTGATCTCAGCATGAGTATACTCGACAGTGAAGCTCAACTGGCTGAGAAATCAAACTTTTTGCGCAATACAATGGTGACAATGGAGCAGGAACGATTACAGATAAAAAGGGAATTGCTGAACCTTGAATATGATATCACTAAGAAGAAAAGGGAATACGAGCGAAATGAGGTATTATTTTCAGAAAACCTTATATCTGAAGAAGAATACCTGAGCTCAAAAGAGACATATGAATTTTCAAGCAGGTCATATGAACTGTATATGGAAAGGCAGAGGCAGGACAGTATTTTCAGAAACATACAGATCATCCAGATGGAGGATAACCTTGACAATATGAGGCGTAACCTGGAACTGGTTCGTAATCGGCAGGAGAACCTTAATATTAAAGCACCTGTGGATGGACAGCTGGGGATGCTTGAGGCTGAAGTTGGCCAGTCAATATCCAGGGGCCAGTCAATCGGTCAGATCAATGTACTTACTTCCCACAGGGTAACAGCACAGATCGATGAACATTATATTGACAGGGTGAAAACTGGTCTCCTGGCACATTTTGAAAGAAATGGTGCAGAATATGAACTTAAAGTAAGAAGGGTATACCCTCAGGTAAGAAACAACCAGTTTCAGATCGATATGCTTTTCACAGGTAATGTGCCTGAGAATATACGTACGGGGCAGACTTACCATATTG
>CAZGUR010000046.1:6623-9070 GCA_964529295.1 uncultured Rikenellaceae bacterium | reverse complement strand
ATATATGTTGTTGATCCGTCAGGCGATTTTGCTATAAAAAGGGATATAAGACTGGGTGAACAGAACCCCATGTTTTATGAAATTCTTGAAGGGCTGCAGCCCGGGGAAAAAGTTATCGTCTCTAACTATGAAAGCTTTGGTGATAATGATAAGCTTGTTTTTAAATAGGAACTAACTAACAATGAATAAAGAAATGGAAAATCTTATTATCAAAACAGAAGACATGTCTAAGGTCTTCAGGACAGAAGAGGTTGAAACGACAGCATTGAATAGAATAAACCTTGAGGTGAAAGAGGGTGAATTTGTTGCTGTTATGGGACCTTCAGGGTGTGGTAAATCGACACTGCTGAATATTCTCGGTCTGCTGGATAACCCCAGTGATGGAAATTACCTGTTCAACGGCAGTGAAGTTGCCAGGCTGAAGGAGAGACAGAGAACCATCTTCAGAAAAGGCAATATAGGCTTTGTATTCCAGAGTTTTAACCTTATAGATGAGCTTACTGTTTATGAAAACGTTGAGCTGCCTCTTATTTACCTTAAAATGAAATCCTCAGAACGCAGGGAACTTGTCAACAAGGTACTGGAACGTATGAAGATCGGTCACCGCGCCAAGCATTTTCCCCAGCAGCTGTCAGGGGGACAGCAGCAAAGGGTGGCTATAGCCAGGGCAGTGGTGGCGAATCCCAAGCTAATACTTGCTGATGAGCCAACGGGTAACCTCGACTCAAAAAATGGGGATGAGGTAATGAATCTTCTTACCGAACTCAATAAAGAGGGAACAACCATAGTAATGGTAACCCACTCACATCATGATGCTGATTTTGCCCATAGGATAATAAATCTCTTCGACGGCCAGGTGGTAACAGAGAATAAAACAAAATAACAACACTGGAATTGCCGGGTCGTAATCAGGACGGCCCGGCAATGTTATTAATACAGTCAATCCTGCAACAAAGAAGAGTTTTTATCGTCATTAGTTCGCTTGTATTAAAACCCAAAAACAATGATAAAAAACTTCTTCAAGCTTGCGTTTCGGAATATACTCAGCAACAAAAGCACATCCTTCCTGAATATTTTCGGGCTTTCCATAGGACTGGCAGCTTCACTGCTTATTCTTATGTGGATCCAGCATGAACTCAGCTATGATAAATTTTTCGATGAGGCAGACCGGATATACAGGGTTGAGGAAGACCAGCACTACAGTGGCAATGTATATCATGTAAATGTAACACCATATCCGGCCGGGGCGGAATGGAAAAAGAGAATACCTGAGATAATTGAATATACCAGGTTCTCTAACCTTCCAAGGGTATTGTTTGAAAAGGATGACAAGAAAATGTTCGAAGACAATCTCAGGGGTGTGGATTCAACATTCTTCAGTATGTTTTCCTTCAGTTTTAAATACGGGGATCCGAATACTGCGCTTTCAGAACCCCACACAATTGTTCTGTCCGAAGAACTGTCAGAGAAATATTTTGGCAATGAAAACCCTCTTGGGCAATCAATTACAATTGAAAAGGAGTTTGATTTCAGGGTTACCGGGGTTCTTGAGAAGATGCCGGACAATACCGTGGTAAGCTTTGATGCCGTAATTCCGTTCAGGTTCCTGGATCAGATTGGTATAACAAATGATTACTGGGGCAGCAATAGCATTACAAGCTATGTTAAGTGTGTACCCGAATTTGATCGAGATGCCCTTGGCGGAAAGATGACATCCATTCAGAGGGAGTATGCACCTGAATCACTTACAGATTTCATGGTGGCTGATCTTACGCGTATACACCTCCACAGCTATTTCGGTTATGAAAGATCACCGGGTGCAATTATATATATATACATTTTTGGGGCCATTGGTCTCTTTGTGCTTATTATTGCATGTATCAACTTCATTAATCTGACAACTGCAAGGTCATCACTGAGAGGGAAGGAAATCGGGATTAAGAAAGTTGTTGGAGCACATAAAGGCAATATGGTTGTCCAGTTTGTGCTGGAGTCAGTATTCCAGGTTCTTATAGCCCTTGTTTTTGCCCTGCTTATTATTGGACTATTGCTTCAGCCCTTTAATACAATTTCAGGTAAGGAATTTGACCTGGCACACATGTTTAATCCTCGGTTCCTTATAGGAGCCCTCGCTGTTTCGGTAATTGCAGGTTTCATTGCAGGTATATACCCCGCCTTCTTCCTCTCTTCTTTCAAAGCCGTAAACATTCTGAAAGGGGAGGTGACAAAGGGCAGGAAGAGCGGTGCTTTGCGAAGGGTTCTGGTAATCACACAGTTTGTACTTTCGATTTTCCTGGCTGTAAGTGGTATTATAATCTATATGCAGATGCAGCATATGCGTAATCTGGATATGGGATATGATCAGCAAAATCTTATTTATATTCCCGTTTCGGAAAATTTTGAGCCTAAATATAATGCAATAAAAGGTGAACTGGCGAGAAATCCAT
>CAZGUR010000046.1:0-6613 GCA_964529295.1 uncultured Rikenellaceae bacterium | reverse complement strand
CTGCTTCCAGCCTGAATCCGGTATTTATTGGCAGTAATTCTTCAGGAGTCGACTGGGAAGGCAAAGATCCTGAGTTGGATGTTCTGTTTTCCTACAATCACGTTGATTATAACCTGATAGAGACAATGAAATATCAAATAGTTGACGGGAGATCATTTTCAAGGGATTATCCTGGTGATATGCCTGCAGATACCATGGCTAATTTCATTGTTAACGAGGAACTTGTGCGAATAATGGGAGTGGATGATCCCGTGGGAAGGTGGTTCAGATTCCAGGGCTACAGAGGTGAGATAGTCGGTGTACTGAAAAACTTTCATTTTCAGAGTGCCAGAAGCAAAATTGAGCCAATAGCTATCAATCTGGATCATCCGGAGAGATTCAACTATATAATGATCAGACTGTCTGATACCAATCCGCAGGGAGCAGTTCAGGCCATGAGGGATATATGGGAGAGGACAATACCCGATTACCCGCTTACCTTTGAATATGCCGATGAGAATGTAAAGGAAATGTACGGTAGTGAACTGAGGATGAGCAGGCTATTTAAGTATTTCACAATACTGGCCACACTGATAGCAGCCCTGGGTCTTTACGGTCTGTCATCATTCATTGCAGAACGACGGACACGGGAAATAGGTATAAGGAAGATTATGGGATCGAGCGTATCGAGGGTGGTTTTGCTTCTGTCAACAGAATTCATATACCTGGTACTTATAGCTGCAGTAATAGGCTTTCCACTGTCATACCTCTACCTTAACAACTGGCTTAAGGATTTTCCCTACAGGATTGATATTGGTGCCGGTGTATTTCTTATTGTGGGTTTTGCTGCCCTTCTGATTTCACTGCTTACCGTTAGCTTCCAGTCCTATCGCGCTGCAGTGATCAATCCGGCCAATGCCATAAAAAGGGAATAATTCTTTATAGTGGATATAAGTAGAACACTATTCATCATCTGCATTGATAGTATTTTTATATTTTCAATATATTGATATATTGCAGGATGCTAATAGATTCTCATACTCATATAGGCCATATCCTTTACCCCGTAGGAAAGAACAGGGTTTCCGATCTGCCTGCTGAACAATTGATAGAGGCAATGGAAAAATATTCCATTGACCGGGTTCTTGTTTCCGGCATAGAGGGTGCTGAATTTGATTCTGCAATGAACTTCGTACCTGCTTCCATGCAGGTGCTGCAGCTCAATGCCTTTCGCAGGCAGGTGGCCTTTGCCAGGGCTAATAAGGGCAGGGTAGGGGTGCTCCTTTGGGTTAAACCTTATTCAGAGACAGTAACTGGCGATCTTGAGCAGTTCATCGCTTCGAACCGTGACTGCATAGCAGGCTTTAAGATGCATCCTGCACTGTCGAATACAGCATTTAATGATACACGCTTTCAGCCTTATCTTAAGCTTGCAGACAGGCTTAATATGCCTGTACAGGTGCATACTGAAAAAGATGGTCTTTCTGATCCTTCTTATGTTGCAGAGGTGGCAGCCGCTTTTCCTGATCTTGACTTCGTAATGGTGCATATGGGGCTGAATACCGATAACATTGAAGCAATCCGCATAATCAGGGATAATGCCAATATCTACGGAGATACCTGTGAGGTTGGGATTGATAAGGTGTTTGAAGCAGTGGAAGTATGCGGTTCTGAAAAGATACTCTTTGGTACCGATGCCGTTGTTCACGGAACAGATACTTATGCGAGGTATCAGCCACTTATTGATGCGCTCAGGATCAGGCTTAGCAAAAAGGATGCTGATAATATTCTTTACGCCAACTGCCTGAGATTATTTGGCTGAGAGATTGTATATGCAGAATATTTTTTCTTTGCCAGCCTTTCTCACGATTATTCGCTTGAAGTTTTGTTGTAAGGTTCTTCGGCTAACTGCATTATGCAGAAAAAAATACATTGCACATGCAGGACGCAATCCTGTTAATTGTAAAAAGCTTATTTAACTAAAAATCTACCTGTAATAAAAATGAAGCAGCATATCTGGTGTCGCCCTGATCCGGCATATAAACATCAATATTTAATAGCAACCCTACAATATCAGTAAAATCAATATTGGTGCCGAAAGTCAGCTTACTATCAGTTATTCCCGATATTTTATAAGACCATGACTGCCAGCGTATAAGTGTCATTACTTTCTCGTTTAAATGCAGTCCGCCCGTCAGGTAATAACCACTAATTATTTCATTCTCGCCGGATAAATCATATGTTTCCAGTTCGCCCTGCAGGTATTCTGCAGCGGCGTACAGTATGTTCCATTTAACTTCAATGTCGGAACCCAAAATTGTGCGTTTCCCACGCAATAATGGTCCACTGCTACCACTTATTGTTCCTTCAGAATCGCCATGCGACCCGCTAACAGCAAATTGCACAGTACCTGGAATTAAATTGTCCACAGTGTATTGGAGCCTGCCTATACCGTAAAATTTATTGTTATTATTAGCCCTCAGGCGGCTGCCATTAAACAAGCCGGTGTAGTAGGATAATCCGCCTATATCCCCGGTTGCTGAAATCCCAATCTCACGTGAACCAACCAGTAGTCCGGTCATTGTTACACGGTCAACGAAGTTATGGTCAGCAGGACTGGGAAGATAGTCAAGTGTTTGTTTGGGTTTCATAGAGCCTATGGAAAAACTAAGGGCATCATGAAGTTTATATCCGATATAGGCATCCAGCAGATTTGGTTCAGAAGCAGCATTAACATGAAGCCGGTAAAATAATCCACTATTGAATTTTCCTTTCAGGCTAATTCTGGCATTAGGAGTGCTAAAGGTCCTACCACCTTGAAAATCATTATCTTTAAAAGAATAACGCCCCTCATTTTGAATTAAAATATTAAGGGTAAAATAATCCTTTTGAAGTAAGTCTCTTAATTGTTCAACTGATGATGAATTATCCTGTGCATTTGTGAAAAGAGAAAATACAAACCCACAGAAAAAAGAAGTAAGAATTATCCTTCTCATAATATGATAATTTTTGTTTTCATGTGAAATTTCAACTTCCTTAAAAGTAGTGTTACGTCCTGGTGATATTAATTAAAAGATTATTCTAACATTTTCTATAAGCCACAAAATACACTGAGGTCATTCAACTGATGGGAATTCAACAGTAACAGTGGTACCAATACCAACTTGACTTTCAATATCAACTGTACCATTCATCTTGGCTGCCAATCCCTTACAAAGTACAAGCCCTAGCCCTGAACCTCTTTCTCCCTTAGTGCCAACAGTTGATTCATTAGTTTCAAACCTGAAGAGGGATTTGATTATATCTGGCTTAATACCTCGTCCTGTATCTGAAACAATCAACCGGACTTTATTCTGTCTTCTTTCTGATATGATGGTAATAGTACCTTCTGCAGGAGTGTATTTAACAGCATTTGAAACCAGGTTGCGAACAATGGTTTGAAGCATGTTTGCATTTCCTGACAGATATGTTTGTTCTTCTGAATCAAATCTTAAATCGATTGATTTTAACACTGCTGAATTTTTGAAGTAATCAATATTTTCAGATATCAAGTGACTTAAATCTATTTTCTCACTCTTAAATTTATTTAAATTCTTTGATTTAGTTGCCCATTCCAGCAGATTCTGTAAAAGATGAAATGTAGACTGACTGAGGGAATTAATTATTTTCAGATATTCTTTCCTTTCCTTCTCACTCAAGGCAGTTTCATCTTGCAGCAAGTCCAGAAAGTTTGTAATATTCCCCACCGGCCCCCTTAAATCATGCGCGATAATGGAAAGAAACTTGGTATTGGATTTAATCTGATCCTCAAGCTCCCTGTTTAAGCGGATATTTACAGCTGTAAGGAATCCAAATGTTAATGCTATCATCAGAAAACCGGAAATAATTTGTATTACGATAACACTGTTAGTTACTTCGAATGGTTTGAAACCAGGATTTATAATTACAGCTGAAACATTTAATAGTATAAGAACCAGAAAAAAGAAGAAAGAAAATGCATTAAGAAGGAATATCTTTTTAAGGTATCTCTGATCTGAGTTTAATCGAATCATTTCAAAAATAGCCAGGATGCAATAAAGAATTATGAATGATAAGTGTAAGATAGCCTGGATCCGGTACAAATGAAAGATGTTATAGAGAATAATGGTTTGGAAAACATCTAAAACCGGGATACCAATAACAATCCATTTATTTGTTTTTTTTTCTTTAAATTTCCATATACCACTCAGGTACAAATAAAGACCAATTGTTATAAAAAGCGGTGATAAAGCAATGGCAAAATAACTTTCAGCAGGAGAAAGTGCTTTGAAAAACAGTCCAGCTCCAATTGTTAAGGCACCTGCTCCCCAGTATCCAGTTCCAAGTTTAAAAGCGCTTCTTTGCATAAAAAGCATATAAAAACCCATTATCAGACTGATTCCCGAGTTTATAATGTTTAATATCAGCAAGTTATTCAGCTCCATATTTACTTTTTGTATGATACCGGAAGTTATCCGGTTAAGTAGCAGAAAATTAAAATGTTGTTTTGAAAGCTCATTTAAAATCTTTGGGTTGATTAGTTGGTTGCGGGACTTTTAATGGTCCTTTCAAAGCAGACAGGTCAATGTGCCGGAAATACTTTATTCAACTCAATACTAAAGACAGTTCCCTCAGTTTCCTTATTGATAAAACTGATCTTCCCTTTCAGATCATACCTCACTCATAGCTACGAAGAATTCAGCAAAAAGTTTCGGTGATGTAACAAATTCATTTTCCTTCAAAATTTGAACTTATGTGGACCGTGATGCCGGAGTAAAATGGGTTTTTTCTTTCATAATATTATAGGTGAAACCATTATTATCTTATTATGTAAAGATACAAGTATTATTTAAGCTGATGCCCTCTGCTTTTTACTATGATATTCCTTTGTCTTAACATATCTCTGGACTTCAATCCTGAAACAAAGTATAGGGTAAGCGTGACTGAACCGCTATGATATTCTTGTTGTTTTACTTCCATGTTTATTTTGCTTAAAATAATCCTGATAAATAAATCGAAAGGACTGAAGCTGTAATAAAAATCTTTGCAGTTGTCAGCCAGCCTAATTTTTCTTTTTCATATATAATTGAGACTTTTTAAGGATAATAACTATAATGAAATTCTGAATACCTGATTGGCTCTGCCGACTTATACATTATCTGAAAAGCAGGGGGTTATTCAGGAATTTGAAACCTCTTTTTTTAAATAATTGTCTAATAAAACCCAGCTTAGAAATCATCCTGATATAATAACTTGCATTTTATTAAAATACCTTTTTATATCGCCTATTACTTTATTAATTACTCTGGCAGAATCCGGTTGATCCAGACTATTGAATGAACAGGTTTTTCCATAGATTCATCAATACGGTTAGCCCGTGCATAATTTGGAATAGCTGTTAATGTTGAACCATCCATCCATTCACCTTTTATGACCATTACTCCACTCAAAAGATCCTTACGCCATTCTGTTGAAAGTGAAACCTCACTTATCACCTTGCTTACATCCTGATTATCCGCACGTTCAACACTATAAACAAGCGGGCCATATCGTAGGGCTACTTTGCCCCGGTTTGCCTCAACCCTCTCATCGGCAGTAACACCTTGTATTTCCATTGGAAAATCAATATCTATCCTGTCTCCTTCTTCCCATACTCGGGCTATGACAGCATAACCATTTTTAATCGCAGGCCGGATAGATTTTCCATTAATCTTTAAGGAATTGTATCCGTTCACTTCCGGAACAGCATCGTATA
This sequence comes from uncultured Rikenellaceae bacterium, assembly GCA_964529295.1. GTDB lineage: Bacteria > Bacteroidota > Bacteroidia > Bacteroidales > VadinHA17 > UBA9300. The sequence goes on along the minus strand of CAZGUR010000046.1, from coordinate 861 downwards.
GTTCACTGGTATTTCTGTCGGGAATACGAACATAAAAAGTGAATTCTTTTTTCTCATCAGGATTAACGGTAATCGAAACATCACCACTCCAAGGATAATCAGTTGCCTGTATTATTTCTACATCCGTTCCGGCTACATTCTCTATATCCATAGTGCTGCCGATAAAAAGGTTTAAATATATACCCTCATCATCTTTTTGATATGTCCATGAAGGCATCATTAGCAATGTACGTGATATATTACCCACGCAACACGGACAATAATGCCAAGGGTAACGGGGTTGTTCCGTTATCAAAGGATTGGGGTAGTAAAAGTTTTTACCTTTAAGATCAAGGGAACCAAGCAAGGCGTTATACAGAGTCTCTTCATAAAGATCAGCATATTTTGCATCATGATAAATAGAATTCATGCTGTGCTGAAAAGCTACCAGTCCGCAACTTGCACAAGCTTCACAATAAGACCCGTTAGGTAGTGAATAATCCGGTCCAAATCCTTCCGAGGTTTCTCCGCTGCCAATACCGCCTGTTATATAGTATTTTTTATTAACTATATTATTCCATACTGACTTAACAGCACTGTGATAATCCACATTACCTGTTTCTGATGCTATTCCTGCCATCCCGTTACTTAAATATGGCACTCTCACGGCATGTCCTACAGCTTCATATTGTTTATGCACAGGCAGGTGAGTCTGATAATGCTTTATCCCGCCACCACGATTATCAGCCAGGAATTTTGCCAGCGCGATATAATCATCACTACGGCTGTATTCTTCTTTATCTTTTGTAAAACGTGCCAGGCTGATTAATGCTTGCTTTATGCCCTGATGACCGTCGTACCAGGATTTTTTATCAGTCCCGA
>CAZGUR010000045.1:0-15981 GCA_964529295.1 uncultured Rikenellaceae bacterium | reverse complement strand
GTTCTCGTATACAGGTGCGGCTGAAATATCCCGGTAATTCTCCTGTCCCCGTAAAATTCCCTTACAGATTCAATACAGTATTTCAGTTCTTCGGGATGATGGGCATAGTCGTCGATATATATTATGCTGTCGCTGCTGATGCGCAGATCAAACCTCCTTACCACTCCTTTATAATACAACAGTGCCTTCCTTATATCATCATCTGATGCCCCGGCCTGCTGTGCCAGGGCTACAGCACCCAGTGCATTCTCAATATTCATTTTGCCCGGAACCAGCAGGCTGATATCCTTTATACTGCCTTGCGGACCATGAATATTAAAGTGATATGCCCCCTCTGATACAGTAATATCAGATGGATAATAATCCGAGCTGTTACTGAAGCCATAGGTGTATGACTTAATGCCACCCGGTATCCGCAGCCTTCCGTCAATTTTCTCATTGATAACAATAATACCCCCCTCTTTTACATGGCCTGCAAACTCCTGGTATGCCATCACCATACTGTCATGATCGCCGTACACATCAAGATGGTCGGCATCGAGTGATGTTATAAGGGCCATCTCAGGGTACAGCTGAAGGAAGGACCTGTCAAATTCATCTGCTTCCATCACCGTGATATTACCGGTGCCTGCCAGCAGGTTGGTGTTATAGTTTCTGGATATCCCTCCCAGGAAAGCCGAACAATCGGTTTCTGACTGCTTTAAAAGGTGGGCAGTCAGTGTGGAAACAGATGTCTTGCCATGAGTGCCTGCCACAGCTATTGAACGCGTATTACGGGATATGATACCCAGTATCTCTGACCTTTTATGCATCTTATAGTCCCCCGAACGGAAGTGCTCAAGCATAATATTATCCTTCGGGATGGCAGGTGTATAAACGATAAGACTTCTTTCTTTATCAAGAAAATGAGGAGGCACCATACCGGGATCATCCGTGAATACCAGCTTCATACCCTCAGCCGCCAGGTTCTTTGTTAGCGGCGACTCTGTTCTGTCATAGCCGCCCACAGTGAAGCCCCCTGCAGTAAAATACCTGGCCAGGGCACTCATTCCTATGCCCCCGATTCCTATAAACCATATATGTGATATTTTACTGAAATCAATCATTCTGCCAGTTTCAATATTTCTTTTGCTATAACTTTATCTGCCCCGGGCAGCGCCATGGAAGCTATATTAGCTGAAAGCCTGCTGCGCCTTTCCCGGTCTGCCACCAGAGCTGTAACTGCCTCAGCCAGCTTATCCACCGATTCACTGTCCCGTATCATCATTGCTGCATTATTCCTTACCAGCGCCATGGCATTCTTTGCCTGGTGATCATCAGCCACATTGGGTGAAGGTATAAGGATCACGGGCCTGGCCACAACACTCAATTCAGATATTGTTCCCGCACCTGCACGTGAGACCACGATATCAGCAGCCGCAAAGGCAAGGTCCATACGGTCTATAAAGCCGTGTATCCGGACAAGGGAACAACCCGGCTCACTGCATATATCTTTTATGCTGTCATAATAATATTTGCCCGTCTGCCATATCACCTGCACCTTCTTACGTTCAAATTCATCCAGCCCGGCAGCAATACTTTCATTAATGGTACGGCTGCCACCGGAACCACCGAGAACAAGCACCACGGGAAGCTTTTTATCAAGACTGAAATATTCGAATGCACCAGTCCTGTTTTTCTCCGCTGAACCCAGGTCTTTCCTTATGGGATTGCCGGTAAGCATTACCTTGTCTGCCGGGAAATATTTATCCATACCTTCCCATGCCACACATATCCTGTCTGCCTTCTTTGCCAGCAGTTTATTTGTCAGTCCGGCATAGCTGTTCTGTTCCTGTATCAGTACCGGTATCCCTCTTCTCCCTGCCACCCACAACAGCGGTCCGCTGGCATATCCTCCAACACCCACCACAACATCAGGTTTAAATGAAGATATTATTCTGCCGGCTATCCTGAGGCTTTTAATCAGTTTAATTATGACGGTGATATTTTTAAGGCTCAGCTTACGTTCGAAGCCTGCCACCGGCAGGCCACTTATTTCATATCCGGCCTGCGGCACTTTATCCATCTCGAGCCTGCCCAGGGCACCTACAAAATGTATGGCAATACCGCTGTCAATATTTTTAAGTGCATTGGCAATAGATATTGCAGGGAAGATATGACCTCCCGTGCCTCCACCGCTTATTATAACCCTTTTACTCATCTGCAGCCTCATAAATTACCCCGTCACCGGGATCTTCCATTTCAGTATCACTTAATTCACCTGTTTCACTCTTGGCCCTTACCATACGGCTGACAGCAAGGATAACACCCAGTGAAAAGCTTGAAACAACCATTGATGTCCTGCCCCAGCTTATCATTGGCAGTGTCTGTCCGGTCACAGGTATCAGTCCAACCGCCACCGCCATATTAACCATGGCCTGTGTTACCAGCATCACGGTGAGTCCCAGTACCAGGTAGGCCGGAAAACCCGTCTCGCATTTACGTGCAATGGCTATCCCCCTGAATAACAGTATCAGGTAAATGAAAAGCACTGGCAAAGCACCGAAAAGCAGCCCGTATTCTTCTATTATTATTGCAAAAATAAAGTCTGAGTTGGACTGGGGTAACATATTTCTCTGGACACTGTTACCCGGGGCCTTACCTATAAGACCGCCAGTTGCTATGGCTATCTTGGCCTGGTTGGACTGGTAATCGGCATCACGGCTATTTTCTCCCGACACAAAATTCTCAATCCGGCTTTTCCATACCGAAACCCTGTTATTATCGGTCACCAGGTCCAGCAGCAGGGCAAATAATATTATTGCCACCAGGGCCATGCCAAGCCATGCCAAAAGAAATTTTACCGGCACCCTGCCTATAAACATTATTATAAGAGCAACACCGAATATCATCACCGCCGTGGAAAGGTTCTCCGGCATAATCAGTGCGCAAATGATAGCCAGGGGCACTATCATCACCCTTGTCATATACCTGAAATCATTCAGATTATGCTGGTTTTTCGAAAGCATGCGTGCAAGGTAGATCACCAGTGCCACCTTGGCCAGGTCTGAGGTCTGTACCATAAAATTTGTACCCGGTATCATTATCCACCTGGATGCCTCGTTTATCCTTACAGGGAAGAGCAATGTAAGGACAAGAAGTATTATGGCTACAAAAAGTATAAATCCCGCCAGTGATGAATAGACTTTATAGGGAAGATGCTGGGTGACGGTAATAATAAAAAGGCAGAATATAAGCATCATGCCGTGCGACTTAAGGAAGAAAGTGGTGTCACCCCCATGGCTTGAGAAAGCCAGGCTTACAGATGAACTGTAAACAGCAAGGAGTGAGTAGAACATAAAGACCACTATCAGTCCCCATACCACCCTGTCGCCTTTAAATAAACCGCCAAGCACTGTTTTCATACCTTAATAGTTATTGTCTGTTCATAAATTCCTCACTGCCTGCTTAAATTGTCTGCCCCGGTCTTCATAGCTTTCAAAAAGATCAAAGCTTGCACAGGCAGGTGAAAGAAGTACTGTATCACCTGTTGACGCCAGGTAATAGGCTGATTTAACTGCCTCAGGCATTGATTTTGTTTCTATTATGGTAGGCACCCTCCCTTTGAAGGCATCCATTATTTTCCTGTTATCCTTGCCCAGGCATACTATTGCTTTTATCTTCTTTCCGGCAAGATCATATAACTCACTGTAATCATTGCCTTTGTCTATGCCTCCTGCTATCCATACCACCTTTTTTGTCATACACTCCAGGGCATACCATGATGAGTTTACATTGGTGGCCTTTGAATCATTTATAAAATTAATGCCATGCACCTCTATAACCGTTTCAAGGCGATGTTCCACCCCCTGAAAATCAGACAGGCTCTCACGTATCACTTCTTTCCTGATATTAAGGATCTTACCTGCGACAGCCGCAGCCATCGAATTATAGGTATTATGCAGGCCCTTTAGTGCAAGATCATGGATTGCCATAATTTCTTCATTTTTATTATTGACTGAAAGGATGATAGTATCATTCTCAACAAAAGCTGCCATACCCTCTTTCCTGTCATATGTGAAAGGCAGCAAACTGACTGGCGGAGATCTGTCAGACAGCTCTTTACTGATAACTGGGTCACCTGCCCAGTATATCAGGTAATCATGAGCTGTCTGCTTATTTATTATCCTGAATTTGGAATCAATATAATTCTGATACTTATTATCATACCTGTCAAGATGATCAGGTGTAATATTCAATAAAACGGCAATGTCAGCTTTGAAGTCATACATTCCGTCGAGCTGAAAGCTGCTCAGCTCGATCACAAAATGATCATAATCGCCCTCTGCCACCCGCCGTGCAAATGAATTACCAACATTACCTGCAAGGGCGACCCTTATTCCTGCATTCTTCAGGATTTCATAAATAAGGTGTGCCGTGGTTGTTTTACCGTTACTGCCGGTAATACATATCTTTTTAGCCTGCGTGTACATACCTGCAAATTCAATCTCCGATATAACCTTTATACCGGCATCAAGAAGGTCTGACACAGGGAATTTATCGTCGGGGATACCCGGACTCTTAACCGCAAGATCTGCCGTCAGCAGTTTATCCAGGCTGTGTGTTCCTTCTTCAAAATCAATACTATGTGCATTAAGCTCCTTCCGGTACCGGTCTTTAATAACAGCATTATCAGATACGAAAACCTCGTATCCCTTTCCTGCGGCCAGTATTGCTGCTCCTGTTCCGCTTTCGCCTGCTCCCAGTATTGCTATTCTCTTACTCAATTACCTGATTTTTAATGTTACAACGCTTAATACAGCAAGCATTATGGCAACTATCCAGAACCTTGTCACTATCTTGGGTTCCGGAAACCCTTTCATCTGGTAGTGATGATGAAGGGGAGCCATAAGAAATACACGCCTGCCCTTTCCTGTTTTTTTCCTTGTCCGCCTGAACCAGCCTACCTGTATCACCACAGACAGGCTTTCCGCCAGGAAGATACCACAGAGTATGGGTATCAGCAGCTCTTTTCTTATCACTACCGCAAAAACAGCAATAATGCCACCTATGGCCAGGCTGCCCGTGTCGCCCATAAAAACCTGTGCCGGGTATGAATTATACCACAGAAATCCTATTGTTGCACCTATAAAGGCACTGGCAAATATCACCAGCTCACCTGTATAGGGTATATACATAATATTAAGGTAGTCGGCATAAATGATATTACCCGACAAATAGGCCAGCACTCCCAGGGTAACACCTACTATTGATGATGTTCCGGTTGCAAGTCCATCCAGTCCGTCCGTAAGGTTGGCTCCATTCGACACTGCCGTTACGATAAATATTATTACTATCACAAATACTATCCACCCTATGGTCTGCCTGCTTTCTCCTTTAACAAAAGGTACCAGCCAGGAGTAATCAAACTCGTTGTTTTTCACGAAGGGAATAGTTGTTATAGTGCTCTTTATATCTTTTGTAACCAGCTTGTCGGATTGAGTCGTTACGCCGGTCTGAAGGAAATCTGAAGACTGAATCTCACCAACTTCCGTAAGGGTGGAAACTTCGCGAACCACCGCCTGGTCGCTGAACAGTAATGTAACACCCACTATCAGTCCCAGTATCACCTGTCCCAGTATCTTAAACCTGCCAGCAAGACCTTCTTTCTTCTTCCTGAATATTTTTATATAATCATCTGCAAAACCTATCAGTCCCAGCCAGAATGTTGTAACAAGCATAAGTATTACATATATATTATCCAGGCGGGCAAAAAGCAGGGTGGGGATTATTATTGATGCCAGAATTATCAGTCCTCCCATTGAGGGTGTTCCTTCCTTTTTATACTGCTCATCAAGTCCAAGCTCACGCACTACCTCTCCGGCCTGTTTGCGCTGCAGAAAGTTTATTATCTTCTTACCCAGAATAAGAGATATCAGCAAGGAGGTAATGATAGCCGCGGCTGAACGAAAAGAGATATATTCAAACACCCCTGCCCCGGGGATATTCAATGACTCAAGATATTTAAAAAGGTAATAAAGCATTATCCCTGTTTTAGTTAGCTGACATAAACATTTTTCTCAATTCTTCCCTGTCGTCAAAATGATGCCTCTTTCCCATCACTTCCTGGTATGTTTCATGGCCTTTCCCGGCAACAAGTATTATATCATCCCTGGCTGCTATCATGGTGGCGCTGCGTATGGCTTCCCTTCTGTCAGAGATACGCAGCACCCGTGATTTTTTATCTGCCGGCACTCCCCCCATCATATCCTCAATGATCTTTTCAGGATCTTCAGTCCTGGGATTATCCGAGGTCAGTATAAGCCTGTCACTGTTTTCGGCACCTATCCTTGCCATTACCGGCCGCTTTGACCTGTCGCGGTCGCCCCCGGCACCTACAACAGTTATAAGCCTGTTACCCGGCACCCTGATATTATTTATGGCCGACAGCACATTTTCCAGTGCATCAGGGGTATGGGCATAATCAACTATTGCTGTTATTCCCGTATCCGAACGGATAACTTCAAACCTGCCCGGTACAGGTTTAAGCCTGCTTATCCCGGCAAGTGCCTCCAGCCGGTCCTGTCCAAGCAGGTCAGCAGCGGAGGCAACGGCCAGCAGGTTATAGGCATTGAACTCCCCAATAAAAACAGTCCACAGCTCATCATTACCAAAGCGTAAATTCATCCCGTCAAACCTGTGTTCAATTATCCTGCACCTGTAATCAGCCACTGTCTTAAGTGAATAATCATATTTGTCTGCCCTGCAGTTCTGCAGCATAAGCCTTGCATTACGGTCATCAGTATTGACCAGCGCTATGGAATCAGCAGGGAGGCTATCGAAAAACTCCTTTTTTGCTGCCAGGTAGTTGTCAAAACTACCATGATAGTCCAGGTGATCATGTGTGATATTTGTAAATATGCCCATGCTGAATGTCAGCCCGGCTGTTCTTTTCTGCACTATGGCGTGGGAACTGACCTCCATAAAGGCAAACTCACAGCCGGCATCTGACATCTGTCCTAATAAGCTGTTTATACTGACAGGGTCGGGTGTGGTAAGTGTTGCCCTGATCTCTTTTCCTGCAATCCTGTTTACCACCGTCGATATAAGACCGGCCTTATAACCCAGGGTAGTAAAAAGATCATACAGCAGGCTTGCCGTGGTGGTTTTACCATTGGTGCCCGTAACACCGACAAGTCTCAACATTCCTGAGGGATTGTCATAAAAATTTGAAGCACATAAGCCCAGGGCATGGGATGAATCCTTTACCCTGATCCAGCAGACCGCCTGGTCAGCGCCGGCAGGTATGAATTCGCATAATACAGCCGGGGCACCCAGCTTAAGGGCATCAGAAATAAATTTATGTCCATCCGTCACCGTTCCCTTAAGGGCAATAAAAAGGCTGCTGCTCAACACCTTTCGCGAATCAAAGCTTATATTATCAATATAAATTTCTTCTACAGGCAGTGTTGCCGTATAATCTATTCCCTCCAGTATGTCTGCAAGCTTTTTCATCAATTCCACAGCTCAATATTTATTACTGATCCGGGCACTATCCGTGTACCCGGACGCAAAGATTGTTTCACTACTTTTCCACGACCGCTGACCCTGACATCCAGTCCGGAGTTCTCAAGAATAAAAAGGGCGTCTTTTAATCCCATGCCTGTAACATCCGGAACGAGGTTTTCTATCATTTCCAGCTCTTTAAACACAATGGTATCCTTCCCGGAATATGGTCTTACCCAGCCTGTATGACTGTCAAAGGAGTATTTCAGGCCGAGATCAGCCAGTACATATGCCGCGTCATCACCGTAACCGTTTTTTATTTGAGGCTTACCCGGTTTTTCCTTACTGTTAGGTTCGTCATAGAAATGTGTGGCATATACCTTATCGGCTATTTCCCTGAAGACCGGTCCTGCCACCAGGTTACCGTAATAAATGTAGTTGGAAGGGGCATTGACCACTACTATACAGGAGTATACAGGCTTATCAGCAGGAAAATATCCTACGAAAGAAGCCTGGTACGAGACCCTTCCCCCGTGCTTATACCCGTATTTATCATTGGCTATCTGTGCTGTCCCGGTTTTCCCGGCTATACTGTAAGTATCATTATCAAGATTTATTGCCGTACCATTCTCAACAACACCTTTCAGAAGCGTTCTTACTTTTTCAATGGTTGACCCGGAGCATATGGCCGGATTAAGGACTTTGGGTTTTATTTCCTTAACAGGCCTGCCATGATATCTTACCTCCTGTACAATACGGGGTTTCATCATTCTTCCGCCGTTGGCCACGGCATTATAGAAGGTCAGGATCTGTAAAGGGGTGAGCTGCACCTCATAACCGTATGACATCATAGGCAGTGATATGCCTGACCAGTACTCGTCACCGGGGTACCTTATCAGTGGTCTCCCTTCTCCCCGGATATCTATACCTGTCTCCTCATTCAGTCCCATACGGTACAGGCGGTCTACATAATCGCCAGGCCTGCTTTTATAGTTTTCATAAATAATTTTTGCCGTTCCCACATTGGAAGATTTTTCAAATACCTCTCTGACTGACATCCTGCCATAGCCCCCTTCCTTTGAGTCTCTTATAGTCTTGTCATAATACCTTACAGTCCCGTCACCCGTGTCAATGGTATCATTCAGTTCAACCAGGCCATCTTCCAGGGCGGCTATAAAGGATGCCAGCTTAAATGTGGAACCGGGCTCTGTGCTTTCACCCACGGCATAATTATAGGATTCATAATAATGACCATCCTCTCCAATCTCCAGGTTGGCCATGGCTTTTATATCACCGCTTTCCACCTCCATCAATACCGCAACACCATGATGCGCATTATGCCTGAGCAGCTGTCTCTCAAGGGCGCTTTCTGCAACATCCTGCAGGTCAATATTGATTGTTGACAGTATATCGTTCCCGTCCCTGGGCTCCAGTGAATTTTCATCATTAACAGGCATCCATGCACCTCCTGTGAGGCGCTGCTTTAATATTTTACCGCTGACACCTGTAAGTTCATTATCATAGGCTCCTTCCAGTCCAACAACATTACCTGAGGCACCCCTGGTCAGGTAGCCTATTGTCCTGCTTGCCAGCCGCATATGCGGACGCACCCTTATATTCTCGGGCTCAGCAATAAATCCACCTTTATACCTGCCATGCTCGAATACCGGCAGCTTCTTCAGTTCCTTCAGGGTATTATGGCTTACCCTTCTTTTTATAAGGTAATACCTGTCTCCTTTCCTCCTTGCATTTTCCAGGTCACGGCTCCAGGCAGCGGCAGATTTCAGCCCTATGATTTTTGACAGTCCGTCAGACAGGCCATCAAGGCCCTGAGACCATGTCTGCTGATCCATGCCGGTGCTGCGGGTATCAACATAAACAGAGTAGTAAGGAACTGAGCTGGCAAGCAAACGTCCGTCATCCGACAATATATCACCCCTGTTTGCCGGCACCATATCTGTTTTGTAAATAAATTCCTCACCCATCTCAGTCCAGCTGTTACCTTCCACAAACTGAATGATAAATATCCTTGCCAGTATACCTGTGGCCACTATGATGACAGCAATGTACACCACCCCGCTACGCCATATTATTTCATCCCTTATTGCCATAACTAATCTTTTACAACAAGTTTATATGGTGGCTTTTTTAATTCTTTCAGTCCCAGTCCGCGCTGGTTTACCAAGCGGCTTACCTCCGACTGTTTACTTATATACATCAGTTCAGAGCTTGTAGCCATAGCCTCTGCCCTTAACTCTTTTACTTCTTCCTGCAGTGTATCCGTTCGCCTGATTATCTTTTCGGCATGAAAACGGTTAGCTATATAAAAGGCGCCCAGCACAGTCAGCAATAAAATATAGGGCAGGTTACCCAGTATTATCTTCTCACTGAACAGGGAGCCGCTGATAAGGCTTTTAACAAAGCCTTCACCCTTAGCATGGCTGTTGTTCTTCCCGGTATGGCTGTTCATTGTATCCTTATCCATCTCACTTCTTTTCTGCAATTCTTAATTTTGCGCTGCGTGCCCTCCTGTTCATCTTCAGTTCCTCTTCGGAAGGAGTTATGACCTTTTTATTTATTTGTTTAAAAGGACTTACAGGATTACCGTAAAAATCCTTTTTTACAATCCCTTCAAAATTACCGCTGCGGAAATAGTTTTTAACAAGCCTGTCTTCAATCGAATGATAGCTTATTACAGCTATCCTTCCGCCGCTGACCAATATGTCCGTGGCCTGCAATAGCATATCCTCAAGGAATTCTGTTTCCCTGTTCAACTCAATCCTTAGTGCCTGGAACAACCTTGAAAGGAACTTATTCTCCTGCCTTGAAGGGATAAAGGCCCTGACTGATTCAAGCATCTGCTTTGTGCTCTTTATCTCCTCCTGTTCCCTGAAAGCCACTATGGCTGAGGCCAGTGCCCCTGCATTCCTGAACTCACCATAATTGCGCAACAGCTTTTTCAGGTCTTCCACCGGGTATTTATTGACTATATCTGCGGCTGTCTTTCTGCCCCCACGGCTCATCCGCATATCCAGACCGGCATCATACCTGTAAGAGAATCCCCTGTCCGGATCATCAAACTGCCTGAAAGAAACTCCCAGGTCAGCAAGCAGTCCATCCACCGCCTCCACACCATGATAAAGAAGATTATTCTTAAGAAAGCGGAAGTTCTGATTAATAAACAGAAACCGGTCATCAACCGGTTTGTTTGCCTCAGCACTCTCATCCTGGTCAAAAGCAATAAGCTTACCTTTTTCAAGCCTCTTAAGTATTTCCCGTGAATGACCGCCTCCCCCGAATGTTACATCCACATAAATCCCTCCGGGCCGAATGTCCAGCCCGTCAATACACTCATTCAGCAATGCAGGGACATGGTATTCCATCATAATCCATCTTCAGGTAGTGTGCCTCCCATCAGTTTTTCAGCCAGATCGGCAAAGTCATCCGCAGGCATATCTATCTTATCGTACCTGTCGACTGCCCATATCTCTATTCTGCCATCCTGGCCTGCCAGTATAACATCTTTTTCAATACCGGCAGCCTCCAGCAGCCGGCGCGGTATCAGTAAACGGTTGCTGCTGTCGAGCACCAGCTCTGCAGTACCCTTAAAAAAGTTTCGCATAAACATATTATGCTCCCTGTTATAAGGGTTTATCCTGCGGCGTATCTTATCCATCTGGTCTTCCCAGTCCCCGGCAGTATACAAAACCAGGCACTGCTCAAATATATCCCGCCGAACCACAAAATGGTCATTCGAAGCTGAATGCATCTGCTTCTTAAAGGCAGATGGGAAAATCAACCTCCCCTTGGCATCAAGCCTGCAACTGTAATCACCAATAAATGTGGCCATAACTATAAAAACTGTTTGAACGTAAAAATAGGAAAAAATACCCACTTTACCCCACTTTGCCCCATTTTTTTACACTTTGTTGATAACTTTTGTCCCGGATTCAGGGTCGCTTCCTTAATGACCGGACTGCTTTCAGTATTAAAGTTTGATGATTATAAGAAAAAGTTTTTAGCATTTTTTGACTAGATTTGCATCAGAATTTATTATTGTCACAGGGGTAAGTAATGGATGAGAATAAAGTATCTGTTCAAACAAGAATAGATGTAAAAGAGATATTCCGGGATAAAAATCCCGGACTGGCAAGGTTGATACCGGATTTTGTTATCAGGTACCTGAAGCGGATCATCCATGAAGACGAACTCAATGATTTTTTATCTAAATACGGTAAGCTCAGGGATATAGAACTGGTTAAAGCAGGTCTTGTGTATCTTGGGGTCAGTTATGAAGTTCATAACAAGCATAACATCCCGGGTTCCGGGCGTTATATTTTTGTTTCAAACCACCCCCTGGGTGGTCTTGACGGGGCCGTGTTTATAGCCGAGCTTTCCAAATATTACGATGATATTAAGTTTCCGGTGAATGACATCCTGATGAATATTGAAAATATGTCCGGTGTATTTCTTCCTATCAACAAGCACGGCGGACAGGCAAGGGAGGCGGTGAAAAGGATAGATGACACATATGCATCTGATTCACAAATACTTTACTTTCCGGCAGGTTTATGTTCAAGGAAGAAAAATAAAAAAATAAAAGACCTCGAGTGGCAAAAAAACTTTGTGGTAAAAGCAATAAAGCATAAGCGCGATATTGTTCCGGTATATTTCTCCGGGAGGAATTCAGACTGGTTCTATAATCTTTCAAATTTCAGAAAAACAATAGGCATTAAATCAAATATTGAGATGCTGTATCTGCCAGATGAGATGTTCAGGCAGAGAGGCAGGGACCTGCATATAGTTTTTGGGAAAGCCATAAGCAGTGACACATTGGATAAATCGAAAACATCCTATGAATGGGCGCAATGGTTAAAGGATAAAACATATGAACTGGCCGAAACAGTTCCATAAGCAGGAATTTTATTATTTTTGAATCAGATTTTTCGCCCGTAATAGTTGAATATTCAAAAATCTTTATCAGCCCAAAAGAGATGACTATGAAAAAAATTGTTGATGCAATAGCCACAAAGGAGATTGAAAAGGAACTGAGCGCAGACAGGCTGTTGCGAAAAACCAATAATGGAAATAACGAGGTATATATATTTACCAGCCATGAAAGCCCGGCACTGATGCACGAAGTAGGACGACTCCGCGAACTTACTTTCAGGGGTGCAGGAGGGGGGACAGGCAAGGAGACTGACCTTGATGAATACGATATGTCGGAAACATCTCCTCATCAGCAGTTAATAGTGTGGGACCCGGAAAACAGGGATATTATAGGCGGATACAGGTATTTTATACATGACAACAGGAAGAAGAAGGTTGATCCTTCGGATATGGCTTCCTATGATTACTTCCATTTCTCAGATGATTTCACTGAGAATTACCTGCCTCACCTGATGGAACTTGGACGATCTTTTGTCCAGCCCGACTACCAGTCAAGAGCCAAGGGCAGGAAGAGTTTATATGCACTTGACAACCTCTGGGACGGTCTGGGTGCCATTGTAATTGAAAATCCCAGGGTGAAATATTTATTCGGGAAGGTAACAATGTACCCTCATTTCCACAGGCATGCCCGCAGCATGATAATATATTTTATGAAGAAGCATTTCAGCGATCCTGATAAGCTGGTTGTTCCGAAAGAAGATATATCCATGGACATTGATAATGATCTGATGGAGAGCATTTTCACTTCAGACAATTACAAAGATGACTACAAGAAGCTGTCACAGGAAGTAAGGAAGCTGGGCGAGACGGTGCCTCCGCTGATCAATGCTTACATGAACCTGTCCCCCACAATGCGTACCTTCGGAACAATACATAATGAAAGCTTCGGAAGGGTTAATGAAACAGGAATAATGATAACTGTTAAGGATATATACGTTGAAAAGATCAACCGGCACCTTGCTTCCTACAGGTCGGATTATGATATCAGTGATCAGTAGGCCCTGGTGTTCCTTTTTTCAATATAGTTTATAAATGAACGGTTAGCCACCTTATTACCACCCGGCGTTGGATAATCGCCTGTGAAATACCAGTCGCCAAGATGTCCGGGACAAGCCTCATGCAAGCCTTCTATCGACTGGTAAATAATTTCAAGCTCAGCGTTTATCACGGGCAGCTTAAGCATGGCAGCTATCTTTGATGATATTTCTTCAGCTGTAAAAGGCTCATATATCTCCTTCACCACATTTACAATATCATCAAGGGGCTTTTTATTCTCCTCCAGTGCTTTCTCATATACATGTTTTATCCTCTCATCCATTCCCCGTTCTTTCAGTAGCTCTATCACGGCCCTGAAGGCAATGAAATCACCCATCCTTGCCATATCAATTCCGTAGCAGTCGGGATACCTGATCTGCGGTGATGATGAAACTATAACTATTTTCCTGGGATCCAGTCTGTCAAGTATTCTTATTATACTCTTCTTAAGTGTTGTACCCCGTACGATGGAGTCATCAAGAACAACCATACTGTCAACTCCCCTTCTGATTACACCATAGGTAACATCATACACATGTCCCACCAGGTCGTCCCGTGCCTTATCTTCCGTTATAAAGGTTCTTAGCTTGGCATCTTTAACCGCCAGCTTTTCTATCCTCGGCTTACCTGACAGAATCTGTTCCATTTCAGCATCAGGAATATCCCTTCCCCTTTCCTTGATAATCTTTATCTTATTCTCAATAAGGTAGTTATCAAGCCCTTTTATAAGTCCGTAAAATGCAGATTCAGCTGTATTGGGTATATAGGAAAACACCGTATTCTCAAGATCGTAATCTATCTTCTCCAGCACCCTCCCGGTAAGCTGCTCCCCGAGCCTTTTCCTTTCCCTGTATATTGATTTGTCTGTGCCCCGGGAAAAATAAATCCTTTCAAAAGAACATTTTTTCTCTATACCGGGCTCCCGTATCATTTCAATCTTAAGTCCTCCGTCTGACTTTGAGGTGACAGCATAACCAGGCTTCAGTTCTTTCACCTCCGCCGTTTTCAGGTTAAAGACAGTCTGTATCACCGGCCTTTCGGAAGCAACCACAAGCACTTCATCATCCGTATAATAGAATACCGGCCTTATGCCCCAGGGATCCCTTACCACAAAGGTATCTCCATGTCCCAGCATCCCCGCCATTGCATATCCTCCATCCCATTTTTTACTTGCCTTGCGGAGAACAGTTGCAACTTCAATATTTTTCTCTATCAAAGGGCTTATATCCACTTTCTTTAAGCCTTCCCTGCGGTATTGTCTGAACAGATCCTCAACCTCATCATCCAGGAAGTGACCTACATTCTCAAGCACTGTCACCGTATCCGAAAAATCGGTAGGGTGCTGTCCAATATCGACCAGTGAGCTGAAAATATCATTTACATTTGTAAGGTTGAAATTGCCGGCCAGCACCAGGTTTCTCGACCTCCAGTTATTGGATCTCATCACGGGATGTACATTCTCAATGCTGTTCATCCCGAATGTGCCGTACCTGACATGACCCAGAAATATATCGGATGCATATGGCAGCTTCTCCCTGAGATCTTTATATGGTATATTCCCTGCATCCGCGAATCCAAGCTTTTCCACATCATCATAAATGTTATCGAATATTTCTTTTATCGGGTTACTGCCCATTGACCTCTGCCTGAAAAAATATTTCTCCCCGGGCCTCACCCCCTTTTTCAGTCCGGCTATACCTGCCCCGTCCTGTCCCCTGTTGTGTTGTTTTTCAAGAAGCAGGTACATCTTCTGAAGTCCATAATCCCAGCTACCGTATTTTTCAATATAATATTCCAGTGGCTTAAGCAATTTCACCATTGCTATGCCACACTCGTGTTTAATCTGATCGCTCATAAGCTATTTGTCAATGTCAGGGTAAGGTATAATCTCTGTCACCAGGTAAGCATTTGGAAACGCTTCCTTAACCATTATAAAGTCTGCATATGCATCGTGCTTTGTTCGGTAATTGCCTACACGAACCTTGAAATAATTGGGTAAATCAAATTTGAGATATGACGGTATATCCGGGAAAGAAGAGATAAATTCAGCTTTGGCCTCATTTTGTTTTGCCCGGGCATTACGTCCCGACCCCCTGTATATCTGTATCCTGTAGCCATTTATGCCTCCCGTCTTTGCATTTGCCATTATATGCCTGCTGACAAGGGAGTCAATGCGAATATCCTGGTTAAGCTCCAGCCGGCCTGCACCGTAGCTTTCATTATTATTGATCAGATCCTCCACTTTAACCAGCTCCTGGGCCTGCAGGCCAATACCACAGATTAACATGGCTATAAATAAAATATATCGTTTCATGCTTGTCGGCGTATATTTTTTGTCCTGAAATATGTTCATTCTTTCCATGAGTACGCTTCACCTGGTTTATAATCCTTTAAGGATTTAAGTATTTCTATTCCACTGTATCCCCGGGCGGATCCTCATTCCCGGTATCCCCCTTACGCAGGGCATAATACACTTTGCCTGATTGTGATCCGCATAGTATATAATCACCC
>CAZGUR010000044.1:2826-16065 GCA_964529295.1 uncultured Rikenellaceae bacterium | reverse complement strand
TTTCTGTGCTTCCACAGCAAACTCCATCGGTAGTTTATTCAACACTTCCTTGGCATAACCATTCACTATCAGACCTATGGCGTCCTCCGTACTGATACCCCTCTGGTTACAATAAAATATCTGGTCCTCGCCTATCTTTGAGGTAGTGGCCTCATGCTCCACAATACCTGTCTGGTTATCCACTTCAATATACGGGAAGGTATGAGCACCGCTTTTATCACCCAGCAGTAGAGAATCACACTGCGAGAAATTACGGGCATTATCAGCATTCTTCAGCACCTTCACCAGTCCCCTGTAACTATTCTGGCTCTGACCGGCAGAGATGCCTTTCGAAACAATAATACTCCTGGTGTTTTTGCCGATATGTATCATCTTGGACCCGGTGTCAGCCTGCTGGTGATTATTTGTCACCGCCACTGAATAAAACTCACCTCGCGAGTTGTCACCTTTCAGTATACAGGACGGATATTTCCATGTTATGGCTGATCCTGTCTCAACCTGTGCCCATGATATTTTTGAGTTCTCTCCCCTGCATATGCCACGCTTGGTGACAAAGTTATA
This sequence comes from uncultured Rikenellaceae bacterium, assembly GCA_964529295.1. Taxonomy (GTDB): domain Bacteria; phylum Bacteroidota; class Bacteroidia; order Bacteroidales; family VadinHA17; genus UBA9300. Next base: position 15,504 of record CAZGUR010000044.1, on the reverse strand, counting down.
CACCCCGCCTTTACCCTCTTTATTGCCTGGGTACCAGTTCTGCACAGTTGAATATTTCACCTCTGCATTCTTCTCTGCCACTATCTCCACAATGGCAGCATGGAGCTGATTCTCATCCCTTTGCGGAGCAGTACATCCCTCCAGGTAGCTGACATAGCTGTCATCTTCTGCAATTATCAGCGTGCGCTCAAACTGGCCTGTATTTGCCGCGTTGATACGGAAATACGTTGACAGCTCCATTGGGCATCTTACCCCTTTGGGGATATAGCAGAAGGAGCCGTCACTGAATACCGCGCTGTTCAGTGCAGCAAAATAATTATCCGTATAGGGCACTACCGTGCCCATATATTTCTTCACCAGGTCAGGATGCTCGAGCACTGCCTCGCTGAACGAGCAGAAGATAATGCCCAGCTCAGCCAGGTTCTCCTTGAATGTTGTCTTTACGGACACACTGTCCATCACGGCATCAACGGCTACCCCTGAAAGCCTTTTCTGCTCCTCTAGTGGTATCCCCAGTTTATTGAATGTGTCAAGCAGTTCAGGATCCACCTCATCCAGACTCTCAAGCTTTGCTTTTTGTCTTGGAGCGGCATAATAAACAATGTCCTGGTAATCAATCTCCGGTATCTTAAGATGTGCCCAGTGTGGCATCTCTTTTTTCTGCCAGGCTTTGTAAGCTTTGAGTCTGAATTCAAGCATCCATTCCGGCTCCTTTTTCTTAGCCGAAATAATCCTGACGACATCTTCACTCAAGCCCTTTGGAATAACATCTGTATCTATATCGGTATAAAAACCATACTTATATTCACCTGATGTTACATCATTTAATATCTTATCCTGCTCTTTTCCCATCTGCTCAAACTACGTTAATTTAAATGTCTTCTTCAACCTAACAGTATTGATCTGTAATTTGTTTTTTAATTTGTATTTAATCCGGATAAAGCTCAGGCAAAAATACAAAATTCTCAGTAAGGCCTTAAATAAAAGTCAACAAATGTGTTTTACAGCTGTGCAGGTGAAGGCAGTGAATAGGAACACTCCATAAAGGTAAACATGATACAGGATTTTTCCGTTACGACATAAAATACTACTTTAGATCGCATATTTAAAAAAAGCAAAGTCCTTCGAAAAAGATTAGGTTTAAGTGCCAAAACCTTTAACAACATAAAATGAAAATTCTCGGAAACATCATCTGGCTTCTTTTCGGCGGTATAATAATAGCCATTGAGTACTTTATTGCCAGCATCGCACTTATGGTTACCATAATTGGGATACCGTTTGCCATACAGACCCTTAAGCTGGGTATTTTTGCCCTCTGGCCCTTCGGTGCTGAAGCCCGCATGAATGTAAGAGCCTCAGGCTGCCTCTATGTTATAATGAATTTACTGTGGCTGATACTCGGTGGACTGGTAATAGCATTATCACATGCTGCCTTCGGGCTTCTTCTTTGTATCACAATTATCGGTATCCCTTTCGGGATGCAGCACTTTAAGCTTGCAGCCATAGCCCTTTCTCCTTTCGGAAGGGATATTATCAGGCTATAACATAACTGAGCCGGCGGGCTTTAGTCAACGAAAAACGCACGTTCGTCAAAGCATTATAAAGGTAAAGTGCCTGATTCATTGCCTTCTGAATAATTAATTTGTATATTGCAGTTTACAACCACCAATCTATGAGAAGCTTTAAGCTAATATTGCCATTGCTGCTTTTCATGAGCTTGCAGGTATTTTCACAGTCAAAGGTGTCGATCAGTAAGCCCAGACTATCATATTTTAACGACACCCTTGTCATTATTTTTGATATAACAAACTGCAATGATGCTATATTCGAGGTTGAGCCACGTATAACTACATCCGGCGGTAAAGTAATAAATGCTTCAGGTTTAAGCGGCGACACCGGGGAAAATGTCAGCTGCGGCAGTAATAAAAAGATCATTTGGAGTCTTGCAAAAGATGATATCAGTTTAAACGAGGAAATAGAAGTGCAGATAATCGCTGAACAGCTGATGATTAATATACAGGAAGGGGGAAGGGACAAACAGGAAGTAAAAGAAGGAGGTGACAGGGTCAGGGCTGAAGCAGAGCTGAAGACCATGCCTTCAGATCTTACTGCAACGGCATACAGCAGGGCTAACATAATGGCTTCATCTGTTATTTTTCCCGGACTCGGCCAGAAGAAAGCAAGCAGGAAAGGAGCTCCCTTGCTGCTTGGCGTTATTGGATACGGGTCACTGGCAGCCTCAGGATATTTTTTCTACGACTATAATAAGAAATACGATCAGTATCTTGAAGCTATGACAGTTATTGAAAGTAAAAGATTATTTGATGAGTCTGACAAATCATATAAGACTGCAAGGAACCTGATCTACGGTGCAGCAGGTATCTGGGCCATAAACCTGATATGGTCGGCTGTGATACCGTCTTCACCTACCGGCAATTTTACAAGCGCAGTGTCAACAAATGACATGTACGGGATACAGATGTGTGCCAGATGGAAGTTTTAAGCTTCTTCAGTTAAAATAATTGAAAGGATATATCATGAATAGTAAAATCAAAGGTATTCTGATGATGACCCTTCTGGTGATATGCTGTTCACCAGCCAGGGCACAGATAAAAAGTGAAAAATCCAGGATACATATAAACAATGTGCCTGAAAAGAAAGAGGCGGAGGTAAACATTATACTGCACCAGCCGAACATGGATATGTCCAGGGTATTTGTAACGCCGGATGCCTCATTCGACCTGGCAGGTGAGATAGAGACTTCTGAAAATAACCTGGCGGTGAATATCAATAACCATCCGGTCGATAATATGGATGGTAATTTTTTCTGGCAGAAGGTTAACCTTATGCCGGGATCAAACACTCTGAGCATAGACATACTGAAAGAAGGAGAACTGTTCAAAAGGTACAGTTATAATATTTTTTATACGGCCCCTGTAACAAGCCTTGCCGGAACTACTCTTAATACCGGCACATATTATGCGCTTATTATAGGTATCAACAGCTATCCTGCTATGGGAGAGGATCTTGATAATGCCATCAGGGACGCAAGAGCTCTTTACGATGTGCTGGCTGAAAAGTACACCTTTGAAAAAGAAAACATGAACCTGCTTCTGAACCCAAACAGGGAAGACCTCTATATTGCTTTTGATAAACTCTCATCAAAAGTTACAGAAAATGACAACCTTCTGATATTCTATGCCGGGCACGGGCTCTGGGAAGAGGACTCCCAGCTGGGCTACTGGCTGCCATCCGATGCCAGGAGGGAAAACCGGGCAGCATGGTTCCCCAACAGCTCCCTGGTAGACTACCTCAAAGCCATCAAATCAAGACATACACTGTTAATCTCCGATGCCTGCTTTGCAGGATCAATATTTAAAACACGTAATGTCATGAATGATGCCCCCGGAAATATTGAGGACATTTTCTCAATACCCAGCCGAAAGGCTATTACCAGCGGAACATTTTCAGAGGTACCCGACGAAAGTGTGTTTATAAAATACCTGGTTGACCGGCTGGAGAATAATGAAGACAAATATATGCCTTCGGAAAGCCTGTACAGCAGGATACGCCTGGCAGTGGAAAATAACAGTCCCACCATACCACGAACGGGTGTGATACAGGGCGTGGGCGATGAAGGAGGTGACTTTGTATTTATTCTGAATAAATAAAAGGCAGATGAAAAAATCATTTTCTGTCTATCCCATTGTGCTGGCAGCAATGTTTATCTGCCTCTTCGTGGGCAATTGCAAGAAGCCGGAAAGGGTAATTAAGATTGCGACCCTTGATGTACGGTCCCAGGACATTACCCGCGACACCGTTATTATAAAAGGTGAAATAATAGACATAGGGGATGGTGCCCTGAGTAATCACGGGATCTTACTAAAAAAGTCAGACCAGGCTGGTGATAACTTCCCGACAGACCTGTCACTTGGATCTTCAGGCAATGAGGGAGTGTTCAGTGTCAAATTCCCAAGCCCTCTGCCGGATACCGAATATGAGTATAAAGCATATGCAGGCAATTCCAGCAGTACGGTATATGGCCAGGCAAAAAAATTTACCACCCCTGCATTAACTCTTCCGGAATTAAATACCGCTACAGTAACAGAAATAACTATAAACTCAGCCAGATCAGGCGGCAATATAATAAGTGATGGCGGCTCTGACATAACAGCCCGGGGTATCTGCTGGTCAACAAGTGAAAACCCCACTACAGATGATAACATAACAGATGATCCCAATCCAGGCACCGGCGTATTTATCAATCACCTTGCATGGCTAACGCCAAATACTACATATTATGTGCGGGCCTATGCCACAAACAGCTTGGGAACAGCTTACGGGAACCAGGTTACCTTTAAGACACTTGCCATTACACAGCCCGTTCTCACCACAGCTGAAGTAAGCGAAATAACAAACACTACTGCAACCTCAGGAGGTGAAATTACAAGTAATGGTAATTCAGACATCACTGCCATGGGCATTTGCTGGAGTACTGAAGAAAATCCTACTACAGATAATGAAAAGTCCGCAGACCCCGACCCGAGAACAGGTGAATTTGTACATCAACTTATTAATCTAACGCCAAATACAATATATTATGTGCGGGCTTATGCAAGCAATATTGATGTGACAGGCTATGGGAACCAGGTTTCATTTAAATCCCTGGCAGAGCAGGTTAATTATATAACTGCCGGGGACGGTGTTACCGATATTGACGGGAATACCTATGCATCTGTCATTATAGGTGAGCAGGAGTGGATGGCCGAAAACCTGAAAACCGCAACTTATAAGGTCGGAACAGGTATCAGTTGCGGATTGAGTGATTATGACTGGCAGACAGATGTCACGGGCGCTTATTCTTTATACCCTTATAGCAGCGTAAGTGACATATCAACTGATATGGATATGCTCGACGCCTATGGCCACTTGTATAACTGGCATGCCGTGGATAACCCTTCCGGATTATGCCCTGACGGCTGGAGGATGCCGGCTCATGATGACTGGAACCAGATGGTTGACTACCTGATAGGCAATTACGATGAAATAGATGCCAGCAATACAGGCGTATACCTTAAATCCTGCAGACAGCCAGGCTCACCCCTGGGAGGAGACTGTGATACTTATAATCAGCCATACTGGGAGCCGGATAATATATATTATGGCACGGATAATTTCGGCTTTGCTACCCTCCCGGGTGGTTACCGCTCCCCGGAAGGCGATTTTTATGACCTTGGCGGTTACGGTTACTGGTGGAGTTCCACGGAAGACCAGGGCAGTTATGCATTTGCACATACCATGTACTGCGATGCAGGAGAGGTAAATGTCGCTTCTGACGACAAAGCATACGGCTATTCGGTGCGATGCATTAAAGAAACACCCAGCCAGAACTTAGCCACCCTTACTACAACCGCAGTTACCGATATTACAGTGAACACAGCCACCTCCGGTGGCAATATTACCGATGACGGGGGTTCAGCCGTCACTGAACGGGGAGTATGCTGGAGTACGTCTTCCAATCCAACAACATCAGATAGTATAACAACCGATGGTATCGGAACAGGAAGCTATAGCAGCTCACTAACAGCTTTGTTATCAAATACAACATATTATGTCAGGGCATATGCCACAAACAGTGTTGGTACAGCTTATGGTAATGAAGTGAGCTTTACAACCAACGATGCAATAGTTCCTTCGGTAACAACGGTATCGGTTACCGGAATATCAGATAATTCAGCTGACTGCACAGGTAACGTAACGGATAATGGCAGCTCAGAAGCAAATGACAGGGGATTCTGCTATAATACCACCGGCAATCCCACAATAACCGATAATATTGTACAAAATTTTGACAACGGCACTGGGGAATTCACAGAGACCATAGGTGGACTGGATCCGGGCACCACTTATTATGTACGAGCCTATGGAAAAAATAGCGAAGGAACAGGCTATGGCGACCAGATAGAGTTTACAACACTGTCCCTGCCAACAATTACCACCGAAGCTGTAATTAACATTGACTATACAACGGCTGAATCAGGGGGTAATATAACAGATAACGGAGGCTCCGCTGTAACAGCAAGAGGTATATGCTGGGGCACAGGTCCGGCACCTGATCTGGCCGGTAATTACACCACTAATGGGTCCGGAACAGGTTCCTATTCGAGTACTATGACCGGTCTGGATCCGGGTACAACATATTATGTTAAAGCATATGCTACAAACAGTGCTGGTACAGCGTATGGCCAGGAAGAAACCTTTACCACAATATCACTCTCCACACCAACAGTAAATACAGGGAATGTATATAATATTACCGATGTCTCAGCTACAGCAGATGGAGAAGTTACGGATGACGGGGGGGGCGGCATCACTGAACGGGGTATATGTTATGGAACTGCTGCAAGCCCCACGCTTTCAGATAATATAGTAACCGTCGAAGGTGATTTAGGCAGTTTTTCAGCAGATCTGGCAGGATTGACACCAGGTACGACTTATTATTACAGGGCTTATGCTACCAATAGTGAAGGAACAGGCTATGGGGAACAAATTGATTTTAAAACACAATCTGTACCCTCTTTAGTTACAGGCACGGCATATAACATTACAGATGTTTCAGCGACTGTAGAAGGGGGACTTACAGATAATGGAGGAGACAATATAATTGAATACGGAATATGTTATAATACTTCTCCAAATCCCACCGAATCAGACAATACAGCTACTGTCTCAGGTGATATTGACAATTTTTCAGCGGATCTGACCGGATTAACACCATCAACAACTTATTATTACAGGGCTTATGCAATAAACACCATAGGTGCCGGTTACAGTGATCAGTTGGTTTTTAAAACCATGTCAGATATTGTAACAGATATTGATGGTAATAATTATTTCACAATTATAATAGGTGAGCAGGAATGGATGGCAGAAAACCTGCGGGTTACGAGCTATTCGGATGGGACTTCGATAGATCATATAATTAATGATGCAGATTGGGCATATACTTATACAAGCAATATAGGTGCATATGCTGTATATCCTCATGAAGGAATTGAAGAATTAAACAGTGAAAACGATGTTCTTGAAACTTTTGGCGCACTTTATAACTGGTATGCAGTTGAAACGGCGAAGTTATGTCCTGCCGGCTGGCATGTACCCTCTGACGATGAATGGACAATTATGCAGGATTACCTTATTGAAAATGGCTATAACTATGATAACTCTGTAACAACAGGTGACAGATTGGCTAAATCCCTGGCAAGCACAACAGGCTGGGAACCATCAACAATTGAAGGTGTGCCGGGCAATACAGATTATCCAGAAAAAAGGAATATAACTGGTTTTTCAGCACTTCCCAGTGGTGAAAGAGATAGTGATGGCGACTTTTTAAATTATAGCATTACAGGTAGATGGTGGGCTTCCTCTCTTTCTATTGGCGAAACATATGCCTACTACTTCTATATTGACTATGATGATAGAAGTGCACATTTATCTTATATAATTAAATCTAAAGGATATTCTGTTCGCTGTTTAAAAGATTAATTTCTGTTTATTAAAAACAGCGAACAATTGTAAGGCATTTATATTTCCAGAAACTAAACACTGGATTAATTTACACAGTAGCAGAATAACCACCTACTTCAGCTTCTTCCCTACACTGTATGCATCACCTATCTTTTCTCCTATCCGGCGGTATTCCCTGGCTCCCCCTATATAAATGAGGGGATCAATAGCTTCTATGTCAAAGGAGGTGTAATCGCTGGTATCATCCAACTTGTCGGTATCAATATGTGTTTCTACTATCCTGCCTATAAAGTGATTGGTCTGACCTACTATATTCGCTTCAATAAGCTCGCACTCAAGATTGAGGGGACACTCTTTTATTATCGGTGATCTGATGATCTTCGAAGGCATTTTCGTAAGACCGGTCTCGCGGAATTTATCGGTATCCCTGCCCGATGTGATACCGCAAAAATCGGCATCGGTCATAATACCTGCCGATGCTATGTTAACTGTAAACTCTCCGTTCTTTTTGATCTCATTGCCGGAAAAGCCCTTCTGCCCTACCGAAATACCAAGGGTGGGAGGCTGACTGGTAAGCAGGCTTACCCACGCTATGGTTACTATATTTGCCTTTTCCATTGTGCCGGTAACAACAAGAACTGCCGGGCTGGGAAACATGATTTTCTTTGCACCGAATGTGGTCTTCATAACTTATTCTTTTTTTTCTCTTCTTTTACATCTATACAAAAATAAAAAAATGATTCGACAATCGATATTGGCTCACCCGGAGATCGAAAGGTTCGTCATGCTTACAGCTCTCGCATTAGAAATTCATGGTTCTCCGGTGCTCTGCTCCAAACATTTCCAATAATTTTCCTTATTTTAGTATATCTTTAACCATAACCATCCAGGTCATGAAAACTACAGCAATTGCAATTATTATTGTCTTTATATCCTGCCTGTTACCAGCACAGGATTATATCAAAACGGACAGCAGGATCACGGCCGTCACAGTCTTTCCCGACAGGGCCCAGATTGAAAGAGAGGCCAGTCTTACTATTCCACAGGGAAAATCACTGCTGAGAATACCGGGACTCTCGCCATATGTCAATGCTTCCAGCCTGCAGGTAAAAGGGGAGGGTGACTTTATGATCCTTTCTGTTAACTCCAGGCAGAATTACCTCGAAAACACCGAAGAAAATGAAGCTGTAAGAAATATCAGGGAGAGAATAGATGAGCTGAAGATGAAGATTGAAGATGAGAAAACCGGTATTGAGATACTGAAAGAAAAAGAGGCATTCCTTACGGCAAACAGGGTTATCGGAGGTAAAAATGAAAAAATTACCGCCCAGGAACTGGCCAGTTTAACAGAAGTATATACTTCGTCTATTGAGGAAGTACGAAAAGGAATACTTACCAGGAGCAGGCTTATAAAAGATTATGAAGAGGAAAAGCAGAAACTGGAGAATCAGTTGCAGGGCGTCCTCCGCTTATCAAAGATGCCCACATCAGAGGCAATAATATCTGTTTCTGCAGATCAGCCGACAAAAGCGGTACTCACCCTGAGTTATCTGGCCGGCAATGCAGGATGGTATCCCTCATATGATATCAGGATAAATGATATTGAGGAAGATGTGAATATCATTTATAAGGCTAATGTTTGGCAAAACACAGGAGTCGGCTGGAAGCAGACCATACTGAGCTTTTCCGATGCCAATCCTTCTGAAACCGGTACTATACCCGTATTATACCCGTCTTACCTTGATTTCTACAGTGTTATGATCAGGGGGGCAGGCATATCAACACCAGAAATGGCCCGGTCCAAAGCAATGGATGTTATGGAGGAGAGTGCAGTTGCTTTTGAGTATGATGCTGAACCGGAGCAGGCATCGATACCTCCGGTAAGTATAATAACAAATTCCAAAGGCTTTTCTTTTGAAGTGAATATACCTCAGACTGTTAATTCAGACGGTAAAAATGTTGTAACTGAATTACAACGTTTGACTGCGGATGCAGAGTATAAATATATCAGCATACCCAAGCTCAGGGAAGAAGCATATTTAACAGCGGACATACCCGAATGGGAGTCCCTAAACCTGCTTAATGGCGAGGCCAATATCTACTTTGGCAATACCTTTACCGGGACAAGCACAATAAATACAGCACAGATTGCCGATACCCTGAATATCTCACTGGGCACTGATAATGGGTTAAATGTAGAACGGGAGAGCCTTAAAGAATATACATCAACCCGCCTTATTGGAACCAACAGGGTGGAAACACGTTCCTTCAGGATCAGTATAAGGAATAACAAAACAGCTGCTGTTGATATAGATATCTATGACCAGGTGCCGGTATCCCGGAATAAGGATATTGAGGTGGAAGCCACAGAGCTGTCAGGCGGTATAATGAATGAATTCACAGGTGAGCTTAAGTGGCAGACCAGCATCCCTGCCGGTGAATCGAAGGAATTCATCCTGACCTATACAGTCAAATACCCTAAAAACAAGAAAGTGATTCTTGAATGAGAGATAATTCATAAGTAATAAACGCAACAGATACTTCACTTTGTTCAGGATGACACTGTATCCGGCGATCCTTCCCATCCCTGGGCTTTCAGTTCCGCCAGGCTGCCATCCTGCAGTACAAGGCTGTTTCCTTCTTCCGGGGGAACAAGATGACCTATTATGCTTATACCTTCAATCTTTTCCAGTTTCTCATGCTCCTTTACAGAACATGTAAATACATATTCAAAATCATCACCCCCGTTAAGGGCTGCAATAAGCGGTTCAAATTCCAGCTCCCTGCCGGCAGCTGACGTATCCTTGTCTACCGGCAGCTTATCATGGTAAACCCTGCAGCCCAGAGCGGCAGTCTTTGAAATATGGAGCAACTCAGAGGCCAGTCCGTCCCTTACCGTCCGGATAATCCCCGGCTTAATACCCTCTTCCGCCAGTTTTTCAAGCTGCTTTGTTCTCAGTTCAGGCTTAAGCTGCCTTCCTATAACATATTCAAAACCTTCCAGTTCAGGCTGAGTTCCCCCTGTTTCTTCGAAAACCTGCCTTTCACGCTCAAGCAACTGCAGTCCCAGGTAAGCAGCCCCCAGGTCGCCGGTAACACATATAAGATCTGTTGCCTCAGGCGTCCTCCTTTCAAAGGTTTCAGCATCTTTCCCTTGAGAAGCTGTGCTTATTGCCAGTCCGGTCAGCGAGCTGTCTATATCCAACGATGATATTTTTAAGGAATACCGGTCGCATGCAAGGCATACACCCTCTATTATTTCCTCAATATCTTCCTTTTTAAAACGCACACTCACGCCTATATTTACCGATACAGACTGAGGCTGCATCCCTCGGCAATACAGATCGGCAACAGAATTAATAAGCGACTTATAGCCAAGATGCTTAAGAGGGAAATACATAAGATTGAAATGAATACCCTCGAGATAAAGAGTGTTGGTCATATTATTTGATGATGCACTGTTATCAAAAAAAGCCTTGTATTTATTTCGCAGCTCATCAATCAGTGCAAATTTTCCAAAACCTTTTTCATCCGCTTTCTTTTCTACTGACATAATGAATTATTTTCGACAAAGGTAATAATATTAATTCAGCTCATCCATTCATCAAGCTTAAGCATATACTAATCAAATCCTCATGCATTTTTCATCATAAACATTTGATAATATATAATTTAATGTGTATTTTAATGCGAATGACCAGGGTGACCAAATAATGAAAACTCTCAGGCTAATATTATCTACATCAATCACAATTTGCCTAATAGCATTTATACTTAGCAACTGTAAAAAGCCGGAAAGGATAATTAAGATAAGTACACTCAGTGTTACTGCTGAGGATATAGGATACCATGCGGTTACAATCAGGGGAGAGATAATTGACATAGGGGAAGAAGCCATTAAAGATCATGGTATAGAAATAAGAAACACTGATCAGTCAGGCAGTGAATATACAGCAATATCACTGGGATCAACAGACATGCAGAAAGTTTTCAGTGTATTTTTTCATGACCCTGAACCATCAACAAAATATCAGTACAGGGCATTTGCAGAAAACAACTCGCAAAAAGTGTATGGTGAAAGCAAGACTTTTACTTCACTCACATTAAAGCTTCCCGAACTATCAACCCTACATGTCAGGGACATCGGTATTAATAACGCTGTTTCCGGGGGTATCATAAGCAATGACGGAGGAGCTTCAATAACTGCAAGGGGTATTTGCTGGAGCACTCAGGAAAATCCCACCACTGATAATGAAAAAGCTGAAGACTCTACCACTGGTACCGGTGAATTTGGTTCCACATTAACACAGCTGGAGAACGGTACAGTATACTATGCAAGGGCATATGCCACAAATAGTGTAGGCACATCCTATGGCAAGCAGGTAAGATTCACAACTTATTACGGGACAGCATCCGATACAGATGGAAATGAGTATTACACAGTGACAATAGGAGAACAGGAATGGATGGCTGCTAACCTGCGCACAACAAAATATGCTGATGGCAGTGATATCCCGACAGGACTGAATGATACAGAATGGGAAAATGCCACCTCCGGTGCCTACTCCATTCAGCCACATGAGGAGATGGAAAACCTTAATTCAGATGAGGAGGTGCTTGAGGCATATGGGGCCTTATATAATGCATTTGCCGTGCAAACAGGTAAATTATGTCCCGATGGCTGGAGGGTAGCTACGGATGAGGACTGGTCACAACTTAAAGATCACCTGATAAATAATTATAAGGAGATAACAGAGGACAATATAGGAAACTACCTTAAGTCACGCCGGCAGGATGACTCACCTCTTGAAGGATACTTCAATACCTCAGACCACCCACGATGGAACGCGAATGACACAGAGTATGGCAATGATTATTTCAATTTTTCGGCACTTCCGGGAGGCGGCCGTAACACTCCGGGCGTATTCTGGGAATTAGGTTTCAATGCTTATTATAGAACATCAACCAAAGTTAGTACGCAGGGAGGTTTCTGGCAATACAGTATACGATATGATAATGGTAAAGTACTGCGACACGATACTGATCTTGGAGCAGGGTCTTCAATCCGCTGCCTGAGAGGTGAATCTGCCGTTGTAACCTTACCCGTTCTTACAACCTGATAATGCCTCCGAGCGGCCGCACTCTATCCGG
>CAZGUR010000044.1:2237-2816 GCA_964529295.1 uncultured Rikenellaceae bacterium | reverse complement strand
TTCTTACAACCTCGGCAGTAACTGGCATTACAGAATCATCTGCATCCTGCGGTGGTGAAATAATCGATGATGGCGGCGATGCAGTAACTACGCGGGGAGTGGTATGGGGAACAGCCGAAAATCCCACCACTGAAACAAATATTGGTTCTACAAATGAGGGCAGCGGCACCGGGACATTCACCAGTGACATCACAGGGCTTGATCCTGCCACCACATATTACGTGCGCGCCTATGCCACAAACAGCATCGGAACGGCTTACGGTAACCAGCTAAGTTTTGAAACAGAAATCGCTGAGCCAACAGTTACAACTGCTGATATTACCGGTATAACACAAAACAGTGCAAGCGGTGGCGGCGAAGTAACAGATGACGGCGGTGATGAAGTAACTGCGCGGGGAGTGGTATGGGGAACAGGTGAAAGTCCCACCACGGAAACAAATACCGGTTCTACAAATGAGGGCAGCGGCACCGGGACATTCACCAGTGAGATCACAGGGCTTGATCCTGCCACCACATATTACGTACGCGCCTATGCCACAAACAGCATCGGAACGGCTTACGGTAACCAGCTAAGTTTTG
>CAZGUR010000044.1:0-2137 GCA_964529295.1 uncultured Rikenellaceae bacterium | reverse complement strand
ATATTACGTACGCGCCTATGCCACAAACAGCATCGGAACGGCTTACGGTAACCAGGTGGAATTCACAACCATTACACTGCCGACTGTAAGTACTGAAGCTGTGATTAACATTGATCACCAATCGGCTGAGTCGGGCGGCAATATAAGTGATGACGGTGGTGATCCCGTAATAAAAAGGGGAGTATGCTGGAATACCACTCCGGATCCGACACAGGAAACAAATACCGGTTTTACAAATGATGGTGAAGGGACAGGTATATTCAGCAGCAGCATGACCGGACTTGAAGCCAATACAAAATATTATGTACGTGCCTATGCAACAAACGGTGCCGGTACAGCCTATGGTAACCAGCTGGAGTTTAGCACCGCGAAAGACCCCGACCTTCCGGCGCTGACAACATCAACAATATCCGATATTACAAGTTACACCGCTGTCAGCGGAGGTGAAATAAGTGAACAGGGCAGCAGCGAAGTACTGTTACGTGGCGTTTGCTGGTCTTTATCAGCAAATCCCACAATAGATGATGAATACACAGAAGATGGTGCAGGAACAGGCACCTATACAAGCAGTATCACAGGTTTATACTCAGGCACAACATATTATGTCAGAGCCTATGCCACCAACAGCTACGGTATTGCCTACGGGAACGAGCTGAGCTTTACCACCCTGCCCGGACCTTCAACGGTTGAAATCGGGGTGCTAAGAAGTAAACCGGGACTTATATCGCTTGATGCAGATATTATTAGGGACGGTGGTGCTGCGGTCACAGAACGCGGCTTTGTCTGGAATACCAGCCCGGATCCCGACCTGACCGTTAACGCCGGCTACAGCACTGAGGGACAGGGTAGCGGTCCGTATACAGGTGAAATAAGCGGGCTTTCTGTTAATACCGATTATTATATACGGGCATGGGCCACCAACAGTGAGGGCACATCATACAGCGAACAGCTGCTTTTCCATTTCTGGGATTACGGGACAATTACGGATATTGACGGCAACAACTATAATACGGTTACCATCGGCAGCCAGGTGTGGATGGCAGAAAATCTAAGGGTTGCCCGTTACAACACCGCCATACCAATAGCCGGGGGACTAAGTGATGCCGAATGGGGAAGCGCAACGGACGGAGCTTACGCCGTTTACCCCCATAGCAATGTTGACGGACTTAACTCTGAAGAAGAGGTGCTGGAGGCCTACGGTGCACTGTATAACTGGCATGCTGTTGAAACAGGGAACCTGTGTCCAACCGGCTGGCGTGTACCCACGGATGCTGACTGGACACAACTGGAAGATCATCTTGCTAATAATTATGATACTATTACCGGAGGAATTTACCTGAAGTCATGCCGACAGGTTGATTCACCCCTGGGTGGTGATTGTGCCACAACGGAGCATCCCAGGTGGAATTCACACGATCAGTATGGTATTGATTTTTTTGGTTTTTCCGGGCTTCCCGGAGGACTACGTTATGGAAGCGGCTCTTTTTATGACTTTGGTGTAGGCGCTTACTGGTGGAGTTCAACTTTTGATGGTTCATCTCCTGTTGGCAGGCGAATTTATTACGCTACCCCCACTTATGGTACAAATAGATGGGTATTTGGAGCAACCTCTTTAGATGATAAAGAACGCGGCTATTCCATCCGCTGCATAAAAGAATAACAGTCCGGACTTCGTTTAAGGAAACCTGCACAGTGACAGTGTGGCGCTTACCTGATAGCTGATTTGAGGATGCCTCGTTCTGACTTTGAGATAAAATCAATAATATATGTCAGCTCTTTCGTGGCTTCAAAATTATCCTTCAGGTATGCCAGGGCCTGGCTTATGTTCCTGCCGCTGAAATACAAGACCTTGTATATCTTATCCAGCTCTTCGATCTTGTCCCTTTCAAAGCCCCTGCGCCTCAGGCCTATCCTGTTAAGACCCATAAAACCCAGGGGGTCGTTATTGATAGTTGCATAGGGGGGTATATCCTTGCCGAACATGGCGCCACCGCTGACCATGGCATGCGCGCCCACACGTGTAAACTGGTGTGCTGCAGCCCCTCCACCTAAGATGGCGTAATCATCAATATGCACCTCTCCTCCCAGCATAACATTATTCACAAGTATAACGTTATTGCCTATGATACAGTCGTGT
>CAZGUR010000043.1:0-16329 GCA_964529295.1 uncultured Rikenellaceae bacterium | reverse complement strand
ATACCAGGATGGTTTTGTGGATGATACTGGCTATAGCCCTTCTATATCTCATTGATGAGGCTGCACAGTCCATAGGTAACCTGGTGAGGAAGAAGCAGGCCTGGCACCTGGAGTCGTATATGTACCGGCTGATACATAACAAGTCGGTGTCGCTGGACCTGCAGCATTTTGAGGATCCCGCTTATTACGACAGCCTTACCAGGGCTGCCCGCGAGGCCCCTTTCCGTCCAGCCTCCATAGTAAACAATATAGTGTCGCTGCTGCGTTCAGGCATCTCGCTGCTGCTGATAGCCGGATTGCTGGCCACCCTCAGCTGGTGGCTGGCCGTGATACTGCTGGTGGCCAATATACCGGGTATATGGCTGAGGGTTTATTTCTCCGGACTGCTCTATAATTTCCGCAGGGAGCTGACGCCGGTGGCCCGCAAGTCGGCCTACTTTAACTGGCTGCTTACCGGCGACCGCCCGTCGAGGGAGCTGCGGCTTTTCGGTCTCGGCAGCTATTTCTCCGGGCTGTTCCGCGACAGCTTTGACAGGCAGAAGAAGGAGGAGCTGGATATTATAAGGAAGCGCTCCCTGATAGAACTGGTGTCCGCTGTGTTTAAAGCGGCGGCAGTGCTTGTGACCCTCTATTATATAGTGATGCAGACGGTGGGTGGCGGTATTGGTCTGGGCGACCTGGCCATGTTCCTCCTGGCTTTCAGGATGGGCATGACATATATAAAGCAGATACTGGGTGCTACGGCCGGACTCTATGAAGACAGCCTCTTTATAACTGATATCTTCGATTTTCTTAAGCTGAGGGAGACGGTGACGGTTCGTCCGCCCGTGATAGCTGTGGACAGGCTGAAGAGCAATATAAGGATAGAAAACCTCTTTTTCAGCTACCCCTCCTCGGACAGCGATGTGCTTAAGGGGGTGAGCCTGAAGATCAACAGGGGCGAGACGGTGGCACTGGTGGGTGCCAACGGTGCCGGCAAGACAACGCTGGTGAGGCTGCTGTGCAGGCTGTATGACCCGCAGGCCGGCAAGATACTGGTTGACGGCAATGATATAAAAAATATAGAGCCGGCCATGTACCGTCGACTCTTCTCCGTTGTCTTCCAGGATTTCATGCTCTATAACCTGAGTGCAGCCGATAATATCAGGGCAGGTGATATACACAGGGAGAAGGATATGGACAGGATAAGGGAGGCCGCCGGCAGGGCCGGCATAGCGGAGCTGCTGGAGAGCCTGCCGCGGGGCTATGATACCGTTATAGGCAGGCTGTTTGATGATAGTCGCGAGCTGAGCTGGGGCGAGTGGCAGAAGATAGCGCTGGCCCGTGCCCTGTACCGCGAGCCGGAGATACTGGTGCTGGATGAGCCGGCCTCGTCCCTGGATGCTGCCTCCGAATATGATATGTTCAGCCGCTTCACCGAGCTGTCGGCCGGACGCACATGTATACTTATCAGTCACAGGCTGGCCAATGTGAAGGTAGCCGACAGGATAGTGGTGATAGACGGGGGTGTGGTGACCGAGACAGGCACCCATAATGAGCTGATGAAGGCAGGCGGCAGCTACAGCCGCCTGTATGAACAGCAAAAAAGCATGTACTGATGAAGAAGGTAATGCCCGTGCATGAATTGCTTATTGCCCTCTGCCGCACCTCTTTCACGGGTGAGGCCGGGGAGAGGGTTAAGAAGCTGGCAGCAGGCATCGACAGTTGGGAGCATTTTGTGTGGCTGGCCAATGAGCATGGCATCAGCGCCCTGGTTTACTATAATTTCAGGGAGCTGGAAATGACCGCGATGGTTCCGGAGAAGGAGCTGTCAGTATTACATAATGCATATATGAAGAGCCTGGGCAGGAACACCATGCTGTCGGAGAAGTATGATGAGATGGAGAAGCTGCTGGGGGAGATTGGCATAAGGCCGGTGCTGATAAAGGGTATGGCCCTGGAGAGGACCGTGTACGGCAACAGGGGACTGAGACAGATGAACGATGTGGATTTCCTGGTGCCGCGCAGGCGTTGCATGGAGGCATGGGAATACCTGCTGGGCAAGGGCTATGAGCCGCATATTATCAAGTCGCCCCGCTACAAAGAGATACTGCCCTGGATAGGCAAGCATATGCCCGAGCTGTATAAGGACGGCATCTCCTTTGAGATGCACCACAGTCTTTTTGAGGGGGAGGAGAGGCATGACGGCTTTTTTGACGGGGATGAGATGCTGCACCGACTGCTGGAGGGAGCAGATCCCGGTCTACTGTCGCCCCGACTCCATTTCCTGTTCCTTGTGAAGCACCTGCATTACCATGAGACGGTGCAGGGGGAGTCTCAATTGCGGCTGTACACCGACCTGCTGCTGATGCTGAAGAAGTACGGTGCTGAGCTGCTGAAGGCTGAGCTCTACCGTATGGCGGGGGAGCTGGGTATGGGGGATATGCTTGAGGAGAAATTATTCCTGCTGGAACGTTTTTTTATTGAACCGGAAGACACCCTCCCTTCGGACACTGGCACCATACCGGGAAACACCCTCCCTTCGGACACCGGTACTATATCGGGTGACACTCCCCCTTCGGACACCGGCACCATACCGGGTGAGCAGGGGGTTATCAGCCGCTTTATTGATTTCCTGGATAATCCCAAGGATAATGTGGCGGTCACAGGCAGAAGGAAGAATTACAGGCAGAGGATAAGGAATATACCCGGACGCAGGCGCAGGTATATATATATAATGGGTGATATTTTTCCCTCGTACCGCTATATGAGGCACAGGTACAATACAGGTAACCGCCTGCTCCTGACCCTTTTATATCTTCACCGTATGGCCAAGCTTTCATGGCTTGTTTTCTGACTAACATTTCTTAACGCTCATGTATTCGGATTTTCAGCTTAACTGATTAAATTAGCCTTCAAAAGCCAAAAATCTTGTACTATGGAAAACCAGATGCAGATATTGATAGTGATGCTTATCTACCTGGGACTGCTTATCAGTTGGGGTATATTCCAGGGAAGGAAAGTGAAGACCAACGAGGATTACGCCATTGCGGGACGCGGACTGCCGGGATGGGTGGCTGCGCTGTCGGAGCGGGCCACGGGCGAGTCGTCATGGGCCCTGCTGGGACTGCCGGGGGCAGCATATGCTATGGGTATGACGGAGATATGGACGGCACTGGGCTGCGTGGCAGGTATCATAACGGCATGGGTAGTGCTGGCCTGGAGACTGAGGGATGAGGCTGAGAAATATAATATAAGCACCTTTGCACAGTATATATCAAAGAAGCATGGTGAGAACGGCAGACAGATTAAGATAGTGGGCAGCCTGACCATCGTCTTTTTCTTCTTTTTCTATGTGGGCGCCCAGTTCCTTGGTGGTGGCAAGACATTGCACACCATGTTTGGCATTGACCCTAAGCTGGGACTTTTCCTTACGGCGGCCATCATAGTGCCATACACCATATACGGCGGTTTCCGCTCGGTGGTATACACCGATGTTATACAGGCCATAGTGATGATCATAACGCTGGTGGTAGGACCCATCACCGGCATCATATACCTTTCGAATCACCCCGAGCTCTTTGCACAGAGCATACCGGAGGCCCTTCGCTCGGCGGGTGAGTCCTATGTGTCGCTTAGCGGCACGGCCCGGGGTTTTGGGGCGGGACTGGTACTGGCTGGCGGCTTTTCATGGTTCTTCGGCTACCTGGGGGGACAGCCGCAGCTAAGCATGCGCTTTATGGCCATAAAGGATGCACGGCAGGCAAAGAAGGCGCGCAATATAGGTATTATATGGACCATAGTGGCATATATAGGGGCGCTGAGCATAGGGTGGATAGGCATAGCCCTGTTCGGTCCGGCCGGACTCGACGACCCCGAATATGTTATGCCCAGGGTTATACTGCAGCTCTTCCCTCCCGCTGTTGCGGCCATACTGATAACGGGGGCCATAGCGGCCATGATATCGACAGCCGACTCCCTGCTTATACTGTCGGCCACCGAGCTGTCGGAGAACCTGCTTAAGAAGGAAGGTGAGGCAGCAGCCATGGCTAAGAAGGACCGCTCTCTGCGTCATTCGCGACTGGTGACGGCGCTGCTGGCGGTGATAGCCCTGGTGATAGCCTGGGTGTCGCCCTCACGCCTTATCTTTACCCTTGTCAGCTATGTGTGGGCAGGCATAGGCTGCACCTTCTCGGTTATCATACTGCTGTCGCTCTTCTGGAAGCGCTTTCATGGCAGGGCGGCGCTGGCTACCATAGGGGTGGGACTCCTCTTTACCATCTTCTGGATAAGCGGTGGCTTTGAGCAGCACTACAGGGTGACGGGGGAGAAGACAGCCTTCCTGGTGGAGCAGGAGGTGATAACACAGGAGGAGACGGAGCTGTTTGAAGGGATAGAGGGAGAGAAATATGTGGCTGTGAGCCGCTTCAGGAACGAGCTTGCCACGCTGGTGCAGGAGCGCTGGAGCAGCACCGTGATGGAGGAGAAGATACCGGTGCTGCTGACCTCATATACAGAGAAGGGCATACCCGCCAGGCTGATGACCTTCCTGGTGGCCCTGTTTGTTGCGGTAAGCGTCACATACCTTGTCCCGCGTAAAAAGACGGATGACCTTCGGGCGGACAATTAAGCCCTGTCAGCGCACAAAATGATTTGATTATTTCTGAAAAGAGTTTAACTTTACAATAGATATAATACCATAAGACAATGGAACAGGAAAAGGTTAAAGTTAAAGCCAGGGATACGGAGATTGTTGTAGTTCCCTGGGACTTTACAATAAAGGCCGAACATGCGCTTGCCCATGCAGCCAAGATAGCCAAAATGATAGAAGGCAAGGTGGACCTGCTTCATATAGTGGACAGGAACATAAAGACCGGTGAGTACAAGAAGAAGGAGGCTAAGCTGCAGAAGATAGCCGGTGAGGGCAGTGAGAAGTATGGCATAGAGGTTAATATGGCGCTGATACCGGGTAATATCTTCAGTGCTATCTCCGAGTTTGTCAATGAGCACGGGGCCAGCCTGGTGGTTATGGGCACCCATGGCATGAAGGGCATGCAGAAGATAACAGGCAGCTGGGCCCTTAAGGTGATAGTGGGATCCAAGGTGCCTTTCATAGTGGTGCAGGATATGCCGCAGGATATGGATAAGTACCATAATATAGTCTTCCCCGTGGATTTCAGGTCGGAGAACAAGGAGAAGCTGAAGATGGCAATCTTTATGGGTAAGTATTTCGAGTCGAAGGTACATATACTTAAGACTGTGACCACCGACAAGAGCCTGCTCAAGAAGACAAATATTAATCTTAACTTTGCTGTTAAATACCTTATACAGAACAATATAGAATATGAGCTGCATGATATGAAGAAGGGCAGCATGGCTCAGGAGACCACTGAGTTTGCCCGGAGTATCAATGCGGATATAATTCTTATTATGACCACCAAGAATATCACCATGGCCGATTATGTGCTGGGGGCACAGGAGCAGCAGATGATAGCCAACAGTGCAAAGATACCGGTGTGCTGTGTTAACCCCAGGGCCAACTTCGCCAAGGTCTCGCAGTTCATGTACGGCTAGGCGGCAGCGATCATACGGTCCCGCAGCAATCAAAGAGGCGTGTGCCGCGATTTTAAGGTCATAAAAGGGGGGCAGGGCATTTAGCCCGCAAAAATCGTGCTGTTTTAAATATTAGTTTTTATTTTTGTCGTGACTAAAAAGAATATGACAAAAGAGGGATTCTTATGCAAAGAGAGAAAATAAAGCAGGTACTGGAGTCGGAGCCGGGCAGGGATGTGCTGGTGAAAGGATGGGTGCGTACAAGGAGGGGCAACAAAAATGTGTCCTTTATTGCCGTTAACGACGGTTCAACGATACATAATATACAGGTGGTGCTTGATGTGCCGTCCTTTAACCAGGAGATGCTCAGACTTATCACCACGGGCGCCAGCCTGGCAGTGGAAGGTAAGCTGGTAAGGTCTGAAGGCAAGGGCCAGAACATGGAGATACAGGCTACTAAGATAGAGCTGTACGGTGCTGCCGACCCGGAGATATACCCCTTGCAGAAGAAGGGCCATTCCATGGAGTTCCTGCGGAGCATAGCCCACCTGCGGTTCAGGACCAACACCTTTGGTGCCGTGTTCAGGATAAGGCATGCCATGGCCTATGCCGTGCATAAATATTTTAATGACAGGGGATATTACTACCTGCACACACCCATTATCACAGGCTCCGATGCCGAGGGGGCGGGTGAGATGTTCAGGGTTACCACCTTTGACCTTAACAAGGCGCCGGTGGACGGGGACGGTAAGATTGACTATTCGCAGGATTTTTTCGGTAAGGAGACCAACCTGACGGTGTCCGGTCAGCTCGAAGGGGAGCTGGGAGCGCTGTCGCTTGGCGAGATATACACCTTTGGTCCCACCTTCAGGGCTGAAAATTCAAATACACCAAGGCACCTGGCCGAGTTCTGGATGATAGAGCCGGAGATGGCTTTTTATGATATAAACGATAATATGGACCTGGCCGAGGATTTCACCAAGTACCTTATACGCTATGCCCTTGATAACTGCGGGGACGACCTGGACTTTCTCAATAAGATGATAGACAATGAGCTTATTGAAAGGCTCCGCTTTGTGGTGGACAATGAGTATATGAGGATAAGCTATACGGAGGCTGTTGATGTGCTGACAGGGGCCGGTCGCAACTGGGAATTTCCCGTAGGATGGGGCAGCGACCTGCAGGCCGAGCATGAGAGGTACCTGGTGGAGCAGCACTATAAGAGACCTGTTATGGTTACCGATTATCCCATGGATATAAAGGCTTTCTATATGAAGCAGAATGATGATGGTCGCACTGTGCGGGCCCTGGATGTGCTGTTCCCGATGATAGGTGAGATAATAGGAGGCTCACAGAGGGAAGAGGATTATGATAAGCTGGAGTCAAGGATCAGGGAACTGGGAATACCGGAGGAGGAGCTATGGTGGTTTCTCGAGACACGTAAGTTCGGTACGGCGCCGCACAGCGGCTTCGGGCTGGGCTTTGAGCGACTGATGCTGTTTGTTACGGGAATGAAGAATATAAGGGATGTGATCCCCTTCCCGCGTACGCCGGGGAAAGCTGAATTTTAGACCGGAGAGAGAAAAAGATGTTAAAACAACGATTATCACAGAAGCTCTTACAGAAGCTGTCGCCTCAGCAGATACAGATGATCAAGCTGTTGGAGATACCTACCATGCAGCTGGAGCAGAGGATAAAGAAGGAGATAGAGGAGAATCCCGCACTGGAGGAGGGCAATGATGATGAGCCGGATATCAGTGAGGCGGAAGATGAGGACAGGGATGATAATGACCAGGATGAGTTTTCCATTGACGATTATATAGAGGACGAGGATATACCCGACTACAGGTTGGAGGCCAAGAACTACAGCAAGGGCGAGGACAGGAAGTCGGAGATACCCTTCTCCACGGGACGCTCCTTCCATGAGTTCCTGGCCAACCAGGTAAGCATGCGCTCCCTGACGGAAGAGCAGGAGAAGCTGGTTGACTATATACTGGGTAATATAGATGAGGACGGATACCTGCGCAGGGAGCTGGAGAATATAGTTGATGACCTGGCTTTCTCACAGAATGTGATGACCACCGAGGAGGAACTGCAGGGAGTGCTGGATATAGTGCAGGACCTGGAGCCTGCAGGTGTGGGCGCCCGTAACCTGCGCGAATGCCTGATGCTGCAGATGGTAAGGAAAGACCAGGACAAGCCCTCTATCAATAACGCCACCAGGATACTGGATAAGTATTTCGAAGAGTTTACCAGGAAGCACTATGATAAGATAAAGGCCCGACTCGAACTTGATGATGGTGAGCTGAAAGAAGCACTGGATGAGATACTAAGGCTTAACCCCAAGCCGGGAGGCTCCTTCAGCGATCCTATGAACAAGAACAGCTATCATATAGTGCCCGACTTTATCCTTGAGTACACCGAGGAAGGACTGGAGATAAGCCTTAACAGCCGCAATGTGCCGGAGCTTAAGATCAACAGGACATATGCCGAGATGCTGGAGACCTATTCGGCCAGCAAGGATAAGACGAAGAAACAGAAGGAGGCAGTGAGCTTTGTGAAGCAGAAACTGGACTCCGCCCGCTGGTTTATCGATGCCATGCAGCAGAGGCATAATACCCTGCTGCTGACCATGAACGCCATACTGGATTTTCAGTCAGAATACTTCCTGGAGGGCGACGATACCAGGCTGAGACCTATGATACTGAAGGATATAGCTGATGCAACGGGACTCGATATATCCACCATATCGCGGGTGGCCAACAGCAAGTATATACAGACACATTTTGGCATACTGCCCCTTAAGTATTTCTTTTCCGAGGGACTGCAGACGGACAGCGGCGAGGAGGTGTCGACACGTGAGATAAAGAGGATGCTGGAGGAGATCATAGAGGCCGAGGATAAGAAGAAACCCATCACCGATGAGAGGCTGACGGAAATATTGCAGTCCAAAGGATACCAGATAGCCAGGCGTACAGTGGCCAAGTACCGCGAGCAGCTTAACATACCTGTGGCCAGGCTCAGAAAGGAGGCATGATGACAGCAGAACATGAAAACAAGATATTGAAAGTAATAGCGCAGACCTTGTCCGTGATCTTCTTTCCGGGATTCCTTCCCGTGTACGGGCTGATAATTATCTTTTACGCACCCACCATATTCTCCTACGAGCTGGCTATACGCTATAACGGGCTTAAGGGCACCGTGTTGCTGCTGGCCTTTGTCAATATGACCGTGGTGCCCGTGGCCCTGATGCCCCTGCTAAGGTATAAGAATATAATATCGTCCTACACCATGAATACACGCACGGACAGGATCATACCCCTGGCCATAGGCTGCCTGATGTACCTGCTGACAACCATACTGTTCTACTCTTTTCAAATACCTGAGCTTATACGCTCCTTTGTGCTGGCCACAACAATACTGGCTGTGCTGGTGCTTATAATAACCACCAGGTGGAAGATATCTGTTCATTCGGCGGGACTGGGAAGCCTGCTGGCGACTGTTATGGCACTGTCGGCCCGCATGCTGGCTAACCTGACGCTTATATGGGTGGCAGTGATACTGCTTGCCGGCATGGTTATGGCTGCCAGGCTCTATCTCAGGTCGCATAAGCCCGCACAGATATACTCGGGATTTGCCCTGGGCTTTATGGTTATATGGCTTGTGATGGTGGTTTTTTGACAGTCAGTGTGGTACGGTAGCGTGATCAGTGTTAAGACTGCCGGCATATTTTTTTCGTGATATCATCCAGGGCCTCCGATAGCAGCCTGTTACCTGCTGCCAGCCATTCCGTTTCCTTTGGTTTTTTTCCTTTTCCCTTATCCACCGGGATGATACCTGCTGCCAGCTCTTTCTGTGTCACCATGCTGAAGCCGTGGCGGTCCGCAAGGTAGCATGCCAGGTATTCCTGTTCCGGCTGTCCGGGTGTAGGCACCAGCAGGGCTATTCTGCCGGCTGTCACAAGGTCCATCACCGTGCTGTAGCCTGAGCGGCATATTATAAAAGAGGCCTGCTTAACCAGGCTTTTGAGCTGCCGGCTGTCCGCCCAGGGTATTCGCAGAACGACCCTGCTATCGTCACTGCCGCTATTACTGTCACCATCCCGTTTACCTTTTTTATCATCACCATCCGCTTTACCTGCCACTATCACCAGCTGTCCGGGTAAGCTGTGGCGCTGCGCCATAATGATCTTCTCCAGTATGCTGCGCTGCGGTTCGGGTCCAGACAGCAAAGCCAGGGTATAGGGTGTGTTGGGGGGTGGCTCTTTCCCTGCCGTCGGCTGACTGATGACAAAGCGGCTCAGTATGCCGATGTACCGTGTGCGGGCCGGCTTTCTGCACTTATGTGACAGCCGGCCGCTGAGATTTTCCTGATCCGGCATGTCCGGCACCCAGCACTCATCATAGCGCGAGGCTATGGCGCGGTGGAGCGCTGAGGCGGGTGCAGAGGCAAAGCGCAGTGCGGGAGGCATCATCACCCTCAGCTGGTGTGTTATATATATGCAGGGCACCTTTTTTGTCCACAGACCAAAGCGGTTGTCACTTATCAGCAGGTCAATGCCATGGCGGCGTAGGATACCCGGCAGGCGGTACCTGTCAGACAGGAAGGTTAACATGAACAGTGGCAGCTGCAGCAGCAGTGCCAGGGGCAGGGGCAGGTGTGATGAATAGCGGACTGAGGCTGAGGGCAGGGGAATAATTTTATTGTATATATCATAATCGGAGGCCCTCAGCAGGGAGGCCGGGGCTGCCAGGATAACACTATGTCCCCTCTGCCTAAGTATATGTGCAATGGCTTGAACCCTTGCTGCATGGCCTGTGCCCCAGGCAAGCGGACAGATAAGGATACTGGCTGCATGTTTTTTTTTCATAGCTGTACTCTTCTGTAGCTCTTATACGCCCCTGCCGGCATATTAAAACAAAAGTAGCATAATTTGCATGACTTGATATATCGCAGGTGTTGCAATGACTTATATCATTGTATAACAGATAGTATGTTGTATCTTTGTAAGGTTGTGCAACAGGCAGCTATCACTAAATAAATACAAGATATGAAGAAGACAATCAGTCCTGATCCCTATACATGGAAGAAGGAGTATGAGCTTCATAACGAGCTTTATGATGAGCAGGCCAGAAGGTTCCTGGATATAATCAACAGCATGAAGGAGATTATAGCAGGTGGTGTGCAGGACTCTGATATCTCTGATATTTTCTTTCGCCTGACCCATTATTTTGAGCAGTATATGATTAGGGAGGAGATAAATATGAAGGAGTTTGGTTATGACGAAATGGACGCTCACATACGTATGCACAAGGAGTTTATTGAACGTATCATAGCTTTCAGGAAAGGTTATGAGAACGGCGACAGGAATAATTATAATGATATGTATTTCTACCTGGAGAAATGGTTTGATGACCATATGATGGTGGACGACAGGCGTGCGGTGGACTTTATATCGGGTTCTGTCAGCTAGGCTTTTTGCTACAGCAGCCGCCGGGCCCTGCTTTCCTTTGTAAGCTTCATATCAGCCAGATCCGCGTTTTCAATCAGTGTGAGTCCGGGTGACTTACCAACTTCAATACTTCCATATTCATCCTCTATACCAAGTGCCCTGGCACCGTTGATGGTGGCCCAGGCTGTCATCTCTGACAGGCTTATGCCGGGGAAGCTATGGGACAGTGCCTTTATCTCTTCCAGCATATCCAGTGAGCTGTTGGATGCCAGGCTGTCGGTGCCTATGGTCACCGGCAGCTGCGATGCAACTATCCGGTCCAGTGGCGGCAGTGCTTTCTCAATATATATATTGGAACGCGGACAGAGGCAGAGGTAGCAGTTGCCCCGCTGCTCAGCCGCCCTTATGTTCTTATCGCCGGCATAGGTGTTATGCACCAGTATAAGTCTGCCCGAGTCTGTTATATAGTTGAGGAGTCCGCTTACATGATCCGGTATACGGTCGTGCATCATATCGTGGTCTATTCCCATAGCCCGGTACGAATCCATCAGCGTCCCTGCGGCATCCTTCAGCAGCTCTTTTTCGGCAGGCGACTCCATATGGTGTATGCTGCTGACCCTGTTGGATGATGCCAGCTCCTTTATCCCTTTCAGCAGGGTGGCCGACAGCGAATAGAAGGAGTGGGGTGTAATATATGAGGGTGCTGAGTAGCTCTCTGCCTGCTTCTTCAGCTCCAGCACCTCTTTTATCCTGAGCTCCGCTTTATGGGGGTCCACCCCGAACACTTCCAGGAAGTTGATATATTTTATTTTGCTTCGCTCCTTGAGGGGGAAGCTGATGCTGCTGTTGCATATATCGCCGCATGCCGAGGTACCTGTCCGGTACATCATGCTGTCAGCCTCCTCCATGCTTTTCAGTGAGTCTTCACCGGCTGGTGGCCGCGATTCCCTGACACCGCGTATAAAAGGGCCTAGTCCGGTTCCGGTCTCCGTACGCCTGTGCAGGGCTGACAGCTCGAGGTGGCAGTGGCAGTTGACAAAGCCGGGGATGATGATGCCGTTAAAGAATTCTGTCTTAGCTTTTTCGGTGGGATGGCCCCCCGTATCTGTTATCCCTGTTATGCGTCCGGTATCATCCGTTGTGATGATACCCCTTTTGAGTATATCACCTGTGCCTGTTATTATATATTGTGCCGAGAGCCGTCTCATTGCCTTTCTGCTTCCTCCTCCTCCCTGAGAATTTTAACGCTTATACTGGTCACTATGGCATGCTTCTCCCAGTGTCCGGACTGCGGGGCATGGTTAAGGAGCCTGCCTTTTATATGTGTGACCCTGGGGTCATCCAGACTCTTCTTCATGTTAATAAAATCCGGTCTGCTGTTCTTCAGAAGCGTTTTTTTGTCCCACATTATCTTTTTACCCTCTTCGCTGCCGTCGTCATACCAGAACCATACCAGGGTATGGGGATCTATGCTCTGGTCGTCCTTATAGACTGTTATCCTGGCTCTTATGGTATATTCACCGAGCCCTTCCGTCCGTATACTGAACTCCAGGGGGTTATTGACCCCGGCGTCAGGCAGTGTATAGCTCCTTTCGCCGTTCCACAGGTTACGGTCAGGATCAGGCTTCTTTGCCATCTGCTGCATCAGCTCCGCCTCCATGCCCGAGAGGTTCTCTATTACTTTGTCATATATATCTTCGTATTTATCCGGCTTATCGATAAAATAATAGCGCATGCTAATGTCTGCCTGTTCTTTTGTGAGGCCGTGACTCTCAATCACATCGATATAGCTCTCTATAGAGTCCATCTCTGCATAGTCGCTTCTTATGGGTGGGTAGTTAAGGAGTCCGTCCCCCAGGTACAGGTCTGTCAGCAACTCTGTCATTTTCTCCGGCGGTATCACTTCGGAGCTTTTTATGCCTGACCTGTTGGTTTTATTACATGCGCTTATCAGCATGATGCCTGTGATAAGCAGCAGGCCTGTAATGATGCTCAGTCTATTCATTTTCATTCTCCAGGTATTTTTTTGACATCTGCCTTGCCGGGAACCATGACGCTATATATCCTATGGCAAGCACTGTGCCAAGCACAGCCATAAAGTCGCTTATCTTCATCCTTACGGGATAGGCATCCATTATCAGTGTCTCGCCCTGCAGCCTTACCAGTCCGTAATGCTGTTGCAGCCAGCATATGATAAAGCCCAGTGTGAGTCCGGCCGCCACCCCTATAAGTGATATCATCCATCCCTCGAAGATAAATATTCTCTTTATCAGCTTTTTGTCGGCACCCATATTGCGCAGTATGCCTATATCCCTTTGTTTTTCTATTATAAGCATGGTAAGGGATCCTATTATATTAAAGGAGGCGATGATAAGTATAAAGGTGAGGATAAAGAAAATAGCCAGTCGTTCCGATTTCATTACCTTATAGAATATCTCCTGTTGCTGGAACTTGTTCTTTACCCGGTATTCCGGGCCGAATATCTGCTCTACCTGCGACTGCACCCTTTCCTCATCGGCCCCTTCTGTGAATTTTATCTCCAGCGCGGATATCTCACTGTCATACATCAGCAGTTCGCGCATCACCTCTATAGGTACATATATATACTGCGAGTCATATTCCTGCTCAACGGAGAATATGCCGGAGGGGAAGAGGGGTTTCCTTACGAAGGCGTTGGCGGGATTGCTAACCCGTCCTTCCCTTTCGGGCATGTAAATTATCAGCGGGTTGATAAAGCTAAGACCTATGCCCAGGTTATTGGCCACACCCAGTCCAACAACCGCATGCGGCCTTCCGTTTTCTGCCTTAAGAAGAAATTCGCCGTCCCACATCACGCTGTCGAGTCCGGTTATGCTGGTGTAGTTATCGTCCACCCCCTTAACCGTGGCAACAATCTGTTTATCGTCATAGCGAAGCAGTGAGTTCTCTTCCAGTACCATTGAGTATGCTTCTATCCCTTCTGTTGACCCCAGACCGTCAAGGTGGTGAGACTCCGGGGTAAACACCTTGCCCTGGCTGATCCTCACTTCAAGGTCGGGATCGAAGGTGGAGAACAATGAGTACACCATGTCTTCCAGTCCGTTGAACACCGACAGCACTATGATAAGCACCATGGTGCCTGTTGTTATGCCTGCTGCCGATATGCCGGATATCACATTGATGGCGTTACGCGATTTTTTGGCGAAAAGATATCTTCTGGCTATGTATAATGACAGTTTCAAGTTCGTAAAGAATTACCTGTTATACTTATTTCTTATTTATCATACACCTGCTGTTTGCATAAGGCCGCATTTCTTTGCGAGGCTGCTGCTTTCATATACCTGTTGTTTTTATAAGCTGCTGTTTTCATAAGGGCGCATTTCTTTGCGAGGCTTCTGTTTTCATACACCTGCTGTTTATTTTACGGCTGTTACCAGGAGTCCGGTTCCCTCCCTGTGTTTAGTACGTATATCCATGTAATTAAGTATAAGCGCAAAGGGCATCACCAGTATATAGTACAGGGGCAGGATAATGACAAAGGCCATGGAGGCGTTGAGCATAAGCACAGGGTATTTCATTGATATGCGCCATGATATCTTACCCGGACGCCCGTATGTATACTCCGTTTTTATGCTGCCAAAGCCTGCCTCCTCCAGCTTCTCTTTTATTTCTTTTATTCCGTAGCCGTCGCGCACATGCTCATCAATAAAGGAATGGTCGTCATGGCCATGCACATCGGAGCCTCCCCTGTCCGATGGTGTTGATATGATAAGCCATCCACCGGGCTTCAGTGAGGAATAAAAATTTCTGAACACCTGCCTGTCATCTTCTATATGCTCCATCACATCCACCGACAGCACCAGGTCATATTTCTCTTCTTCCCTGAAGGTGGTGAGGTCTGCATACCTGAAGTCCACCCGCGATGCTGCCTTTGTTTTTGAAATAAAGTGCTTACAGTCGTCTATCTGTTCCTGCTTGATATCTGTGCCCAGTATATTCCACTTATTATTTATCTTCCACATCCTCCATGTGTACTGTCCGAATCCAGATCCGGCATCCAGTATGCTGACCTGCTCACTGCTGCTGGCAGAAGCCTCACTGCTGCGGGCGATATCCTGCCCATGGCTGGCGGACTCCTTCCTGCTGCCTGTGATATCCGCTCCCCCGTGGCTGTCGGACTCCTTCCTGCTGCTGGCAAAGCGGTGCAGTGCTTTTCTGACATGCCATGTGCGCAGCAGCAGTATATCCAGCAGTGCGTAAAACAGTTTACGCAGCCATATATGGCGACTGATCACCCTGCCGATGCGGCTTTTTACAGGATCATATCTCATTATTGCGATTGTTAATCTTCGTTGAGGAGGGAGTCAATATTATCTATATAGTCGAGGCTGTCGTCAAGGTAAAAAGCTATCCCGGGTATCACCCTCAGCTGGTGGCGCACCTTATTGCCCAGCTCATTGCGTATCCTGGGCGTATTTTCCCTTATGCTCTCCAGTGTCTCCCCGCTGTCATCCGAGGGGAAAATGCTGAGGTATATTTTGGCTATCCCGAGGTCGGGGCTCACCCTTACGGTGGTAACGGTTATCATCTTGCCCCTGGCCAGCTCCGTGGTTTTCTGCCTCAGTATCTCAGCCAACTCTTTCTGTAATAGTCTGGATACTTTCTTCTGTCGTGTTGATTCCATAAGCATGCTGATTTCTGCAAAGATAGTAAAACCCTTAGTGCCCGGGGAATCTTATATTGCTTATTTCTTAAAAATAAAGTAGGTTTGCCATGAAATATAAACAAGGAAAGATGGATACGGTAGTTAGCGGCATAAGGTCAACAGGCAAGCTTCACCTGGGTAATTATTACGGCATGGTACGTAATGCGGTGAAGATGCAGTATGAGAATGATTGTTTTTTCTTTATAGCTGACTATCACTCCCTTACCACACATCCTCATCCCGATGACCTTCATTCCAATATAAGGCAGGTGATGGCTGAATACCTGGCCTGCGGCATTGATCCGGAGGTAGCTACGCTGTTTATACAGAGCGATGTGCCGGAGGTGAGTGAGCTCTATCTTCTGCTTAATATGAATGCCTATGTGGGTGAGCTGGAGCGCACCGCCTCTTTCAAGGAGAAGGTAAGGAAGCAGCCTGACAATGTGAATGCTGGACTGCTGACTTATCCTGTGCTTATGGCAGCCGATATTATTATACACAGGGCCAACAAGGTGCCGGTGGGCAAGGACCAGGAGCAGCATCTTGAGATGACCCGCAAGTTTGCGCGTCGCTTTAACAATATGTATGATGTTGACTATTTCCCTGAGCCCGATGCCTATAATTTCGGGGAGCAGCTGGTTAAGATACCCGGACTCGATGG
>CAZGUR010000042.1:0-16443 GCA_964529295.1 uncultured Rikenellaceae bacterium | reverse complement strand
GAGCTGTGCTCAGCCTGCATCATAAAGCTTTCAGAATAGAACAGGTAACCCGGACTGCTCACATTAATCCCATAGTTATGGCCGGAGGGCAGGCATACCAGGAAATCACCCCCGCTGCCTGTGGAAGAAATCATTTCTTTCTTTCCTGTATCCAGGTTTAACAGTTCATAAGAAGCCTTAAGCATTTTACCTGTCAGCTTATCCCTAACAACACCTTTAAGATAAGACACCGGGTCGGGTCGTATATGTTCGGGTACTTCGAAATAAAATAAGTCACGCCCCTGTCCCGGATTTATATCCGATGAAAAATAAGCAATTGTGCCGGAGGAGTTAATAATCAACCCTATTTCATCTGTTTGAGTATTAATAGGATATCCCAGGCTCTGAGGCTCAGACCAGATACTGTCGTTTTCGAGCCTCGACATAAATATATCAAAGCCTCCCATGCATGGCCTGCCATTTGATGAAAAATAGAGAGTCCTGTTATCAAAATGTATAAACGGGGACATCTCATCACCGGGAGTGTTTATCTTATCACCGAGGTTCCGGGGCTCAGACCATTTACCGTCTTTTATCATTGTGCTAAGCCATATATCCATCCCCCCGTATCCGCCCGGACGGTTACTTACAAAATACAATCGGCGGCCATCCGGACTAAGAGAGGGCTGCGACTCCCAGTACTGAGTGTTGACAGGGCTCCCGATATTGATACCTCTTTTCCATTTACCGTTTGAAACTACGGAATAATAAATATCACAGCCTCCTTTTCCTTCTTTCCTGTTACAGGCAGTGAAATACATATAGTTGCCACCTGCATCGAGTGTTTGGGCACCTTCGTTATATTTTGTATTCAGGGGTTGTCCGGCATTTTTTGCAAGCGACCACTCACCATTGACCCTGTAGCTGTAATAGAAATCTTCCTGTCGCTGTTCACTCCGCATATTACTGCTTCTGAAGGTTGTCTGCCTGGTAAAGAAAAGCATCTTATCATCTGCCGTTATGGCCGGCCAGTATTCGTCATTTGAAGTGTTGATTGAATCTCCAAGGTTAACGGGATTAAAATCCACAGGGTTTTTTATGGCTTCCAGGGCATACTCACAGTCAGCAATATATTTTCTTGCTTTTTCTGCATTCAAAGATTTTCCTTCCATCATGTCAATGTATGCCTGAAAATTAACTTTTGCTTCAGCATAATTACCCAGTATAAACTCAACTTCACCATAAGCATATAAGGCAGGGGGAAAGAATGTTGAGTCTATTTTCATCACCTCCTCATATGCTTGTTTTGACTGTTCAAACTTACGAAGGTCTTTTGAGAGTTCGGCCAGCAACAGATGGGCTTCAATAAAGTCAGGGTCGTGGCCAATGGCTTCAAACAGAAGTTTCTCTGCTTTATTATAATTAATAAAATCATAAGCTTCTTTTCCCGCATTATATGCACTCAGCGCCCTGTTTGACCTTGTATGCAGCTCCTGCGCCATAAGTACAGATGAAGCAAACAGGCATAAAACCAGGAGGCCGGTCCTCAGGGTATACCCATAAATTTGTGACTTTGAAGTGATATTGACCATTTCGTATGGTTTTTAATATAATCAACCAGTACCGGCATTATCCTTTTATATCTGCTCCATTCCGGTTGAAGATATAGTTTACATGAGGACGACATCTTAGTCCTGTATTTCTCAGCCCAGGGAAAATCATCCTCATTCTCTATTATCACCTTCAATTCCCCTGCCAGACTACAAATATCATCCAGGGGAGGAAGATTTTTTTTAGGCGACAGGCATATCCAGTCCCATTTACCTGTCAGCCCGTGAGATCCTGAAGTTTCAAGATAAGTCTTTATTTTTATTCTTTTCATTGCCTCACCCAGTGGATCAAGGTTGTACATAAGGGGTTCACCTCCCGTCACAACCACAGAATCTGCTCCTGATAATTTCACGGCCTTAATTATTTCATCCAGGGGAGTCATCTCAAGTCCCGAGGCATCCCATGCAAATTTTGAATCGCACCAGCTGCAACCCACATCACAACCTCCTATTCTGAGAAAATAAGCTGCTTTGCCTGTATGATGTCCCTCGCCCTGTATTGAATAAAAATGTTCAATAACCGGCAGCCTGGCTCCTGTATCTATCGGTCCTTCCATTATTTCATTCCAGGTTTGAAAGAGGTATTCTGTAAATAGCCTGCGACTTTAAAGTCCTTTCCGAAGCAAGATAGATAAAATTTCCATTGACAAAAACAGATTCCACCTGTGTGTTTTTCAATCCGGGGATAATATACTTCCTGTAATCAGCAGTGAAACTTACGGTTTCAGCATTACGGAAATGCAAAAGATATGTTTCATTTTCATAATATCCGCAAAGGTAAAGGTCTTCACGCTCTGAATCATAGTATGCACCTGTCACCAGAAAGCCGGCATCGAATGAATCTGCAGGACTCAGATTATTCATTTCGCCTTCCTTAACTTCATACATTTCGGTAACACGGCTTTTCCAGTTTTTGGAAAACAAATAGATGCCATCGTTACATACAACCATTGCTTCACAGTCCCATCTATGATCATGTCTTGACCGTTTAAAACTCTTTTGCTGACTGTAGCCTATACCGGTTGTACTAACAGGCGGGTCAGTATAATCCAGGCTGTCAATACTTATCCTGTGTATGGCCAGGTCACGCCTTTTCCCCATGTTATTTCCAAAATCACCTATATATAAGTATCCATTGTGTAAGGCTAGTTCTTCCCAGTCCTTATTGCGAATATTATCTATCCTGTATCTTTCCTTTGTTCTTCCCGTATGCATGTCAAGCTGAAATATATAAGGTCCGTTACCTCCGTCATTCAGTGCATATATATCATCCCCTTCGTAAGCCATCCCTGATATCTCGCCAAGGAGCATGCTTATTTTTATTTCGGACTCAATATAAAGCTCTTTAAGATCCTGGTAAACTGTATTATAAGAGGGAGACAAATATAAGACTACCAGCAAAAAAAAAGATCTGAATATAGCTGCAGTCATAACTGTCATTTTAGAATATTCGTACTGTTATCAACTCTAACCGTGGTCTGAGGACCTAATTCATTCTGTTAAAGAGGTCCTTGTTTCCAAACACGCATGTAAACTCAGAAGCTCTTACCGCAATTTCAGGGCCTCAGTCATTTTATCAAAAAGACCCGTATTTTCATAAACACCTGTAAACATGTTGGCACCCGGACCAAAAGCAAAAACAGGCACTAAAACTCCTGTATGGCTTGTTACCCCGAAACCAGCTTCTAAAGTTTTTTCTTTCAGATTTCCATCCGTAATTATCATACCCCCTGTTTCATGATCGGCGGTAACCAGAACAAGTGTGTTTGGGTCGCTGGCAGCAAACTGCAGGGCCACCCCCACAGCCTTATCAAAGTCTACCGTTTCCTCAATTATATACTGAGCATCATTGGCATGTCCACCCCAGTCGATCTGGGAACCTTCAACCATAAGGAAAAAACCCTTGCGGTTGCGATTGAGCAATTCAATAGCTTTTTTTGTTGCCTGTGAAAGCATATCACCCCTGTGCTCTGCAAAAGCAGGCATATGCCCATCTGCCAGCAGAGCAGCCACCCTCTCCCCATCAGCTTCATTGAGTTCATCCATATTAAAAACAACCTGATAGCCATCGTTCTTCAGTACCTTTACAAGATCGCGCTGATCTCTTCTACTGGTAAAATTGTCCTTACCGCCTCCTATAAATACATCCGGCTTATTCCTTACAAAATCAAGAGCGATACCTTCATAATCGTACCTGCTGATATTATGAGCAACAAAAGATGCCGGTGTGGCGTGAGTGACAGCACTTGTGCTTACAACCCCGTATGACATCTTTTTCTTTCTCCTGACAATTTCAGTAATCAGCTGTACCCTGCTGCTGTCGGGTGACATACCAATCATTCCGTTCTTTGTTTTCTTACCCGATGATAACGCTGTTCCGCCTGCTGCCGAATCAGTGTTATAATTATCGTATGAATGTGTCTTTATAAATCCTATATGTCTTGATGTTGTCATATTAAGATTATCACCGCTTATGGTTATGGCACCGGAAACCTGTGTCACACCCATGCCATCACCTATAAGCAATATAATATTCTTTACTTTCTGCTCTTTACTGCTTTTCTTCTCCTCATCTGTAAAATTATATGAAGAAAGAAAAAAGGTAAAAACAAGGAGTAGTGATATTACTTTTGTCTGTGTCAGCGTTTTATATAAACTCATAATTCTATTTTTTAGTTACCGGAGGTAAAGAGCTTTGCATACTCCCTTTCTCCTGCTTTGTCTACCCAGTTTTCCGGCACCAATTGCCAGTTATTATTAGTTTTGACAATAATCTCACCATTATTTTCAAACCATTTTATCATATAATACCTGAGGTCCTTCTCCGTGGACTTCACCAGCCGGATTTTGATATCAGCATTATCAGCTGAGCAGGCATAATCCAGGTGTCCGCCCCCGCCGCTGCCCCTGTAGGAGTTCAGCGCCACCAGGTATATCTTATCTTTGTCAAAAACCCTGCCATCTGTAAATGACAGTATCTCCACCTTATCACCGTCAGACTTGCTCACATCAACAATATAGTTTATGCCTTCTGCTGAATCAAAATTATATGTTTGATTCTTAAAACCATACCCTCTGTCTGTGGTTTTTGTTTCAAACATATTATCGTCAGGCCCTTTCATAGTACTGAACCATATACCATAGGAATATTCCAGGTACCGGTCCACTTCCTCCCCGCTCATCTCAATAGTATATAGCATATTCTCATAACGGTACAGCTTAAACATATCAGATACGGTAACTGCGCCCTTATCCAGTTTAATGTCATATGAAAGGGGTGCGGCAAATGAAATATCGGCACCGCTCACCTTCAACTGCACATTATGTATAAGGTCCATAAAGCCGGAATCGCCAAAGTATGCATCCCTTGTACTTATGGTTTCACTTATACTGCCTATCTCCCGGCTGACATATTCACTTACAAGCATAAAATCATCCCGGAATTTCTCAACAAAGTCAGTATCGGGCTTTCTGTCAGCAAGGTCTATAATATCACCTTCAACCGCAATGATGTTTTTTACTTCTTTACCTGAATATGTAACCTTAGCTGCTGCTGCATATCTTGCCCGGCTGCCACTATCAAGTATCAGTACGGAATCTCCCGAGCTGTTTACAATATATTTATTTACTATATCATGGTCATGCCCCATGAAAACAATATCAAAACCCTTAACTTTCTCTGCAACGGCAAGTGAAGCATTGTTATTAAGGTATGAACCTTTATCTCCCTGGTATGTCTCATCCCATCCGGCATGAAACAGGCCTATTACCAGGTCGGGATTTTCTTTTTCTATTACAGGCATCCACCTGGCTGCAGTCTCAACCATATCATCAAAGCGGATGCCCTGGTAGAGTATTTCCGGCAGCCATCCCGGCACGCCCGGTGTTATCAGTCCCATTACAGCTATCCTGAGCCCGTTCTTATCAATAATGGCATAAGGATCAAAATATGGTTTGCCTGTTTCCGTATCTACGGCATTTGCTGCAAGTAAAGGAAAACCATATTCCTTTCTTATCCTGTCATACACCTTATGGCCTGCTTCAATATCATGGTTTCCGGCTGTTGAGGCATCATATCCGAGATAATTCAATACCCTTGCCCATAAATGTTCAGCTGTTGTATCCTCAAAATTATAATAATATACAGCAGGACTCCCCTGCAGGTTATCCCCATTATCGAGTAAGACATATTCCAGGGGATCATAATCCTTAAGGAAAGAGGCAAATTTTGCCATAGAGGAATAATTCTCCCTGCCGGTGAGCGGATCCCTGTCAAATACAGCACCATGCACATCGCTTAAGGTAAATATATGTATTTGTGATGATCTATCCTTTCTATCACATGATGTAAAAAACATTATTATGATGAGCAGAACAGTATATGCCGGATATTTTAAATTTCTCATTTTATGCCTGCAAAGTTAATGTGTTTAATTTATTAATAAAGATTTTTTCTTACTTTACCTTCTGGCGAGACTATGAAACATGATAATAAGCACATATTCTCAAGTCAGAAGTTTACTATATTTAAACATAATATTATGATGTTTTGTTTACCGCCCTTCTGCAGCCGGTAATGCCTTTGTTATAAAGGATATTAATACCGGGTGAAAAGTTTTGGCAAAGGTGGC
The DNA here is from genome assembly GCA_964529295.1 of uncultured Rikenellaceae bacterium. Classification (GTDB taxonomy): domain Bacteria; phylum Bacteroidota; class Bacteroidia; order Bacteroidales; family VadinHA17; genus UBA9300. Next base: position 10,223 of record CAZGUR010000042.1, on the reverse strand, counting down.
GAGAATATTAGCCGGATGACAATATGAGCAGGATCATTACCCGACGCAATGATATTATGAAAATGATGCCTGGCTGAGCACAGAGATCTTAAGAACAAAGTGAATTATTTTTTAAGCATTTAAAATGGTAACAACAGGATTGGACAATTTTGAAAAAGAGATATACCCTTATATCAGAAACAGGAGGACAGGACTGGTATGTCATGCCCCCAGTGTAAACAGGAGGTATGAGCATATTACAGATATAATCCATAACAGTTCCTCTACTGCAATGTCTGCCATTTTCGGACCCCAGCACGGCCTGTTCGGGCAAACACAGGATAATATGATTGAATGGGAAGGCTACCGGCATCCCGTTTACAAGGTGCCTGTTTACAGTTTGTACGGAAAAGTCAGAAAGCCAACAGCAGGAATGCTGTCAGGCACAGATATACTCATTTTTGACCTTCAGGATGTTGGCACAAGGCCATATACCTATGCATGGACATTGAAGAACTGCATGGAGGCCTGCTGCGAAAATAATATACCGCTTATAGTTATTGACAGGCCCAACCCGATAGGTGGAGAAAAACGGGACGGACCTGTTCTGAAAGAAGATTTTTACAGCTTTGTCGGGGGCGCAGGCATACCCTTATGCCATGGGATGACCATGGGAGAGATAGCCCTATGGCTTAAGGAAAAAGAAAGCATCAGTTGCAGGCTTGAAATTATAAAAATGCAGGGATGGCAGAGGGAGATGATATGGACTGACACCTGCCTGCCATGGGTGCTTCCCTCTCCTAATATGCCATCACCCGGTACTGCAAAGGTATATCCGGGCATGGTGCTCCTTGAGGCATTAAATATATCAGAGGGCCGGGGTACAACACTGCCTTTTGAGCTTTGCGGAGCACCTTTTCAGGAAATGGATACTGTAATAAATGAATTAAACAGATTAAAACTTCCGGGTGTCGTCTTCCGAAAGCATAACTTCATACCCGTATTCCATAAATTTGAGGAGCAGTACTGCTACGGTATGCAGGTACATATCACTGATTTTAACCTTTACGAACCTGTTTACACTGCTGCCTGCATCTTTAAAATGATCGCAGATATTACGGGTAAGCTCAGGTTTAATGAACCACCCTATGAATATGAGAATGAATTAATACCCTTTGATATATTAGCCGGCGATAATGGTCTGCGCACCATTCTTGAAAACCGCGGATCACTGACATATGAAAAAGAAAGGTGGAAGCAGGAGATTGATGAATTCAGCAGGGAATTTAAATATTATTCTCTGTATTAAGTAACTGTTTATTATTAAGGGTTTCCGGCCATTTAAATGATACAAATCAAACATTTTTAACAGCATCCAGCTCCAGCTCAAATAGCAGATCTTTTCTGCATACGGTGCCGCCGGTCAGTAAAAAATATGAACTGTCAATATTATTATTATGGCAATAATCCAGGAAATACCCCATATCATCACGGTCAGGAAAATAGGCCACAGCCCGAACTGTATTCTCCCATTCATATCCCTCATTCTCAAGCATGGCCTTAACTACCTTCATAGTATGGTCAACCTGCTTAATAACACTATCGGGGTAAATAGTAGAACCCTCACTGTCAATAGATGCTGTGCCACTAATCATCAACTTTTTAGTTTTTTGCATATCTATTTCAACGGCCCTGCTGAATGAACTTTTATAATCCTGGGCAGGACACTGCATAGGAGACTCAATAACTCTCACTACTTTGTCTTGCCTCATTCCTGACACTGCAAATGCGCTCAGCGACAAACAGGAGCCATAGTGATTTCCGAGGCCTATACCTGTACTGGCAGGTATAAGCTTTTCATAAATATCTTCCTTATCAAAAAAATCAGCCCGTGCCAGGTTAAGCTTATCATACCATTCAAGAATATTATTCAGATATAACCAGGTTCGCGCCAATCCTTTATAATCAATATTATTTCTTTCAAGACAGCTTTTCAGAATCATAAAGGCAGTATAAGTCTGATCATAGCAATCTTTGGATATGTCCGGCCGGATACCGGAAATATAATGCAGCCTTGAATCATAATGCTTAATTGACTTAATACATAATTTTTCATCAGGCGCCTGGGTTTCCGTGTCTTTTTTATCTGTGCAAACCAGCTGTATATCATATGAAAGTGCCGCAGTGTCACACAGATACACCAGGGATAAAATTTCCTGCAATGACCCATGCCCCCTGCCATGGTCAAACCCGAACCCAAAGCCCATCAGCAGTGTAAGATCATAAGTATCGAGCCATGACTTTATCTTATTAAGTATAAAGAGAATATTCTCCTTTTTTTCAATATTTGAATTAATATAATAAAATGAATGTTCGGGATATTCTTCCCGAACCTGAGTAATAATAATGTTCTCCCCAATAAGCTTTCTTTCCCTGCTAATTCTCATTTTGCTCCAGTACGTTTAGTTGGTTCAGCAATGCCCTCCTTTGTTCTCCATTAATATCTTCATTATCGAGAGCCTTTCGGATCAGGGCCAAGGCTTCATCAATCCGTTTATTTGCTTTTAAAATATTACTCAGAAGAAAGTAAGCATCTATAAACAGGGGATTTTCAGCAATAATATTTTCCAGTATCTTTTGTGCTGACCCGGTATCACCTGACTGATAAAGGTAAAAGGAATGTGTATATGCATATTTAACATTATCCGGCTCCCATTCCATGGCATTTTTGCTTAATTCAAGGGACAGTGACATATCACTCTCTGATTCCAGGATGGCAAGATTATAGGCAGCCACTGCATTTTTTTCGCTCACATCCAGCAGGCGGCTGAAATACTCTTTGGCCAGCTGATTTTTTCCTGTTTCACCATAAAGCAGGGCAAGGTTGAGCATGGCGGCCTCATGGTCCGGGACGTATGACAGTGCCCTGGTAAACAATTCTTCAGCCCTGCTGTATTCGCCCCTTACTGAATAAACAAATCCTGCATTGACCATAGGCATAATTGCTTCAGGATATATCTTCAAAGCAGTATTATATGCCTTTATAGCTTTATCGGGATTATTAGTATTACTATAATAATTACCCAGATTATAATGCGCCGACCAGTCATCAGGTCTTGCCACCAGTGATTTCTCATATTCATCCATAGCAACTGATATTCCAGGCATATCCTCCCTGCTCAAAAAATCACGGCTGTAAGAGCTCAGGGCAAAAGCAGCATTAAGACGTACCACCCTGTATTCATCGCTTACCAGTTCCGACAGTCTGTTAAATGCACCCTGGGTATTATTCAGGTAGAGGCTGTGTGCCGCTGCCGCTCTCACAAGAGGTGATTTATGCAAGGTCAGATTAATCATTACAGGCCATTTTGCGGGATTATCACAATTCTCCAGCAACCTGATAAAAGAAGTGGTATAGATATCATCAAAGGAACCATTTTGCAATCCGTCCAGTATCCTGTCAAGCTCTGACCAGTCCCCCTCCCTTGCCTTGCGTATCAGGAAACCATTTTTCAATGTTTCATCCTGGTATTTCTTATTTTTATGTGTTCTCATTATTTCGCTCTGAGCCCACTCAGCTGTCATATCATCATGACATATATTGCAGGCATTGGGTGAACCAAAAGCCATGGTAGCCTTTGGCATTGGAGGCCTGAAAGAATGGTCGCTCCTGTCCATCTTCGCAAAAGTCGTTTTGGGCATATGACAGGCTATGCATTTGCTTCCTTCAGAGTCCTCTTTATGAAATGAATGAGCACTTACGTTTTTAACTCTTTCTGAGTGACAGGGCATGCATGCATCATTTGCATTATCTCCGGAAAAGCGATATCTCCCGCTTGATGTATGGCATGTAACGCAATGCATATCACTGTTTTGTACACATTTGTTCATCTCCCATGTCGTCATTGTATAGTTTTCACCCAGGTCACGGCCATCAGCATAAAAATCCGGGTTTTCAAGGCCTATAAGATCGAAGTAATCATAAAACCGTGCCCCCGGCTCAAAGCCTTCTGCAATAACATTTGCCTTGGCATGGCATGAGCCACATGAAGCGTTATGTTGCTCAGGCGTAAAAATACTCGTTTGGACTATTCTCAGATCATCAGGCATATTCCCCTCTCCTGCCTCAACACAGGCTTCAATATGTCCATAGCTTGGACCGTGACATGTTTCACAGTTTATCCCGGGCTCTCTCCAGGTAGTATTATAGGTATTGCTTGCCAGATCATAGTTTGTTTCCAGCTGGCTGACATGACAGCTGTAACATGTGGTATTAAAAGTGTAAAGATGATTCATCCAGTCAAGCGGGGCATCCTCAAGATTCTCAAAATGTCTGACCCCACTCTCCGGGTTATTATACCAGGTTTCCTTATCGCAGTCATAAGCCAGTGGAAGAACCTGCAGACGCCCCCTGCTAAGAGGTGTAAGAAAATAATAAATATACTTTCCTCCCATTGCATGTATTGCAGGATACCTGTTAATTTCACCTGAGCGCATTAGCTCTGTAAATATTAGTGAATCATTTTCATGGCTTACCAAAAAAGTATCCGTACCCACCCTTATTCGCTGATTAAACTTAAGGATATTCTCATTAATAAAATCCGGACTTACATCTTGCATTGCCAGTCCGTGATAAGAATCAGCCCATAGCTCATAAAATTCTTCATGACAGGGTTTGCAACTCATGCTTCCGGAGTAAGCAGCAATATCTTTCTGCAGCTGCCTGTTTCCTGACTCTTTCAGTACAACAACTATAATAATTACTGCCAGGGAGGCCAGGATGAGTAGGAGAGGAATGAATAACTTTGATCTCATAAAAATAGTATATCAGGCCACAGGTCCGGGAGATTAAACATTGACCCGTCTGGTGTGGCATTTTTACTCAAATAATTTATTGTCGCGGACCAGAAGCAGTATACTTGACTGCGACACTATAACATATTTCTCATTATTGAATTCAATCTCGATTGCAGAGTTTTGCATATAAACAGCCAGATCACCTGCTTTAGGCTGCAGGGGAACATATTGCGGTTCTTCCTTTCTTGTTTTCCAGGGCTCATCCACATCTGTCACCGATGGTATTGGATAACCCGGACCCACCTTTAGCACATATCCTTCCTGTATCTTTTCTTTCTCATGCACTCCGGGAGGCAGGTAGAGTCCGGATTTAGTCTTTGACTGAGGTGTTCTGGGTTTGATCAGTATCCTGTCGCCCACAACAATCAGTTTATCAAGATCCTTATCTTCCAGAAGTATGCTCATTATCTTATTTTTCATGTACCGGCAGACAAATTTATATATTATTTTCTGATAAGATATTTTTTCGGAATATTTGTACAAAAATTAAAAAGGTGCATATTTCATTTATACTTGTTGAGCCGAAGGTTCCCGAAAATGTCGGGGCATCGGCACGTGCAATAAAAACAATGGGTTTCAACAGACTTGTGCTTGTGAAGCCCTGCCAGTACAGAACGGGTCCGGCCAGATGGCTGGCACACGGTTCGGCAGATATACTGGATAGTGCTGATGTTTATGAAACACTGGGAAAAGCAACTGCAGGCATGGATATCATTATCGGCACTACGGCACGCCACAGAAACACAATAGGTGAATACACAGATATAAGGTATCTCGGCTCCCTGCTTCAGAATAAGTGGGCCGACAATATTAATATTGCTCTTGTTTTCGGGAATGAGGAGTCCGGGTTGAACAATAATGATTTATCATTATGTGATATAACAAGTATTATTCCAATGGCTGCTCCTTACCCTTCACTTAACCTTTCACAGGCAGTAATGATATATGCCTATACTCTTAACAATATCCAGGCCACTGAATACAGGGAAGTTAAAAAGATATACGGAGAGCATTCCCTGGCCTCGCTCAAAAATAAGACTGAACACCTTCTTGCAGGCACTGTTATAAGCCAGAATAAAGCATTAAAAGGCAGGATTATGGAAAGGTTATCCCTTGCTCAGGGAAGCGATATAAGATTATTTCACTCCATTGCCAATGCATTGATCAATAAATACGAAAAAGAAAGTTAATGATATATCTTCTGCTCTGCATATTGTCAACAACAGGTATAATGGTTATTTTCAAGATTGTCGGCAAGATGAAGCTTGACACTTTCAGGATAATTATTATCAACTATTTCACTGCTGCTTTACTGGGATTCAGCATAGGAGGTTTGCCTTCCGGTGAGGATATGACAGGAGGCTGGCTGTCCATGGCAGTAATAATAGGTATACTTTTTATTGTTATGTTCTTTGTAATTGCCCGATCAGCACAGAAAGCCGGAATAGCAGTAACATCAGTAGCCTCCAAGATGTCAGTGGTAATCCCCATTACTTTCTCCATATTTTATTTCAACGAGCCCCTTGGAACATTAAAGATAATGGGAATAATACTGGCCCTTGTGTCCGTTTTTATGACAACATATAACAGGGATAAGACAAAAACGAGAGGACCGGAAGTAATGATACTGCCCATAGTGCTTTTTCTCGGTGCCGGTCTTATTGACTCATTGATAAAATACAGTCAGCAGGTTCATATTATTGAGCAGGGAACCATCATGTTTACATCGATATTATTTTCCATATCGGCTTTAACGGGTATTTTATTCAGTTTCTTCAGAAAAGATAAGTATAAAGCAAAGAACATAATAAAAATTCTTATTGCCGGCATAAGCCTTGGGATTGTTAACTTCGGTTCACTTTACGGGATCATTATGGCACTGGACAGCAATATACTTGACAGCTCAATAATTTTCGGTATCAATAATATTGGTATTGTGGTTCTGTCGGTAATCATTGCCCTGATATTCTTCGATGAAAAGTTAAGCAGGCTGAACAGGGCAGGCATTATACTCTCAATAGTAACAATAGTTTTCCTCAGCTATTTATAATATTAAATCAGTGTATGAAGGATGAGTACAGAAGCATACAAAAAGTATCATATGGACTATTCAAGGACAGGGGAAGTAAATTTATAGCTATGGCTTTCCCGGTACATTCTGAAGAAAGTGTAAAGGAGAAGCTGGAAGAGGTAAAGAAGAAGTATCACGATGCCCGTCACCACTGTTATGCATACAGGCTGGGTCCGGGTGAAGACAGATGGAGGGTGAATGATGACGGAGAGCCATCCGGCACCGCCGGTAATCCGATATTGGGACAGATCAGGTCGTACCGGCTGAATAATACACTTATTATTGTAACAAGATATTTCGGAGGCACCCTGCTGGGAACGGGCGGACTGATAAATGCATACCGCCAGGCGGCAAAGGCGGCCCTGGAAAACGCATCCGTAATAAAAAGAACTATTGAATGCAGCTACCTGCTAAACTTCCCTTATGCAACAATGAATGATGTAATGAGGTTTATCAAGGAGTATAAGCTCAGGCAGAGTGAACAGCTTTTTGAGCTTGACTGCTCAATGACAATACATTTCAGGGCATCACAGGAGGAGCTCATAGTTAAAAAACTCGCTTTGATTGACAAGCTTGACTTTGAAAAAGTAAATGATTAATTATCTTTCACTGATTTATTAATAAATTATTAACATATAAGTTAAAATATTTCATTGTTTTTAACTTTGTCGCGTCAAGTTATATTTAATCACCTAAAAAAATGATTAATGAAGAATAAGAGCCTGGTGTCAATCGATGATATGAGTACCGACGAGATGGTATCAATACTCGATCTGGCCGAAAAATTCGAAAAAGAACCAAGCCAGCGTTTGCTGGAAGGCAGTGTTATTGCCACCCTTTTCTTTGAACCATCAACACGTACCCGCCTCAGTTTTGAAAGCGCTATTTCCAGGCTGGGCGGTAAGATAATAGGGTTTACCGATGCCTCTTCGTCGAGTGTAACAAAGGGAGAAACACTCAATGACACTATACGGACAGTAAATAATTATTGTGACCTTATAGTTATGCGTCATCCTGTTGAGGGCAGTGCCAGGCTGGCAAGCGAAATTGCCGATGTTCCTGTTGTAAACGCAGGTGACGGGGCCAACCAGCATCCCACGCAAACTATGCTTGACCTGTACTCCATCAGGAAAACACAGAAAAGTCTGGATAATCTGAATATCTTCCTTGTGGGCGACCTTAAGTACGGTCGCACAGTACATTCACTTTTAATGGCTATGTCGAGGTGGAATACCACTTTCAATTTTATTTCCCCGGACGAATTGAAAATGCCTGTTGAATATAAACTTTATCTTGACAAGCTGGGATTAAAATATTACGAGCATTCTGATTTCACCGACATAATAAGGGAAGCTGACATAATTTATATGACAAGGGTGCAAAAAGAACGATTCAGTGATCCAATTGAATATGAAAAAGTTAAAAATGTCTACGTTCTTCGCAACCATATGTTGCGCGAAACCAGGGAGAATCTAAGGGTACTGCACCCCCTGCCAAGGGTTAACGAGATTCACCAGGATGTAGATATAAATACCAAGTCATATTATTTCCAGCAGGCTCTCAACGGGGTGTATACAAGGCAGGCAATCCTGACCCGTTTACTGGGCCTGAAATAAAATACTAATATCATGAAAGAACCGAAACAGTTAAGTGTTAGTGCTATTGAGAACGGAACAGTTATTGATCATATACCGGCATCAGCCTTATTCAAGGTTATACAGATACTTGGTCTTGACAAGATAAGCAATCAGATTACTTTTGGAACCAATCTTGAAAGCAAAAAGCTGGGACATAAAGCTATTATTAAGCTGGAAGGCATATTTTTCGAGGATGATGACATAAACCGTATAGCACTGGTAGCTCCTGAGGCAAAGCTCAATATTATCAGGGGCTATGAAGTTATTGACAAGAATGTTGTAAAAGTGCCGGATCAGATTACAGGTATAGCAAAATGTTTCAACCCGAAATGTGTAACTAATTTTGAGTCGGTGACAACCAGGTTCAGGGTTATTTCCAAAAAAGATGTGGCATTGAAATGCCATTACTGTGAAAAGATAACTGACCAGGAACACCTGGTTATACTGTAGGCCGAAATAAATTGCACAATGACTTCATTATTGAAGACAGGTTTTGGAGACAGCGTGCAATACCATACTTATCGTATCCTGTCATAGGATTTTATAAGCAACTCATCTTTCAGGATATTCCTGAAAGCCAGGTAGCCCAGTATTGCTCCCGCAACCGGAAATACAAGTTTTATATTAAAAACCAGCTCAGCATCCATCTTTGTACCCGCATAGAAGATATAGAACAGTATCAAAAGGAAGGAGCCTATCTGTAAAAGGCTTGCAAAAACTGTAACACGTATCTGCAATTTGCGTCTTTTATAAAGGAATATTGCCATAAAAAATAATACAGGTACAGCAATAAGAATAATCTGAAGCGGAAGACTTTTTTCAATAAGCCCGGTAGTAATACCGCCATCAATCCTGTAAATACCTTTATAATTCAGCTCATAGGTCTCAGTTACACCTGTTACCAGTCTGACAATCGGACCCTTCAGCAGAAAAACCGACAGGGCAGATGCTACAGCCAGGTAAAGTGTCTGAATTCTCTGTATCATATAAGCCAGGATTTTATTTTCTCACAAAATTAATCTCTTTTTTGTAAATACATCCAGTCCAGATAATATAATATCTTAAGGGATATACTGTTTCCCATTCCCGTGTCAAACATATGCCTGATATTCTCACCAAAGTCATAATAAATCCTGTCTGAACCTGAGTAGATGGAATTTTTCCATACAACCGACATTTCGCTGCCCGGTGCAAAACGCCATGTATATACAAGGTCAATATTCCACGCATTATAGTTATAATCAAAATTTCCGTCATGGTCACCCGAACTCAATGATCCGTCAGTATTAAGAGTATAATACTGGTCCAGATAATCAGCTCTTGACCAGTAATGGCGCAGTCTCAATGACAGGTATGAATTAGCTGAAAAGATATAAGCTGTCTGCAGTTTATTTTCGGTAGTGGTATTATCCCTGAGTCCAAAATAAATAAGTTCTTCCGGTTCTGAGATATAATCGACATAGCCGATATCATTTATATTATTCTTAATTTCAAATTCATAATTCAATGAGAACCTGTCAGATATTTTAAACGTAGGGCTTAGCGACAGTGTGTATTGATACTGGTTGTATGGAGACCATATTGTTTTATAGCTGCTGCGTATATTATATGAGAATCTTTTACTGCGGTCGCTGAACAAAAATATACTGCCCGAAAGCTCGCGGCCCCTGTGATAATAC
>CAZGUR010000041.1:0-16780 GCA_964529295.1 uncultured Rikenellaceae bacterium | reverse complement strand
CAGGACTTTTCTTTCACTGTTCGGTATAACCATTGGCATTTTCTCAATCATTTCCGTCTTTACTGTACTTGACTGGATGGAGGGATCGGTCCGCGAAAGCATTGAATCGCTGGGAGATGATGTTATTTACATACAGAAGATGCCATGGTCTTTTGATCCCAATATTGCCTGGTGGGATCTAATAGCATGGCCGGCTGTTGACCTTGATGACCATGAAGCCATTACCAGGAATTCCACCAGGTCTGCTGCCGCTTGTTTCTCAGTTATTTTTCCCAGGAATATCAAGTACAGGGACAAGGCCGTTAACCAGGCAATGATATGGGCTGTTTCCGAAGGTTTTGAAGACATACGCTCATTTGATATCTCCAGGGGACGTTATTTTTCCCCTTATGAACTGCTGGGGGGCCGAAGGGTAGCTGTTATAGGTGCAGTAACGGCCGAAACCCTCTTTGAAGACTTGGATCCCATAGGCAAGGAGTTGTTTGTTTCGGGTAACAAAACTACGATTATCGGTGTGTTTAAGGAAGAGGGACAGGGAGGCATCAGCGACAGCGGTATGGATGAGATGACAGTTATTCCGGTCAATTATGCCAAAAGAATGATCAACCTACGCAACCGCTTTATCAACTCAAATATCATGCTTAAGGCCAAAGAAGGCGTGGCTGTACAGGAGCTGAGTGATGAGGCAGTGATGATAATAAGATCCTCACGCAGGCTCAAGCCTGACGAATCAAATAATTTCTCCGTTAACAAGGCAAGTCTCTTAACCCAGGGTTTCGAAGGCGTCTTTGCCGGCATCAATATAGGAGGATGGATAATCGGGGGCTTTGCAATACTGGTTGGCGGCTTCGGAATAGCCAATATCATGTTTGTATCGGTAAAAGAAAGAACCAGCATCATAGGTATACAGATGGCCCTGGGGGCCAAACGCTCATTTATACTGTGGCAGTTCCTCTACGAGTCAATGCTTCTTTCAATACTGGGCGGTATCCTCGGACTCCTCCTTATCCTTGCCGGCACGGGGGTGGTCAATTACCTCTGGGAGCTTAACATGCATCTGACCACGGGTAATATCTTTATGGGACTGATCATATCCGGCACCATAGGCATGATTGCAGGTTACGCACCCGCCCACTCAGCCTCCAGGATGAATCCTGTTGAGGCCATAGGTTTTTCTTTTTGAGCTCTTTTATTTACACTGCTCAAAGTGCAAAATACCCGTACAGGGCACGCCCGATAATCATATATATAAACAAGCCGACTATATCGTTCATTGTGGTAATAAACGGGCCGGTGGCTACCGCCGGATCCACCTTGAACCGGTCAAGGATAAGAGGTATGGAGGTGCCGAAAAGGGCTGCAAAGATTATCACGGCCAGCAGGGCAGCACTGACTGTCAGGGTAAGGGCAAAAGAATCGCTTACAAACAGGTTATATACAAAAATCATAGCTGCCAGTATTAGACCGTTAAAAATTGCAACAATAAACTCCTTCAGCAGCCGCCTGAAGGTGCTCTCTCCCATCAGCGACTTATTTGCCAGTCCCTGCACGATTATCGCGGACGACTGTATTCCCACATTACCGGCCATAGCAGCGATAAGCGGTATGAAAAGGGCCATCTCGGGATACAGCTTCAGGCTGCCTTCAAACTTGCCCAGCACCAGGGCGCCAAGCACACCACCGAGCAGGCCAATCATCAGCCAGGGTAACCTGACCCTGGTGATATGCAGGACATGGTCGCGGGCTTCCACCTCATCGGTCAGACCCGATGCCATCTGGTAATCCCTCTCTGCTTCCTCCCTTATAACATCAACTATATCATCAATGGTGATCCTGCCCACAAGTCTCCCTATTGAGTCTACCACAGGTATGGCAACAAGGTCATATTTAACCATTATCTGTGCCACCTCTTCGGCTTCTGTTGATGTAGTAACCGACATTATATCATCCTCAATAATTGTTTTTACCCTGGTGGCATTATTTGTAAGCAGCATCCTTTTAAGCGACACTATCCCTTTCAGTATATTGTCATCGTCAATAACATACATATAATACACCTCATCCACTTCGTCTGCCTGGTTGGCCAGCTCCTTCAAACAGGTCAGTATGGTCCAGTTCTCATTCACTATAATCATCTCCTTGGCCATAAGACCACCGGCACTGTTCTCATCATAACCCAGAAGGTCCACGATGTCGCCTGCCTGCTCCAGGTCTTCAAGATGCAGTAGTATCTCCTGTTTCTTTTCTTCCGAAAGATCACCGATTACGTCGGCGGCATCATCGGAATCCATATGATCAATAAACTTGCGGGCTATCACTTCACCCGGCAGCACTTCGAGGAAGCGTTCCCTGTCGTCGTGGTCCAGCTCGGCCAGCACATCCGAGGCACGTTCGCCATCAAGCAGCAGGTACAGATACCTTGCTTCCTCTATGCTTATCTCATTATATAATTCAGCTATATCGGCAACATGGAAATCTTCAATAAGAAGAAGTGCTTTCTTCTCATCATTGTCTTTTATCGCTTCACGCAGTTCATCAATAAACTCCCTGCTGATATCAATTGTTCCGGCCATGATTATTATTGTTTTTTTTCATTACCTCCCCAACAAGCCTTGTGAGTTCTATAAAACCAGCTACATCCAGCTCCTCCGGCCGCCTGGCAAGAATTACATCATCCACGCCCGACATATCAACCAGTGGCTTTAAGGAATTCCTGATTATTTTCCTCCTCTGGTTGAAACTTACCTTTACAAGCCTGAAAAATAACTGCTCATCATAATCAATGATCTGATTTTCCTTTCGTATAAGCCTTATCACTGCTGACTGCACTTTTGGCGGGGGCCTGAAGACCCCGGGTGGCACCGTGAAAAGGTATTCAGCATTATAATAGGCCTGCAGAAGAACGCTGAGTATACCGTACACTTTTGATCCCGGGGGTGAAACTATCCTGGCGGCAACCTCTTTCTGCATCATACCCGCCAGCTCATACACCTTATCGCGGTATTTAAGCACCCTGAACATTATCTGGCTTGATATATTATAGGGAAAATTACCTATGATACCCATGCGTCCAGTGAAATAGTCATCAAGATCAAGGCCCAGGAAGTCGCCCCTTATAAGCTCAACATCCCTATATTCCCTGCTGATATAGTCAGCCGCCTCCCTGTCTATCTCAATAAGCTTAAGGTCATCAAATCCTCTCTCAACAAGGTAGGATGTAAGTATACCTGTACCCGGACCGATCTCCAGTACACCGGAATAGTTCTTTGCCTCCAGCGACAGGGCTATCTTCCTTGCTATATTCCTGTCAGTTAAAAAGTGCTGACCGAGGTGCTTTTTTGCTCTTACTCCGCTCATAATTAAAGCAAAATAAGCTTTTAGGCGCGATAAAAGCAACCCCTGTTATGAATTATTTACCCCTGTCTGTCCTTTTTCTCCGGGGGAGGCTTACTGACTCAATAACAGTGATAAGCTTCTTCAGAAGGTTGTAATAGAGTGTCACGGCAAAGAAAGCCGACATAAGCCATATGGCTATTATATTGAACCATAGAGTGTCTACCTTCTTTCCTGAAACAAATTTAAAGGGAGCGAAGAAATGCGCCCTGCCCGTATCTGATGTAGGCGCCATAAACACAGGATCTGACTTTTGTATTATATCATCTTCCGTCTCATATATCTTATCAGTGCTGGTGGCGTTAAGTAATATCTCAGCCAGCTGCTTATTATAATTATCGTCTTTCAGCTCCAGCAGGTAGTCACGTCCCATCTCCCTCTCTATCTCCATCAGTATTGAATCTCTTTGCTCAATGGTATTTATCCGCTCTGTCCTGAAATATATTCTCATACTGTCCAGTATCTCTTTTGTATCATTTACCACTGCAGTATCAAATTTTTCTGCTGTCAGCTTTCCCTGTACAGCACCTGCATCAATGCCTGATTTTGATGACAACAGTTTAATATACTTTTGCAGCTTGTACAGGTTATTATTATAATGATAAGCATATTCATCCCTGTCCATGGCATATTCACACTCCTGCAGCTTAACATTAAGGTTGGGAATAAGGAATGCTGCATACCAGTCGTTCTGACTGGCCTCCATCTCCTGGTCAAAAACCAGCCTTTCATATTTATTATTTTTGAACTGGTCAACACTGATGGCTTCATATGCCCACCTTGTAGTCATTATATCACCAATAACGGGCACATACACCTTGTTTGTAAAACTCTTATGCAGATCATCGAACTTAATCATGGCTCCGCCCAGCAGGAGTTGCGGAACCAGTATCAGGGGTATCAGTATATATATGCTCACAACAGATCTCATCCCTGCCGATATATTCAATCCCACAATATTTCCGAAACATGAAACGGAGAAAAGTATTATCCACTGCCTGAACAGCAGTCCGTGCAGCTCAAGTATGAGGTCTGCGATAAGTATAAATGAGAAAGTCTGCAGGGCCGAAAGCATAAACAGGAACACCACCTTGGATATAAGGTAACTTGAGCGGCTTATATCCAGGAACTTCTCCCTTTCCAGTATCTTCCTGTCCTTGAAGATCTCTTCTGCACTGACGGTAAGGCCAAGGAACAGTGCCACCACAACAGACATAAAAAGGAATACCGGCAGATTCCTGTTCGCGGCCATAATATATACACCATCCTCACTGTATTTTGACAGGAAAGCCAGTATTAAGGCCAGCAGCGGGGCTTCAAGCAGGTTGATTATCATATACTGCTTATCGGATAGTTTCCTGAGCACATTCCTCCTGAAGAAGGTGGCCAGCTGAGACAGCTTGCCAGGGACTGAGAAATTTGTTTCCGGAAGCTTAAATTTTGCCGGCTTTGACTTAAAATTCGGCTTCATTGTCTTTTTATACCTTGAGTACCATTCTTCCGGCTGCACCTGTCTCTTATCGCTTTTAAAGCCCTCCCCGGTCACTTCCTTTGTTTCTATTAACTCAAGTATATCTTCAGCATCAACATTGCCACAGTTAGGACATTCCGATTCGGCAGCATTGGCCTGGGACGTTTCGGTTTTGAAATACACCAGCGAATCCACCGGATCGCCGTCATACACCATATACCCGCCCTTATCCAGTATCCACAGCCTGTCAAAGAGTTTAATTATATCAGATGAGGGCTGGTGTATTATGGAAATTATCAGCTTCCCCTTGTTGGTCTGTGCCTTCAGAAGCTCCATCATCTTATGTGAATCACTTGAAGACAGTCCGGATGTGGGTTCATCAACAAACAGCACTGCAGGTTCTCTTATCAGCTCCAGGCTTACATTAAGCCTCTTACGTTGCCCGCCACTTATCTTCTTATTCAGGGGATCACCCACCTGCAGGTCTTTGATGTCATACAGTTCAAGGTCTTTAAGCACCCTGTCCACCACGGTCATTATCTGTTCTTTCGAATAATTGCCAAAGCAGAGCCTTGCATTATAAAACAGGTTCTGGTAAACGGTGAGCTCTTCTATCAGCAGGTCATCCTGTGGTATATATCCTATCAGCCCCTTCAGCTGATCAATCTCATTAAGCAGGTTATAACCGTTAAGGAAGAGTCTGCCCCTGTCAGGGTCAATCTTCCCGTTCAGCACATTCAGCATTGTCGATTTACCCGTTCCGCTGCCCCCCATAATGCCAATCAGGTTACCCGAGTCAGCGCGGAAGCTCATTGGTTTGAGTCCCTGGTCAGACTTTTTGAAGGTATACTCAAGCTCATGTCCCTCAAAGATTATCTTATCCAGGTAAGACATCCTGAGAAACTCCCTCAGTATACCGGAATAGTATATGGGACTCACGTCGCGGCCCTTTATACTAACCCCGCGGTCAAGCAAATAGTGACGGCCCTTTACCACCGGTCTGCCCTTGAAGAAGAGCGACTGCGATCCGTGATAGGTAAAAAGCAGTATATGTATGCTTTCAATATGCAATACAAAAATACTCCCTTCAAGGCCACTTATATAAAGCTTATGCCACTTCCCTTTGTTCTCAAAGGATTCAGAGAAATTATTACGGGCCCCTTCACCCTCAATAAGCATAAGTGCATCGGGACTCACCTCATCCAGCTTGTCGCCCAGCATAAATGAACAGGCATTATTATATTCCTTGCCGGATATGCTGAATGTTCTGGCTACTATCTCAACAATCTTGCTTTCCTGTGATGTTACCTCATGATCTTCATAAACAAACTCGAGCAGCTGGAGAAATACAATCATTCTTTCCTCCAGGAAGAGACCCTTGCGTATCTGCCTGCATATATTGGTAATCTGAAAGATAATAAGAGATGTCTCATCCTGCAGCTCCCCATCGTCCAGGTTTGTCAGCTCTTCAGAATAAAATTCATGTGTTGTCTCAAATAACTTGAAATATTCTTCTTCCAGCTCCTGGTTAAGGTATCTCCTCAGGTAGCCACGCAGTATTCTCTTGCCCCTTGCTGTTATGCCACCGGGATTAACCTGCGACAGAATTGCAAATATGTGTATTAATGCAAGTAATACAGGTTCCCTCATAAGCTCTGTTTAAAAAAAAACCGTGAAGCAGGTCCCGTTTTACCTGTCTGCACGGCTCATTATATAAGGAAATATCTATGAAACGAGTTTATCCCTGACAGCCTCAACCGCCCTGGTGATATCTTCAACATTTTTAACACTCAGGTTTTCATCGTCGACACTCTTATAAACTTCCCTGACAGGCTTCAGGAGATCAAGCATCTCTTTTACCACCGGATCTTCGGCAAAAGGTTCGGCAACTTCAATAAACAATTCAAAAGACCGCTTCTGTTCCAGTAAAACTTCCACGATGCCCGTAACATGATATACTGATTCCGAAATATTCGTGGTAATATACATACCCTCAACCCATGCGCCTGCAACAACAAGCAATGCAAGCGACTGCTGATCATTGCTGCTCAGGTAAGCATATGTCTCATTGAATGCTTCGGTGAGGATCTCAACCAGCCTGTCACGGTTGTCAAAACTATTTTTTATATCATCGTACAGGCTTTTTGAATAGATCCTTGACATCTTCAGCTCAGTTGCAAGCGTACGAATGGCATCCAGATAGTTAATAACGTCCTGGTTCATATTATACAGGGTGGCATAACTAAGATCTGCACCATATATACCCAGGTTAATAGCCTGGCTCTTGCTTGTAACATAGTTTGATGCATCATCAGGCGGGTTGGTGATCCCTATTATATAACCCACCTCGAGCTCGGTAAGCATCTGTATCACTTCTGCAGATGTGGGCAGCGGGTATACGGTTTTCTCTATCTCATCGGAGACCTTACCTGTTTGTACAAGGTCTATCTCCTTCTGATCCTTCTTAGAACTCCTGTTCTTGCATGAAGTAAAGGAGACTGAAGCCAGAAAGACCAGAGAAACTGTAATTATAAAAATTCTGTTCATTGGTAATTAAGTGTTTACTAATTATTATGATAATTTCAAAAAAATAAAAAGGGTTTTCCGTTATATCTCCCTGTTTTTATCCACGTAAAAATAAAAAATATATCGATACACTGCCCAATAATATAAGAAATCATATTTATTAATGTTAAGTTTGTCAGATACACAAGAGTAAAAAAAGGATGCGCTGAAAACGAAGATGCACCCTGTATGGAGTAAATAAACATTTAAAGCTATGAAATATAGTATTCTGCTGATACCTGTTATTATGCTTATGGCCTGTACCGGCAATGATAATACAGGGCAGTCTGACAAAACAGCTTCAGATCAAAGGCCTGTACTCAACCTTGAAGAAGCCTCCAGGCTTGCCGGCTTACCCATAGCCTGCATTAAAAGGGAATATCCCAATAAGCTGAACCAGACATTGAGCGGCGACCAGGACCTTCTGCCACCGCGCACACTGCATCCCTCTTTTTATGGTTGCTTTGACTGGCATTCATCGGTGCACGGTCACTGGTCACTGGTAATGCTGCTCAAACATTTCCCGGAAATGGATCAGTCAGGGGAAATGATGGCATTGCTGTCGGAAAGCCTTACCGAAGAGAATATTGGCACCGAGATTGATTATTTCCGACAGGAGCAGAATAAGACATTTGAACGGACATACGGCTGGGGCTGGCTTCTGAAACTGGCAGAAGAGCTTTATACATGGGATACTGAATATGCCAGGGAGCTGTATAACAATATCTCGCCCCTGGCCGGACTTATAGCAGATATGTATATTGACTTCCTGCCAAGACTGCAATATCCGATACGGGTTGGCACACATACCAATACGGCCTTTGGCCTGAGCTTTGCCTGGGACTATGCCGTTAGCACTGGCAATGACAGTCTGCTTGTAAGCATAAAACAGAGAGCACGTGATTTTTATCTGTTTGACAGTATGTGCCCTGTATCATGGGAACCGGGGGGCAATGATTTCCTGTCGCCCTGCCTTGAGGAAGCAGGTATAATGAGGAGGGTGCTCGATCAGGAAGAATATGCAGTGTGGCTCGCCGGCTTTATGCCGGAGCTGTCAGACCCTGCATGGCAGATAGAACCGGGCATTGTTACTGACAGGTCGGACGGACAGCTGGCACATCTTGACGGACTTAACTTCAGCCGTGCCTGGTGCCTTTACGGCATAGCCTCCACCCTGCCGGGTTACGAACACCTGGTCAAAGTGGCCGATAAACATATAATGCATTCACTGCATTCCATCAGCCACGAGCATTATGAGGGCGGACACTGGCTTGCCAGCTTTGCGCTGCTGGCACTCTATCCACAGTAGTGTTAGCTTTGATCCCCTGATAACTGCTTTTGCTACCAGATTTTTTTATAAAGCACGGCTGTCCATTGTCGTTATTTATGCATATCTTTGAACCCCGGAATTCAACTCTGGGATATGGTATATAATTTTGATGAACCTGTCGCCCGGCAGGGAACAAACAGTGTAAAATACGACTCCAGGAAAGACATTTTTGGCAGGGAAGACATAATTCCCATGTGGGTCGCCGATATGGATTTTAAATGTCCGCCCCCTATCATTGAAGCATTAAAAAAGCGTCTTGACCATGAGATTCTTGGTTATACGCTGCGCCGCGATGAATATTACACATCATTACAGGACTGGCTGCAAAAAAGGTACTCATGGACAGTGAAGAAAGAATGGATATCATTCAGTCCGGGTATAGTACCGGCACTCAATATATGCGTCCTGGCCTACACCCAACCAGGGGATAAGATAATAATACAGCCTCCCGTATATTTCCCTTTCTTCAATGCCGTTACAGACCATGGCCGCAAGCTGGTGCTCAACCAGCTCAGCGAAAAGGATGGATACTGGAGCTTTGATCTGTCCGACCTGGAACAGAAGGCTGCGAAAGGCGCTAAGATGCTGATAATGAGCAATCCGCATAATCCTGTCGGCAGGGCCTGGAAAGAGGATGAGCTGGAAGAGCTGGCTGGTATATGCAGGAAGCACGGACTTATAATACTCAGTGATGAGATACATTCAGATCTTGTACTGCCAGGTAATAAGCATACAGTGATGGCTTCTCTATCCGGCGATATTGCAGATATAACCATTACCTGCATGGCTCCCAGCAAGACTTTTAATATTGCCGGACTGTCAACATCCTCAATGATAATAAGCAATAAGGAACTGAAGGAGCAGTTTGATGATATGATTGGCAGCCTGCATATCAGCGGGGGCAATATTTTTGGCACCGAAGCATCAATAGCTGCCTATTCAGAGGGCGGACAGTGGCTGGATGAGCTACTGGTATATATAAACAATAATATCGACTATGTTATTGACAGGCTGGGAAGCACCGGAATGATAAAGCCCGTCAGGCCGGAAGCCACATATATGATATGGCTCGACTGCCGGGATATGGGTATGGAACCGGATGAACTGAACGACTTCTTTATTGAAAAAGCCTCAGTAGGTATGAGTCCGGGTCCCATATTCGGTCAGGGTGGCGACGGCTATATGAGAATGAATATAGCTTGTCCCCTGGGAACAGTGAAAAAAGCTGTTGATAATATTGAAAAGGCACTGTCCGTGCTTCAGGATAAAAATAATTCTTTAAGCAAATTAAGACACAGATGAAAAACACAATTCCTGTTAAGTTAAGCCTCGAAGACGGAACGGTCTACAGGGGTAAGTCATTCGGAAAACTGCTGCCCTCGGCAGGTGAGGTAGTGTTCAATACTGCCATGACCGGATACCCCGAGAGCCTTACCGACCCCTCCTACCGTGGACAGATACTGTGCCTTACCTATCCCCTGGTGGGTAATTACGGGGCGCCGGGTGATGATCAGAAGGACGAGCTCTATGTTTTCCGTGAATCATCAAACATACATATCAGGGGGCTGATAGTATCTGACTACTCCTTTGAATACAGTCACTGGAGCGCTGCCGAGAGCCTTCACCAGTGGCTCGAAAGCAATAATATACCCGGCATCTACGGTATCGATACACGGGCGCTGACAAAAAGACTCAGGGAAAAAGGGTCCATGCTTGGCAAGATTGAGCCCGAAGGCATGGAAACAGGCTTCTATGATCCCAACAGCGTTAATCTTGTTCAGGAAGTCAGCATAAAGGAAGCGGTGACCTACGGCAGTGGCAGGTACAGGATAGTGCTGGTTGACTGTGGTGTTAAGTATAATATCATACGCAGCCTGCTTAAACGCGATACCACGGTGATAAGGGTTCCGTGGGACTATGATTACCATAATGAGGACTTTGACGGGCTGTTTATCTCCAACGGTCCGGGCGACCCCGTAACATGCAGGGCGACAATCGACAATATTGCCACCTCCCTTGATAAGGATATCCCGGTGTTCGGTATCTGCCTGGGCAACCAGCTTATGGGCCTTGCCTCCGGTGCCAGCACCTATAAGCTCAGGTACGGTCACAGGAGCCATAACCAGCCAGTGCTGCAGGTCGGAACAGACAGGGCATATATAAGCTCACAAAACCATGGCTTTGCGGTTGATAATAACAGCCTGGGCCGGGAATGGGAGCCGCTGTTCATCAATATCAACGATAATACCAACGAAGGGATGAGACATAAGGAAAAACCGTTTTTTTCCACACAGTTCCATCCTGAGGCGTCGGGCGGACCAACAGATACTGAGTTCCTGTTCGACACATTCATAGATAATATTAAGAGATATAAGCAAGAGGAGGATAAATAAGTGCAGGATAAGAATAAGTGCAGGATAAAAATAAGTGCAGGATAAGAATAAGTGCAGGATAAATAAAAAGTGTATTTAAATAACTGAAATGAAGGATAAAGAGATAAAAAAGGTTATTATACTGGGATCGGGAGCCCTTAAGATTGGTGAGGCCGGTGAATTTGATTACAGCGGGTCGCAGGCATTGAAAGCCCTGAAAGAGGAGGGTATTGAAACCGTCCTTATCAATCCCAATATAGCTACGGTACAGACCTCTGAAAAGCTGGCCGATAATATTTATTTCCTGCCTGTCACGCCCTGGTTTGTTGAACAGGTGATAGCAAAAGAGAAGCCTGACGGCATGCTGCTGTCCTTTGGCGGTCAGACCGCCCTTAACTGCGGCACAGAGATGCACCGCAAGGGAACACTGGAGAAGTATAATGTTAAGGTGCTTGGAACACCTGTACAGTCTATTATGGACACCGAAGACAGGGAACTTTTCGTCAATAAGCTGAAACAGATAGATGTCAGAACACCTGAAAGCATGGCTGTCAAATCAGTGGATGAAGCTCTTGAGGCCGCTGAGAGGCTGGGCTACCCCATCATCATAAGGGCGGCATATACACTTGGCGGTCAGGGCTCAGGCTTCTGCTCAAACCGAGATGAACTCCTGCAGTTGGCCGGCAGGGCTTTCACCTATACCCGACAGATACTGGTGGAAGAATCATTGAAAGGATGGAAAGAGGTGGAGTATGAGGTTGTCAGGGACAGATTCGATAACTGCATCACCGTCTGCAATATGGAGAACTTCGACCCCCTGGGTATACACACAGGGGAGAGCATAGTGGTGGCGCCATCGCAAACCCTTACCAACACCGAGTATCATAAGCTCAGGGAACTGTCAATAAAAATAATCAGGCATATAGGAGTGGTTGGTGAATGCAATGTGCAGTATGCTCTTGATCCTGGCTCCGAGGACTACAGGGTAATAGAGGTAAATGCACGCCTCTCAAGGTCAAGTGCCCTGGCCTCCAAGGCAACAGGCTACCCCCTGGCTTTCGTGGCTGCCAAGCTGGCACTGGGCTATGGACTGCACCAGCTGAAAAATTCGGTAACAAAAACAACCACGGCATGTTTTGAGCCGGCCCTCGATTATATAGTATGTAAGATACCGCGCTGGGACCTTAACAAATTCCAGGGGGTGTCGCACCAGATAGGCAGCAGCATGAAAAGCGTGGGCGAGGTGATGGCCATAGGACGAACCTTCGAAGAAGTTATACAGAAGGGTTTAAGGATGATAGGCCAGGGCATGCACGGCTTCGTGGGCAACAGGAACCTTCATTTCGACAATATTGAGAAAGAGCTGGCAGAACCTACCGATATGAGAATATTCGTGATAGCGGAAGCCATGAAAAATGGCTTCTCCATTGATAAGCTGCATGAGCTGACAAGGATAGACAGGTGGTTCCTGTATAAGCTGAAAAACATCATTGACACCCGTAATGAACTGATGGAGTACGATGATATACATGATATGCCTGATGAGCTGCTGCGCCAGTCCAAGATCTTCGGCTTCTCCGATTTTCAGATCGCAAGGTATGTCAGTGATCCCGGCGCTGCCACCATTGGGGAAGAGATGAACAGGCTCAGGGCATACCGCAAATCAAAAGGCATCATCCCATGGGTTAAACAGATTGACACCCTGGCAGCTGAATACCCGGCTGTCACCAACTACCTCTACCTTACATACAGCGGTGCCGAACATGATCTGTGGTATGAGAACGATAAGCGCTCGGTGATAGTACTGGGCTCCGGCGCCTACCGCATAGGCTCAAGCGTTGAGTTTGACTGGTGCTCGGTCAATGCCATTGACACCATCAGGCAGGAAGGCTTCCGCTCGGTAATGATAAACTATAACCCGGAAACGGTGAGCACCGATTATGACACCTGTGACAGGCTCTATTTCGATGAGCTGTCATTTGAAAGGGTAATGGACATTATTGACCTTGAGACACCCAGGGGTGTGATAGTGTCCGTGGGTGGACAGATACCCAATAACCTGGCCATGAGGCTTCATAAGCAGGATGTCAATATACTGGGCACATCCGCCGCTTCCATAGACAGGGCTGAGAACAGGCATAAGTTCTCAAGCATGCTCGATGAGCTGATGGTGGACCAGCCCGAATGGAGTGAGCTGACCAGTGTGAAGGATATAAAGAAATTTGTTGACCGCCTGGGCTTCCCACTGCTGATAAGGCCCTCATACGTGCTCTCTGGAGCAGCCATGAACGTGGTTTCCAATAATGAAGAACTGATGCACTTCCTGGAGCTGGCGGCAAAGGTGTCAAAGCAATACCCGGTGGTTGTTTCTGAATTTATCGAGAACGCCAAAGAGATAGAGATAGATGCGGTGGCCCGCGAAGGAGAGATAATGGCATACGCCATCAGTGAGCATGTTGAGTTTGCAGGGGTGCACTCGGGAGATGCAACCATAGTGTTCCCGCCCCAGAAGATTTATTTTGAAACGGTAAGGCGCATAAAGCGCATAAGCAGGCTTATAGCCGGTGAGCTGAATATAAGCGGACCCTTCAATATACAGTTTCTGGCCAGGGATAACGATATAAAAGTCATTGAATGTAACCTCAGGGCCAGCCGCAGCATGCCTTTTGTCTCGAAAGTGCTCAAGACAAACCTTATTGAGCTGGCTACCAGGATCATGCTTGATATACCTGTAAGCAGGCCCCATAAATCGCTTTTTGACCTCGACTATGTGGGTGTCAAAGCACCGCAGTTCTCCTTCTCCAGGCTGGCCAAGGCCGACCCGGTGCTGGGAGTGGATATGTCCTCAACAGGTGAGGTGGGATGCATAGGCGACGGGTTTTATGAGGCTATACTGAAAGCCATGCTGTCAGTTGGATACACCGTGCCGCAAAAAGCCATACTCCTGTCCACCGGTCCCGCCCGCTCCAAGGTGGAGATGATAAACAGTGCCAGGGCACTGAGGGAGAAAGGATATAAGCTTTACGCTACCAGGGGCACACAGTCCTTCCTGGAGAATGCCGGCCTGGAAGCCGAAGTGGCATACTGGCCCGATGAGGATAAATCACCCAACACACTTGAGCTGATAAAAGACGGGACGGTGGACCTGGTGGTTAACATCCCAAAAAACCTCTCGCAGGATGAGCTCAATAATGATTATTCAATAAGGAGGAATGCAGTGGATTATAATATACCCCTGCTGACCAATGCCAGGCTGGCAAGTGCCTTTATACTTGCTTTCTGCAGGATAGAGCCTGCAGAGATAGGGATATACAGCTGGGATGAATACAGGGAAACATAAAACTAAAATAAATGAAGAATCTGTTTATCAGGGAAGCACGTATTATCGATGCTGAAGAGATCATCGTTTTTCAGAAAAACATGGCCATGGAAACGGAAGATATGAACCTTGACCATGATACAATAAACCAGGGTGTGCATGCCGTCTTTGCCGACCCCCACAAAGGCAGTTATTATGTTGCTGAATACAAAGGCGGGGTGATAGGCTCACTGCTTATTACCTATGAGTGGAGCGACTGGAGAAACAGTTTTGTCTGGTGGCTGCAGTCGGTATACATAAAGCCTGAACACAGGCGGAAAGGTATCTTCAAGCAGATGTACCTGCACGTGAAGGAAACGGCCCTGCAGAATAATGTAGCCGGACTGCGACTCTATGTTGAGCAGGAAAATGTTAATGCACAGAAGACATACGAGGCTATGGGGATGACAAGTGATCATTACAGGATGTACGAATGGCTTAAATAAGCGATTGATGACCTGGCTGATATTAACCTTACTGCCATATCTTGCTTTCTTCCTGACAGTGTGGATAAGGATGCATCGTGACAGGCGAAGGGTGCCGTCCGGCGGAGAAAAAGCCATAAATAAAAACCTGTTCCTATCGGTTCTCATTCCGGTAAGGAATGAAGCAGGCAATATCAGGGAGCTGCTGTCCGGGCTGGCAGCACAGAGTCTTGATACCTCGCTGTTTGAGATAATAATCATTGATGACGGATCCGAAGATGACAGCCAAGCTATATTATTATCGCCCGCACCGGCAGACCCTGCTTACAGGCTTATCCGGACAGAGGGGCTGGGTAAGAAAAAAGCCCTGGCCCTGGGATTGGAACAGTCGCGGGGCAATTATATAGTAAGCACCGACGGCGATTGCCGGGTTCATGCTGACTGGCTGAAAAATATATACTCTTTTATACTGGCAGAAAATCCGGATATGATAATTGGTCCGGTTGAGATAATAAGCACCGGCAGCCTGCTTAACAGCCTTGTGCAGCTCGAGTTCCTCAGCCTGCAGGCCGTCACTGAAGTGTTTGCAAGAAGGGGAAGGCCGGTATTATGCAACGGTGCCAACCTCTGCTTCAGTAATCCGGGTGCCTGGACCTATAGCAGGATGGTGAAAGACCATATCAATACGGGTGATGATATTTTCCTTATGGAGAGCTATAAAAGGCAGGGAAAGAAGATAGCCTGGATTGACCGGCCCGGGAGCATGGTTTATACGCTGGGACCAGGCACAGCAGGGGAGTTTTTAAGACAGAGGATAAGATGGTCATCCAAGAGTATATCCTATACCGATCCTGCCCTTGCAGCCATAGCGCTACTTGTCTTTCTTACAGGCATGCTTATCAGCCTCAGTGTAATGGCTGCAATTGTTATTCCGGGATTATGGTTGACGGCCGGCCTTATGTATATAATAAAATCCATTCCAGACATCCTTATCCTCGCGGCCATGACCTCGGGCAGAGGTAAGAGGCAACTGCTGTACCTTTTTGCACCCGTCCAGTTGCTATATCCCTTTTATATACTGGCAGCCGGACTGGGAGGAATTATTAAAGGTCTCTTTTCTTTACGACCAGGTAAGTGAGGAAACCAAAAAGGGAGATATAGAAAAGGGCCATGATAATGGTGACCGGACCCTCAAGCTGTCTGGCCATTAAACCCATATCCTCAAAGCTCATTGCATTGTCAGACATGGCATCACCCGAAGTCACCTTAAGAAACTCAGGCAGAGGGGTTAGATGGCTTATTATCTTAACCGGGAACCAGGGTCTTATCTCCACGGGACAAAGACCCCTTATCACAGGCTCAATAATTATAAAATAGAGCAGGTATAATACTATGGCCAGGGCATTGGACCTGAGCACCGATACAAAAAGCATAGCCAGCACCATATAGCCTATGGCCTGTAACATATATACCACCAGTATGCCGGCATTTTCAAAAACCATTCCGGCACTCAGGTTACCGGTAAGTATGAAACCAAAAATAAAGCTTGCCAGCAGCACCATCACCACTCCAAACAAAGCAAGTCCAAGTATTAATATACCCTTACCAGCCAGCCACTCTTCCCTGCTCAGTCCGCTTAT
Source organism: uncultured Rikenellaceae bacterium (assembly GCA_964529295.1). GTDB lineage: Bacteria > Bacteroidota > Bacteroidia > Bacteroidales > VadinHA17 > UBA9300. The sequence continues at coordinate 226 of CAZGUR010000041.1, read as the reverse complement.
CACCTGCTGACGCAGCGTGCGTCCGCTGAACTCATTGCCCGCTATGGTTATAACCAGTATTGCCAGCAGGAGGTTAAACCAGCTGGCCACCCATGCAAAGGAGGACCACACGTCGGGAAACCTGAACAGGTTCCTCCAGGTAAAGCCCGGCACCGAGATGTCAATCCGGGAGAAAGCAAAGACAGTAAGTAAAAAAAGGCTTAAGGTCAGAATCAATATAACCCTG
>CAZGUR010000040.1:0-17398 GCA_964529295.1 uncultured Rikenellaceae bacterium | reverse complement strand
AGGGATTTTTTAAAATACAAAATTGCATTATCTATATCCCCTGATGCCTTATAGGCTTTTGCCAAAAAATCAAAGGCTTTGTATGAATCAGGATAATTCATTGTGTTTAATTTAAACAATTCAATTGCTTTGGCATAATCAGTATTCTCAAAAAGATAGTACTTTCCTATCATCTCAATTAAATATTCAGGTGGTGTTACTTTTATTCCGTACAAATCCGAAACATTTTTATAAAACTCCTCGATAAACGGAATTTCCGGAGAAAACATGGGATCCTTAAAAATATAATAGTCAGGAAAAATAAACATTAATCCGGCATACAAGCTTTGATAAGGAACCGTCATATGTGTTTCTTTTTCGAATATTTCAAATCTGGTATTACTTACATTTTTGTTTTTTAACACTTTCGTAAATGATAGTTGGGACATTCTAAACGGGCTTTTGTCGCTTTTCCCTTCAGGCGCATTGTGGGCCGAAGAAATATATAGTTTGTTTTTAAAATTTTGTGCATTAGCGGGTAAGGACTTCAAAATTTGTTCACATACATAATTATCCCAGCTAAGGGCAGGATCCATGGAAATAAAACCTTTAAACAGCTCGCTGCGGGTTAGGTATGCGTATGTGCAAAACAATCCACCTAATGAATGACCAGCCAATACCCGGAAAGAAGATGCCCTGTACTTTTCCTCAATCTGTACTATGAGTTCGTTTTCAATAAACTGCAAAAGCTTCTCACCGCCACCGCTTACTTTCGCTGCATCGCTTTTGAATCCGTTAATGTCTTTTAAACAATGTGTTGGAGTCAGATCGTGGTTGCGGTCTTTATGAAATATGGAAACAACAATGAATTCAGGTATAATGAATTGGGAACCCAAAAATTCAGTGAGGCCAGAAGCCAAAAAAAAATGTTCATCCCCATCCGTAATATACAGAACCGGATATTTATCCTGACTCACTTCATAATCCACAGGTAAATGAACCCAGTATTCTCTGTCATCTTCAAGTATTTCGGAGTGAATCAGGTTTTTTTCTCCAAAAAAGAGCCTGTTATCAGTCTGACTGAACAGCATTTTTGAGAATAATAAAGTGCTGACCAATAATAGTATGAATTTTATACTTCTCATTGTTTTATAAAATTTGATGTTTTCGCTTTTGCTTGCAGCGAATGTGTATATACACCAAATGATGTTGAATTATTCTATAATTGAGTCTGTATATATGTCCGGTTTTGGTGTGTATGTTCACTTTTTATTGTATTGCTGTATGCAAGTTATGGATTTTTTTTGACAACTGACAATTATCTATCCGCCGGGCTTTGCCTCCAGTGGCTCACCTGTTAATGTCCAGATACCCTGGTCATCTGCCAGTTCAATAAAACCCTGTGCATTGGAAAAACATTTTGGTCTAATAAGAAAACAGACAGGCCCGGGATACCTTAGCCTGTTTTTGCCGGTTGTGATAACAATTGTATGCCGCTCGGAATATATGGTATTGTCCGGAGCTTCAAAATATGCTTCGCGCCTTTTCAAATCCTTTCTGTATTCAGTATCTGTGGTTTACAGGTAGAATATTGGGCTCGTTGCTATATGATTTTAACTTCTCCTCTGTAAATGATTTCGATTTTTTATTCTTCCGGGTTTAATCAAGAGATTTTATGCAGGTATTAGATAAAGTAAATAATTTTTCACAAGTCAAATAATTATTCTAATTTAGCAATAAGATAAATAGTGTAAATATGACATTTAATAATTCTTCCTTATCAATCTTTCTTAACAGGGTTGTTTTTACTCTGTTTTTAGCTGTACTTTTTATTATTTCATCCTCCTGCAGTCGACAACTGCCTGAAAAACCAAATATTATACTTATAACAACCGATTACCAGGCCTGGGAGGATGTGCCTGAGCTGACACCTGTGCTTAAAATGCCGGCTGTGGATAAACTTTACAAAGAAGGGCTGGTTTTTAATAACCACTACTGCACAGCACCTGTTTGTATGCCCTCGAGATATACACTGGTCTCCGGAACATATCCACATACGCATAAGATGTGGGATAATGGAGGTGAATGGCTTCCTGAAGGTTCTCCGGTTTTGATGGAGGAGCTTGATAAGGCCGGCTATACGACCGTTGGAATAGGAAAAATGCATTTTAAGCCCTGGGACAGGATGGCGGGCTTTGACAAACGTATAATAGCCGATTGTCAGGGTAACTGGGCAGGGGATACCTTGAAGCAGGATGATTATTACCACTACCTGAAAAAAGCCGGAAAAACACGTTTTGATTATCTTAAATACCAGGACAGCACTGATCTTTTCGGAGTATATGAATGGCCCATGGCCGATACACTGGATATTGATTACTATGTAGGTGATCAGACAGTGAGGTTTATTGACAGTGATACCCTGGATGATGATCCCCTGTTCCTCTGGGTATCGTTTAATGGTCCGCATAACCCGTGGGATCCGCCTTCTGAGCTGATGAATTACTACCTTGAAAAAGACCTGCCGCCGGCCAGGTACAGGGAGGGGAATCTTGACAATAAACCCTACGCCCATACCATAACACGCTATAATTATACCCGCAAGGTTGTGGACCTTATTGACAAAAATCCCGGTAAAAGGGAAGAATACATTCACAGGATAAGGGCGGGTCATTACGGCGGCCTCACCCTGATTGACCAGCAGGTAGAGAGAATATTCAGCAAGCTGGAAGAAAAAGGGAAGCTGGATAATACCGTTATAATATTTACATCGGACCATGGAACCCATCTGGGCGACCATGACCTGATCCACAAAGGCACCCACTATGAGCGCTCATCCAGGGTGCCCTTTGTTATATGGTGGCCTGAGGCTTTAAAACCTGGTGAAATTGACGGATTCACTTCGCATGTGGATCTGTTCCCTACACTGGTGGAGCTGGCAGGTGGCAAGCTGCCGGAGGGACTGGAAGGCCGGAGCTATTACGATGTGCTTACAGGCAGGGAAAGAGCTCCCGATACTGCTGTAATTGAAATAATAGGCAATACGGCACTGGTAACCAAAGATTACAAATACGGGATGTACCGGCAGTTCAGGGAAGATGACCTTTATGACAGACAGGCAGATCCCGGTGAATTCAATAATATTGCCGGCCGGGAGGAATATAAGGATCTTATAGAGCAATTCAGGGAATATCTGTACCGTGTCGATTCAACTCTGGAAGAAGACTTTAAAAATGCCCCTGAGCCGCGACCGCTGCCCGCTAAGGTAAGTCTTGAAAATGGCACAAGCCTCAGTGGCACCGGCTGCCCCTACCTTGGAGGAAAATCATTCCGTATAAGGGCAGAGATTAAGACAGGCAGTAAGACCTCCGGACCCTTGCTTACTAATTATGAAGGACCGCACGGGTTTGCTTTATTTATCGATAACAGCACCCTGAAAATGGGCTTCAGGAAATGGAATACTGACAGTATAATAACCCTGGCCAAGCTGGAGCCGGGACTTAATAATATTGAGCTTACACTTGATATGGACGGTATGCTCAGGCTCGTCCTAAACGGTAATAAGGAAGGGCTTTATGAAACACCGTGGCCCAAACCTGTCCAGCCCGGAAGGAAGGAATACCTGACAGGAATTTTGAGTGCCGGCCATTCCGGTCCGGCATGGGCAAGACCTGTAGGTGCTTATGAAAGAAATTCAAAATTTAACGGTCATATTGATTTAATAGAACTGGAGGTTTATGATGCAAAAAATTAAAATCCTTACACAATTATTAATAGTATCTGTGATTTTTTTGCTCTCATGCGAAAACAGGGTCAATACTGAGTCAGTAATAATCATGAGCGACTTACACTATGATTCAACGAATGTAAGGAAGGTTGTTATCGATTCAGTAATACAGAGGGTTAATAATTTAGATAACACTGAAGCAGGTGCAGGGATTAACTCGGTTCTTGTGCTGGGAGATATTACACAGGATGGAACTGAGCCACAGTGGAACAACTTTGTATCAGCTTTTGGCTTGAATGGTGAATCCGGTCTCAAATACCCCGTATATGAATTGCCCGGTAACCACGATGGTAATATTGATGGTATTGTAAGAGAAGGTATACGGGAAAGGAACCGCTTGCGTGATGACCTTACTGCTGTCTCTGAGAATGGTCTTCATTACAGCTGGGATGTAGGGAAATACCATTTTGTTGCCCTGGGTATCTACCCCGGACTGGAATGGGATCCGGATTGTGAATGGTGTCATTATTTTAAAGAAAGCTTCAGGGATCCGGAGATGAGTCTTAAGTTCCTGAAGAAAGACCTGGGGGATAATGTGAAAAGCAAAGATCAGCCTGTTGTGCTGTTATTTCACTACGGCTGGGACGACTTCAGTCTGCTCTGGTGGACAGAGGAAGAGCAGGAAAGGTTCTACCAGGAAATCAAGGATTATAATGTTCAGGGCATTTTTCATGGTCATGATCATGCAGTTGAACATTATTACTGGAAGGGGATAGATGTCTGGAGCGCAGGATCACCCCAGTCGGGGGAAAGAACCGGAAACTTCCTGCTTGTTAATCTGACCGGGGATTCCCTCCTGGTAAAAAAGGTAACTCTAAATACTATAGAATCACTGAATTAACAAATACCTCATTTCTATGTGCCGATACTTTGTATTATTGATTGCATTCCTGCTGCTGCAAATTAATGCAGGTGCCCAGGGAACAGTTAAGCTGTCAGATGGTAATATGAATGCTGTTTTTTCTCAAACGGGCATAAGCTCTGTTACCAGCAGCGATGATCCTTATGAGGCCAGTCCGGTATCCGGCAGATTCGGCCGACCGGTAATAAATTACAGGATTGCCCGGGGCGACTGGCTTACACATTATATGGGCAACACCATAATGAATACCGAAGATGAGAAAGTTAAATACCTGCATTATATAAAGGGTATGCCCATGAGCCTGGAACAGGAATTTGTAGCTGAAGACGGGGGCATAACATGGAAGATGAAGCTTAAGACAGAGATGGAATTTCCGGTTAAGATCGGCGATTTTGCCATTCCCATGCCATGGAACCTGCCCCGCGGAGGTAATCCTGAACAAACATTCGAAACAGGCTTTACCAAGCATCACTATATTGCAGGAGATGGGTCCTTTATATATTTTACCAGGCCATCAGGTAAAGCGCCGTATTTCATTATTATGGCCCGTCCGGGAACGCGACTTGAATATTTTGATGCCGATGGTGAATACAGGGTTTATATACATTCGGGCCATGCCGGTAAACTCCAGGAAGGAAACTGGCGCTATGAACATACGTATCATGACCTTGCCCCTGCAGGGGAAGAAGGCTCGCAGGTAGAATATTCCTTCCGGATGCAGTGGGCAAACAGTTATGATGAACTAAGGCAGATATTATATGATAACGGTCTGCTGGATATCAGGATTGTACCGGGTATGAGCCTGCCGCGCGACCTGGAAGCCAGAGTGGCGATACGTTCAAAAAATGATATCACGGGCATAAGGGCCGAGTATCCGGGACAAACTGAGATTGAATTTATTGAAAAAACGGCTGATAACCATTATATCTATAAGGTGAGATTTGACAGACTGGGTGAGAATATGCTCTATGTTGATTACGGTGACGGGCTGACCAATCACCTCGAATTTTTTTCCACCGAAGACATGGAAACGCTTTTTAAGAAGAGAGCATCCTTTATAGTTAATAGCCAGCAATATAAGGTGCCGGATAAGTGGTGGGACGGACTCTATTCTATATATGATATGAAAAACGGGGTGCTCAGGGGACCGGAAAATACAGACGGTTATGACTACTGGTGGGGATATGTGCTGGCAAGTGATGACCCGGCCCTGTGCAAGGCACCATATGTAGCAGCAAAAAATGTGTTCTATCCTGATAATGATGAAATAAAATCAGTTGAATACTACCTGGAAAATTTTGTATGGGGCGGCTTGCAAAGGACCGATGAGGAGACTCCCTATCCATATGGTATCTATGGAACACCTAACTGGATGGTTAACAGGGATCCTGTGAAGAGAGCAGGTGTAAAAGACAGGAACCTGGACAAGATGAATATATGGCGTTCATACGATTATCCTCATATAGTAATGCTGTATTATCATATGTACCAGATCGCAGAGATGTATCCGGATAAAGTTGAATATCTCGATGCGGAAGGATACCTCGAAAGGGCATGGCAAACAGCCAGGGCCTATTTTATTTATCCCTATGAAATACTGCCATGGTATGATACCTATAAATGGGGATGTTATAATGAGCTTGTGATCGAAGACCTTATTTCTGCCCTCGAAGAGCATGGCAGAGACGAAGAGGCTGATTGGTTAAGAAATGAGTATGAAAAGAAAGTAAAATATTTTATTTATGATGATGACTATCCCTATCGTTCAGAATATGCAATAGACCGTACCGCTTTTGAGTCTTCCTACGCTTTTGCACGCTACGGCGCTACAAGGGATATGGAGCCCGACACAAACCTGTGGTATGATGTCAAACTGGAGAAATGGTGGTCACATCCCGAGGTAAGTAAAGAAGATGCACGTGACTTTATGGATCAGCAGCATTATGCCGGACTTGCCGTAAGGGGCTGGCTGGAGACAAAATATTTCCTGCTGGGATCAGATTTTACTACCAGCTCCGACCGCCACTGCCTGTCCTATATGGCACGCATGGGCGGATGGTCCATACTGGACTACGGACTGAGGTTCGCTGATGAGCCGTGGGACTGGCTGCAGCTTGGCTATGCTTCCTACCTCAGCGCCTGGTCTCTGATGAACACCGGAACAGAAGAAAGCAATTATGGCTACTGGGCCCCTGGAAAAGAGAATGACGGGGCTACAGGATGGGCTTTTATGGCTTCAAAGAAGGGACGGGCATGGATACGAAAGGATGTTGAAAGAGGTGCCTGGTTCTATGACGGTGAACAGGATCTGGGACATGGCTCAGCAGTGAGGATGGCAGCTACAGTGCTCGCTGAAGACCCCCTGTTCGGATGGCTGGCATACGGAGGTAAGCTGGAAGAAAAAGGGATGAAATATCATGTTACACCAAAAGACGGTCTCAGGTGCCGGTTCTGGGTAATGACTGACGATGAACGTGTGGGTATGGAGATGGAAAGAGATGGATTTAAAAAGGATGAAAAGGTAATATATGACAGTAAAGAGAAAACAATAAAGGCCCTTGTTGAGAACAGGAGCGGTGATAAGCATATTACACGTATATACCTTAGCTTAGCCCCGGATTGGGAACTGAAGCTTGATGGCAAAAAGCTGCGAATAAGGGAGTCGGGCAGCAGAAAATATGCAGATATGAAGATTTCATCAGACACACACCTTCTTACCCTGGAAAAGAAATAATTAACTACACTGGAAAAGAAATAATTAACCATACTAAAAAACCTGGGATGAAGCATAAAACTATACCTGTAAACATTACAATATTTTTACTGATGCTTGTTATTATAGCAGGAGCCTGCAGTGATAATGAAATTGCTACCGGCCCCGAATACACTTATAAAGAATGGCCGTATGAGGTACCGGCAAGGATATCGGATGAGAATAATGAAGAGTTGTTCCTGATGGGACTGGGTAATGTTGAAACAAGCATGGCAGACGGTGTCTTTGACCCTGTGGAGGACCAGGTAACTCTGGATGACGGCACAATCATTCCACACTGGTACAGGGATAGCCTGGGACTGGATTATTACAGCCCGGTAAAAAAGGATATCTTCCCCTTGCCGCCCTCAGGGATGTGTACATGGTATTATTATTACCAGCATATTAATGAAGAAGAGGTGAAGCTTAATGCTGACTGGATAGCGGAGAACCTTATTGATTATGGCGCTACCGTCCTGCAGATAGATGACGGGTGGCAAAAAGAAAGGGAAGATGGTGGTCATGGTTCGCGCGACTGGACAGGTACTGACAAAGCCTTCCCCTCGGGAATGGATAAGCTGGCTGAATATATAAAGGGGCGCGGACTGGTACCGGGGATATGGATTGCACCGCACGGGCAGTCCAGCGACTCAGTGGTGAATGAAAATCCCGGTGTCTTTATTTTTAAGCCTGACAGCAGCTCGGCATCCAGCACATGGGAAGGGAAATACCTGGTGGACCCTACATCAGAAACCGCCCATGAATATCTTTATGACCTTTTTGATATGATGGTTGATTGGGGATATGACTATTATAAGATAGATGGTCAGCCTATCGTTGTGCGTGAGTACGACAGGGTCAATGAATTTATGGAGAATCCGGGTGAAGATAATGAAGAATTATACCGCAGGACCCTTGAAACAATGCGCGAAGCAATAGGCCCTGAACGGTACCTGCTCGGATGCTGGGGTATACCAACCGAAGGCATGGGTATAATGGATGGATCACGGACAGGCGGTGATGTGGTACTGGGATGGAGCGGCTTTTTTACCTCACTGATGCCCACGATGAGGCATTACTACCAGCATAATATTGCATGGTATACCGACCCTGATGTAATGATGCTCAGACAACCTTTAACAATACCGCAGGCGCAGGTATGGGCAACGCTGCAGGGACTTACAGGTCAGGCTCTTTTAACCAGTGACAGGCTGACCGATCTTTCAGATGAAAGGGTGGAGATTCTGAAAAAGGTATATCCGGCTGTTGATATACGCCCTATCGATCTCTTTCCCACCAATAAACAAAAAACAGTATGGGATCTTAAAATAAACCATCTCGACAGGCAATATGATGTTGTTGGCCTTTTTAACTTCGGTGAGAAAGAGCTGAAGCAGCATGTGCTGGATTTTTCAGGTATCGGTCTGGATCATAACGGTCCTTACCATGTCTTTGACTTCTGGAATAATGAATACCTTGGTGCCTGGGAAAAAGGAATGGCCTTTGAAGTGCCGCCCACCAGCTGCCGGGTGATAACGCTTATGCCTGATAATGGAAAAATACAGCTGGTGTCGACAAACAGGCATATAACACAGGGCTGGGTAGACCTGGAAGAGATAGAGTATGATGACGAGACGAAGAAATACTCCGGAGTGAGCAATATAATAAAAGATGATCCATACCAGCTCCATTTTGCCTGTCCCAGGGGTGAATATTATAAAATAAGCGAGGTTAAAGTAAGAAAAGGGGGTATGGTGAGGACAAGCATAACAAACCACCAGGGATGGTCTACAGTGACCATATATCCCTCAAAAACAACCGATATAGAGTGGGAGGTGTCTTTTGAACCCGCCTATTCATATAAGTATGAGACCAGGGATCCGGGCAGACTGTCTGTCGAAGCCGTGGGTGAGGATGCCGTTAAGCTCAGCTGGCGTGCGCAGTATTACCTTAATGCAGGATACCAGGTCTATCTCAATAATGAGCTGATAGGCTATTCGCCTGCTACATACTTTATACTGGAGGGACTGGATCCTGAAAAGGAATATACGGCCGATGTAAGGACGGTGTGGAAAGATGGCGAAGTAAGCAGTCTCCCTGAAGATGAAAGAGAACATGGAATTAGTTTCAGAATAAAAGATAATACTATTTATGAAGAAGAGAATTAAGAATAGCCTGTTACTTATTGGCTTTATACTTTTAATGAACGCCTGCGGCGGTGAGAAAGAAAAGATTTTTACCGGGCCAACAGGCTTTGCCGGGCTTTCGGAAGTAACTCTGCTGGACGGACCTTTTAAGGACGCCATGCTTGGAACTGATGAGTACCTGCGCAGCCTGGACCCCGACAGGCTTCTTCATTTTTTCAGACTGAGTGCAGGCCTCGACACCCTTAAAACGCATTATGGCGGATGGGAAGAAAGAGAGCTGAGAGGACATAGCATAGGTCATTACCTCTCTGCCTGTGCCATGATGTACCTGTCGGCAGAAGATACGGTACTAAAAAACAAGGCAGAGTATATTATCAATGCGCTGGACGAATGCCAGCAGACAACAGGATCAGGCTATCTGTCTGCCTTTCCTGAAGAATTTATAGACAGGGTCGAAAAGACTGAAGATGTGTGGGCCCCATATTATACACTTCATAAGATTATGGCCGGACTGTACGATTGTTACCATTACCTGGGGAACGAACAGGCACTGGCAGTGCTGACAAAAAAGGCAGACTGGCTTGATGACCGTACCCGCAATATAAGCTATGAACGTATGCAGGATATACTTGATCATACCGAGCAGGGTGGCATGAATGAGGTATTGTTTAACCTGTACTCAGTGACCGGCGATGACAGGTACCTTGAGCTGGGAAACAGGTTTTACCAGGAAAGCTATTTCAGACCGGTACTGTCATATTACGACAGCCTTAAAGGATTGCATGTAAACTCTTATATTCCTAATGTGGTGGGACTGATGCGTAAATATGAACTGACCGGCGATAATGAATCATACAGGATATCCCGGTGGTTCTGGAACCAGGTGACTGAAGCTAGAAGTTATGTTACAGGCGGTACAAGCAACGGTGAACACTGGAATACCGATCCATACCATATGCATGAAGAACTGGGACCTTCCAGTCATGAAACATGCTGTACCTATAATATGCTTAAGCTGACCAGGCAGCTGTTTAAAGATGATCCACAGCCACATTATATGGATTATTACGAGAGAGCACTGTGGAATGGTATATTGCCGACACAGGATACACTGACGAATATGACCATGTATTATGTGCCCATGCAGTCGGGGTACTATAAGACATTCGGAACACCAGAGAATTCATTCTGGTGCTGCACTGGCAGCGGTATGGAGAATTTCGCCGGGATAGGGGATGATATCTATGCTTTCGGGAATAACAGGCTGTATGTTAACCTTTATATAGCATCTGAACTGCGAATTGATGAGCATGACTTTTTGCTGACCCAGGAAACATCTTTCCCGGAAGACGAAAATATATCCTTAACTGTCCGGACCGGATCAGCAGCTGACTTTTCTCTCTGTCTGAGGATACCTGCATGGGCCGGGCATGACTACCAGGTGTCTGTAAATGGTGCAAAAACAGATGCCAGGACTGTACCAGGCTCATATCTTGTGATAGATCGCATATGGAAAAATGGTGATAAGATCGAACTGAAACTGCCGATGGCCCTGCATGTAAACACATTGCCGGCAACACATGAATATTCCTCTCTGCTATACGGTCCGGTAGTGATGGCAGCCAGGCTGACAGACACTGCCCTTACTGAGGATAAGGTATATGGCAGGTATGGTCCCTATATGGACGAACCACAGGAATATATACCGCAGGTGTATGTACCTGGAAATAAAGAAACAGTGAAAGCCTTTAATATTAACGGCAGTATGAGCTTTAAGGCCGGGACAGCCGATGGAGACAGTATAGAATTTATTCCTTTTTATAAGATGTTCAATACCAGGTATATGATTTATTTTAAAACCTCTGACTGATATGAAAAGTATAAGAAAATATCTGACTTTTCTTTTATTAATTATTCTTGCTTCCTGTACAACCCGTCAGGAACAACCCAATATCATCCTGATAATGGCAGACGATATGGGCTTCTCTGATATAGGATCCTATGGCGGTGAGATAAGTACTCCTAACCTTGACCGTCTCGCCTCCGACGGCATACGGTTCACGCAGTTTTATAATAACGCGCGTTGCTGCCCTACAAGAGCGGCACTGCTGACGGGACTCTATCCTCATCAGACAGGACTGGGACATATGGTTGACGGAGTTGTCCGTGACGGCGGCTACTACGGTGAAATTAACCGTAACTGTGTAACCATAGCTGAAGTGCTGGGCTCTTCGGGTTATTCAAACTATATGTCAGGAAAATGGCATGTTTCACGCTCTGTGCTGCCGGAGGATAAGAGCAACTGGCCCCTTCAGAGAGGTTTCGATAAGTTTTTCGGTACAATAACAGGGGCAGGAAGCTTCTATGATCCAGCTACCCTCACAATGATGAATGAGCCCGTTAAAGCCGGAAAGGGATTTTATTATACCGATGCCATATCAGATACGGCATGTGCATTTGTGAATTCACATATTAGTAGCAGTGCCGATAAACCTTTTTTTATGTATGTGTCATATACTGCCCCGCACTGGCCATTGCATGCACCGGAGGAAGATATAGTAAAATACCAGGAAATGTATGAACAGGGCTGGGATGTGCTCAGGCAGAAACGCTTTGAGAAGCTTAAGGAGATGGGTATCATAGATGAGCATCTTGTGCTGTCTGAACGTGACCTGAGAGTCCCAGCATGGGAAACAGTTGATGAAAAGAAATGGCAGGCAAGAAGAATGGCTGTCTATGCAGCCCAGGTGGATATTATGGACAGGGGAATAGGGCGGATAATAAAGACACTGAAAGAGAATAATCAGCTGGATAATACACTTATCTTTTTTCTTGCTGATAACGGTGGATGTGCTGAAGGATGGGGACCCGAAACGCAGTGGGTGAGAAGGTATGCACCCGAATATACTTTTGACGGCGTTGAACTGCAGTTTGCCAACGAGCCATCTGTAATGCCCGGTCCGGATAGTACATATACCAGCTATGAAACAGAATGGGCCAACCTCAGTAACACACCCTTCAGATGGTATAAGCATTACGGGCATGAAGGAGGTGTGGCCTCACCTTTTATCATGCACTGGCCCGGTAAGTTCGCCGGCAATGGTGTTTTGAGAACACAGGTGTCCGGTATAATTGATATTATGGCAACAATCGTTGATGTGACTGGAGTTGAGTACCCTGAACTGTTTAACGGTAATGCCATTATCCCGCTGGAAGGTGTAAGCCTGAAGGAGGCAGCATTTAATAATGATCCGCTGGACCGCGATACATATTATTTTGAACACGAGGGACACCGTTATATAAGAAAAGGAAAATGGAAGCTGGTGGCACTGTCCGGAAGAGAGTGGGAACTGTATGATATGGAACTCGACCGTACTGAAACTAATGACCTTTCTGCTGAGCATCCGGACAGGGTGAGGGAGATGGCTGATGAATGGGAAAAATGGGCCTGGCGCACACAGGTACTGCCTAAACCGAAATAATAATGCAAAAAGCAAATAAGATGAAAAAATTATTGTCACTACTGATTATAAGCATCGTAGCCCTTGCCTGCTCAACAGATAAAGACAACCAGCCTCTTACGGGCTCTGAATGGGGAGAGCTGCGTAACGGATCGGCTGAGGAGCTTGTGTCATCTGAGGTATTGTACTGGACTCCGGATGATAACAGAAGTGGCTCAATGCACTTCTATGATTTTATAGCAAAAGAGGGAAATAAAAGCCTGACAATACACAGTGATACCCCCGCACGCGGACGATGGTCAAACAGGGTGAACCTGAAGCCATGGTCTGAATACAGGTTTACCGGCTGGATAAAAACTGAAAACCTTATACCAGAAAATGAGAAAGGAGCATCAATAAGAGTTGACGATATGGGTATCGAAGCAGAGAATTTTACCGGCACTAACGACTGGACCCTTATAGCATATGTCTTTGAAACAGGTGCTGATGATGCGGCTACAGTGTCCTGTGTTATGAGTCTGGACGGCAGGGCCACAGGAAGAGTGTGGTTCGACCATATGAACTTTGAACTGCTTTCGGAAGAAAAATACCGGGCATCGGTGTCGATAGATATAGAAGAGAAAGCTGAACCCATATCCGAATACGTTTACGGTCAGTTTATTGAACACCTGGGTAAATGTATATATGGCGGTATATGGGCTGAGATGATAAGAGACCGGAAATTTTTCTATGAGCCCGGTGAACAACAGTCGGCATGGCAGCTAAAGGGTGATAACAGGCTGCTTGAGACATCCCGTGTAAATCCTTTTGTAGGTGAGTTTGATCCTGTAATGCTTATTGATGACAGTGAGGATGTGTCGCTTGTACAGGATGAGCTGGGACTGAAAGAAGGAATGAAGTATACGGGACGGATAATAATAAAAGCCGCCCCGGGCATAAAGAATGTAACTGTTAGACTTACAGCAGGTGAGTACAGTGAAGATGTCAGTATAAGCGGGTTAAAGTCGGGTTACAACGAATATCCTCTCGAATTTACATCCGGGGTGTTTAGCCATAATGCCTCGCTGGAGATAAGCGCTGAAGGCAGGGGAGAACTGACCATCGGAACAATAAGCCTTATGCCGGCAGATAATATAAAAGGGTTCAGAAAAGATGTGATGGACCTGCTTAAAGAGCTTGATTCACCAGTCTACAGGTGGCCCGGGGGTAATTTTGTGAGTGGCTATGACTGGAAAGACGGTATTGGTCCGCGCGATAAAAGACCTCCCCGGAAGAATCCGGCCTGGACCGGCATTGAGCATAATGATGTGGGTATGCATGAATTTATTGATTTCTGCCGCCTGATGGATACTGAGCCTTATATAGCAGTGAATGCCGGACTGGGTGAAGTAGAGCAGGCACGCCAGCAGGTCGAATACTGTAATGGGGACATTAACACTGCCATGGGTAAGCTGAGGGCTGGAAATGGTGATGAAAAACCATGGAACGTAAAATGGTGGTCAATAGGTAACGAGATGTATGGAGGATGGCAGCTGGGACATATGTCCACCGAAGAATTTGTTGATAAACATAACCAGTTTGCTGAGCAGATGAGATCGGTGGACCCTGATCTCATACTTGTTGCCGTGGGTAACGTGGGTCCATGGGATGAAATGATTTTATCTGAGAGTCAGGATAATATGGATTATATTAGTGAGCATTTTTATCGTCAGGACTGGCACGGGGGCGGACTGATGACGCATGTAATGCAGATACCGGAAGCCATAAAAAATATAGCCGACGCTCACCGCAGGTACAGGGAGGAGATACCCGGACTGGCAGAAAAAGATATACGGATATGCCTTGACGAGTATAATTACTGGTATGGTCCACATATATATGGTGAGCTGGGAACAAGATATTTTCTCAGGGATGCCCTCGGTATAGCTGCCGGAATGAATGAGTTTGCACGGCAGTCAGATATGATATATATGGCAAACTATGCGCAGACAGTAAACGTGATAGGATGTATCAAAACAAATACCACGCATTCGGTTATGGCATCAACCGGGCAGGTACTAAAATTGTACAGGGCAAAGTTTGGGTCCATACCGGTCAGCCTGAGCGGAGACACAAGGCCCCTGGATATTGCAGCAGCACTAAATGCTTCACTGGATACCCTGGTTGTATCGGCAGTTAATCCTACATGGGACAGGCAGGAGTTGAAAATAAGTGTAAAGAACTCATTTGTTGACGGAGAGTCAGAGAAATGGAGCATTACCGGACCTGATGATATGGCTTATAACGAACCTGGAAAAGAGGAGAGAGTTATAATTGCCGGTCCTGAAACAGTGGCTGACGTTAAAAAGGCAGTGGTTGAGCCATACAGTGTTAATATTTTCAGGATACCCCTTAAAAAAATGGATAAATAAATATTAAATAAGGATCATGGTTTTAACAGGCTAATCCTTTAACCAAACCAAAATACTTAAATTATGAAACCTACACAATTACTGATCTTTATCCTTTACCTTACCCTGCTCTCATGCTCAGAAAAGGAGCAGTTGCCTGATGTGTTATTTATAGCGGTGGATGATATGAACGACTGGATAACACCCCTGGGTGGGAGGGATAATATGCATACTCCAAACCTGGATGCCCTTGCAGCCAGGGGTATGATTTTTGAAAATGCGCATTGCACAGCACCGGCCTGCTGTCCTTCGCGTACAAGCGTTATGACAGGTGTACGCCCGAGCACTTCGGGGGTGTATTCCAATAACCACCAGTGGCGTGAATCACCGGTGCTGAAAGATGCAGTTACTATACCTGAGTTTTTCCGAAGCCAGGGTTATACAGTAAAAGGCGGAGGAAAAATATTTCATTCATTATCATGGATAAGGACTGCATATGGTGTTGACCAGAATGACCCCTCAATATGGGATGAGTATTACCCGTCGAAATCACGATCAATGCCTGATGCCCTGTGGCCGGAATCATATGAGGTCAACGAGCAGGGAACAGTGACATGGGATAATATAGCAGGGGCGGGGACAGAAAACAGGCCATCCTACTTTTTTGACTGGGGTCCGCTGGGCAGTGATGAAGAAATGGCTGACTACAAGGTGGTGGACTGGGCTGTGTCTGAACTGAAAAAGACCCATGATAAGCCCCTCTTCCTGGCTGTGGGAATCTTCAGGCCTCATATCCCTTGGTTTGCCCCACAGAAATATTTTGATATGTATCCCATGGAAGAACGTGCGCTGCCGGAGATAATGGAGAATGACCTTGATGATGTGTCACCGGTATCCCTTAACTGGGTCCGCCGGCAGTGGCAAAACTGGATGCTCGAGAATAATCAGTGGAAGAGGGCTGTGCAAGGTTATGAGGCATGCATATCTTTCTCCGATGCCATGCTTGGAAGGCTGATAAAAGGACTGGATGAAAGCGGACGTGCGGATAATACAATAATAGTGCTGTGGTCAGATCATGGAATGCATATAGGTGAGAAAGAACAATGGGAAAAGTTTACCCTGTGGGAAGAATCAACAAGGGTGCCCATGATGGTTATAGTCCCCGGCATAACTGAAGAGGGCTCATCATCTGTTGAAGCTGTGAGCCTCCTGGATATTTACCCCACGCTGGTTAAGCTGACAGGGGGCGAGACCTTTGAACAGCTGGAAGGGACAGATCTCGGTCCGCTCCTGAGAGATCCATCCGCAAGAAGGGAAGAGCCGGCAGTAACAACATTTCATAAGGACAACCATTCTGTCAGGACCGAAAGGTGGCGGTATATCAGGTATAATAACGGTGATGAAGAGTTGTATGACCATCATAATGATCCTGATGAGTTTTATAATATTGCTGATTCAGCAGAACTGAGGCCACTGATAGAGGAACTGTCTGAATGGCTTCCCAAAATAAACCATAAATAATTAACGGTTATTGTTTTTATTGTTTTTATTAATTATAATTGCCGCACTTTTCTAATAAACTATTATTATGGCAAAGCAAAGCATAGGTTCACCAAGGCCAAAAAGAAAACTTATCAAGGCCGAAACATACGGTGGTTTTTTACTGCTGGGAGCAACTGTTCTTGCACTTATATGGGCTAACTCACCACTTGGTCATATTTATGACACAATTTTTCATTATGAGATAGGGATAGCATCATCTCATTTTACGCTGGAGGAATCAGTCCTGCACTGGATTAATGACGGCCTGATGGTTATTTTCTTTTTTATGATAGGCCTGGAGATAAAGAGAGAGATGTTAATAGGTCATCTTAACACCGTTAAGAAAGCATCATTCCCCGTCTTTGCAGCTCTCGGTGGTATGCTTATACCGGTCACTATCTATCTTATCTTTAACCGTGACGCTGAAACAGTTCGTGGATGGGGTATACCGGCCGCAACTGATATTGCATTTTCACTG
>CAZGUR010000039.1:0-17405 GCA_964529295.1 uncultured Rikenellaceae bacterium | reverse complement strand
ATTCCCTTAAACAGGCAGTATAAGGAGCTATGGGAAGATTATTCTTCATCCTGCCGAAGGAATATCAGGATCGGAAGGGAAGAAAGACGCCGTATATCAGAAGACATAGACCCGGGATCTGTAATGGATCTGTTCCGCACAGGAGTTGGCAGGAGGATTTCCGGCATCAGCACTAAGGATTGTAATAAGCTTGAAAGGCTGATGGAATACTGTATAGAAAGGGACACAGGAAGAATATTCGGTATATACCACGGGGGCCGGCCGGCTTATGCAGTTTTTGTCATCGATTATGCTGACCGGCTTACACTGCTTCTGACGGCTACCAGTCAGTACAGCAGGGACAGTAAGGCCGGGTATCTTGTAACAGATCATATTATTTATAAATATTCGGGTAAAGCTTATGTGCTGGATTTTGCAGGCTCTTCCATACCTTCTATAGCTACTTATAATAAATCCTACGGAAGTGTTATGGAGAATTATTACAGGATTTATCTCAACAGGCTGCCATGGCCGGTCAGGAAAGTGAAGCCGGGAAAAATTTAAAGAGCCTTTCAGATGAACTCCAGCTCTTCATCGTTATTTGTTTCCCTTATCCTTCCGTCTTCGCACTTCACAGTACGGGCAATAAATTTCTTGAGCAATGTGTAGTTGTGGGTGGCAAAGACAACGGCCCTTCCGTTCTTACTGATATCCTGCAATATTTTTATAATATCTTCGGATGTTTCCGGATCAAGGTTGCCTGTTGGCTCATCAGCAAGTATAATATCAGGATCATTAAGTAATGCCCTTGCTATCACCACCCTCTGTTGCTCACCGCCGGATAGCTGGTGGGGCATTTTATAACCTTTCGTGCCAAGGCCAACTTTTTCAAGTACCTGACCTATGCGAGCGTCTGTCTCATTTTTGTTTTTCCACCCTGTGGCCCGCAGTACAAACTCCAGGTTTGCGTAAACAGATCTGTCGGTAAGCAGCTGGAAGTCCTGGAAAACAATTCCCAGCTTTCTTCTCAGAACAGGGATGTCTTTTTTTCGCAGGCGTCCCAGGTCAAATCCTGCAACCATCCCTTCACCTTCTTCAAGAGGTAATTGTGCATTTATTATCTTTATCAGGCTTGTCTTCCCGCTGCCCACTTTACCTATAAGATATACAAACTCTCCTTTTTTCACTTCAAGGTTAACATCACTTAGCACCAGGTGGTCCTGTTGATAAATATTACAGCCTTTAAGTGAGATTATTGTATCAAGGGGCATATTATTGTCCTGCATCAGCATTCATATTATTTGGAAAAGACAAAAGGCAAAAGCCGGTAAACAAAAATAGGAAGATAAAAGCTAAAAGACAACAAGAGCTGACTGTACTTTTTTACACTAGTAAACAGCTTTGTGTCACACTCATTAACAATTAACACAGTAATGTTGATAAAATCAATACTAAAGGCCCGGGACAAGCGTTTTATAATTGTAAATTAGCAAAACGCAACAGGAACAGGGCGTTAAATATAAACTGTTCACTATTACATATTTGAATTATGCGAGCGCTCTCCCCGAAGTTCTGCTTCGGGGTTAGCGAGCACAAATAAAATAAACAATCAATCGATGATTCCTCGCAGCAAGCTGCGAGGAGAATCAATTGCTGTTTAAGACAGGATAAGTTCATACTATGAATAAATACTTGAATTTTAGCGCACAGACCAGCAGAATGATCATCGTATCAGCCCTGTTATTAACATGCACGGCTACATGGGCACAGAAGCCAGACGGGTTAATAAGGGATTTATCCGATTACCAGAAGGCCCGTGAATTGTATGGGAAAGAAAAATATGCCTCGGCTTTGAGGCTGTTTGATCAGTTTGTTTTAAGTGCAGACGGAAGAGAGGGTGAGGTAGCTGAGGCTGAATATTATGCTGCCGTGTCTGCATTAAGATTGTTTAACAGTGACGCGGAATACAGGATCAATGGATTCATCAGCCATCATCCGGATAATCCGCTGATTAACAAGGCATACCTTGAGTTGGCTGATCATTATTACCAGAGAAAAAGTTACAGGCAGGCAATAAATTATTACGGCAGGGTTGACAGACTTGAATTGAAGGATGAATTGCTGCCTGCTTATTTCTTTAAGTTTGCCTATTCACATTTTATGGGTGGAGAAACGGACAAGGCCATGCTCTATTTTTCTAAGCTTATGGATATTGATACTGAATACAGTCCACCCGCAATCTACTATTTCTCCCATATAGCCTATGATAAAAAAATGTACCGAACAGCTTTTGACGGGTTTATGAGACTGAGGGATGATGAATCTTTTGGTTCGGTAGTACCTTTTTATATTGTTCAGATAATGTATATCCTTGAAGATTATGACGGGATACTGGATATTGCTCCTCAGTTGATTGATGCCGCAGGGGAAGACCGCAAATCAGAATTATACAGGCTGATAGGAGATGCTTATTTTAAAAAGGAGGATTATCAGTCTGCAGCCGTTAACCTTGAAAAGCATATAGAGAAGGCTTCAAGAACAGGCAGGGAAGGGAGTTATCAGCTGGCCTATTGCTATTATATGACGGAGGAGTATGATAAGGCAATAGAGCTTTTCCGGGAGATAACGCGCAGGCGTGATGAGCTGGGACAAAATGCATATTACCTGCTTGGTGATTGTTTCCTTAAGAAAGACCAGAAAAAAATGGCGCAGTCCGCTTTTTCCTCAGCAGCAAAGATGGATTTTAACAGGGAGATTAAAGAGAGTGCTCTGTTTAACTTTGCGAAGCTGAGTTATGAAACGAGCTACTCTCCATTTGGAGAGGTGATAAGGGCCTTCCAGGAATATATTGAGCAGTTCCCCGCATCAAAGAATATTGAAGAAGCTTATGAATACCTGGTGTCCGCCTATATGCAGGTAAGTAATTACAGGGCTGCCATACAATCACTCGACAGGATATCCCATAAAGATGAAAGGCTTGAAAGGGCATATCAGAAGGTGGCTTTCTTCAGGGGACTGGAACTGTATAAGAACCTGGATCTTAATGCTGCCATTGGTATGTTTGACAAATCATTGCAGTACGGACAGTATGACCGCTCAATAAGGGCCAGGGCACATTACTGGAAAGGGGAAGCACTATACCGCTTTAATGAGCCTGACAGAGCCCTTGAGGAGTATCGTAATTATATGGGAATACCAGGATCCTCGGCCCTTGATGAATACCGTAAGGTGTCATATAATATGGGATATATATATTATAACTCAGCTGATTACCCTGAAGCCCTGAGGTGGTTCAGGAACTTTGAATCGGCCTGGGAAAGTACATCTGACAGGTTGATCACAGATGTTTATAACCGTATAGCCGATTGCTATTATATTAATACAGAGTATCAGCAGGCAATAAGTTATTATGATAAAGTGATAGCAAATTCAGCTGCAGGAACAGATTATGCTTTATTCCAGAAAGGGTTTGCACTTGGACTGATGCATGACCAGGAGGCTAAAGCAGAGGTGCTGACTGCCATGCTTGAGGATTATCCCAATTCAGCTCTGGCGCCCAATGCCCTGTTTGAAAGGGGCAGGGCATATGTAGGGCTTGAGAATGGGGATGACGGAGAAAAGGATTTCAGATCTGTCATAAATTCACACCCCAACTCAGTGTTCGTGCCCAGGGCCATGGTGCAGCTTGGTTTATTATACTATAACAGTGGTGATAATGAAAAGGCCATTGACATGTTCCAAGGTGTAATTGAAAAATTTCATGCAACACCTGAAGCACGGAATGCACTGACAGGCTTAAAGAATACCTATGTTGATATGAACGATGTTGAATCATATTTTGCCTATGTAAAAAACCTTGAAGGTTATGGCGATATGAATTTGTCGGAAAGAGACAGCCTGCTGTATATATCGGGCGAGAATCTTTATATTGACGGTAATTGTGAAAGGGCCACCGGGGTGTTCAGAAATTATCTGGATGAATTTGAAGAGGGTAGTTTCAGGCTGAATGCAAGCTTCTATCTTGCCGAGTGTCTCAGCCAGGAAGGAAAGCAGGAGGAAGCACTTAAGTATTATTCTGAGGTAGCTGCCAGTCCAAATAACCCGTTCCTTGAACAAACTTACCGGTCCTTATCGGGTATATTTTATTTGAAGGAGGTTTATGATAGTGCTTTTTATTATTTCAGCGAACTTGAGAAAGTGGCTGAAATATCTGATAATGTGCTAAGGGCCAGGCTTGGACAGGTGCGTTCAGCATATAATATGGGTGATGCCCGTAAGACCATAGAAGCATCTGAGAAACTGCTGAATTCTGATATGCTGACTGAAGAGCTGGCCCGGGAGGCTAACTTTATGAATGCCAAATCAAATTTTGCCCTGGGTAATTATGATCAGGCCCTTGCCGCTTTCAGGAGGGTGGCCGTGGAAGTGACAAGCAGCGAGGGTGCTGAATCAAAATACAGGGTGGCACAGATACTGTTTATGAATGGAAAGCCTGATGAGGCAGAGAACATCATATATGAGTTTATTGATCAGAATACCCCACACCAGTACTGGATGGCAAGGATGTTTATACTCTTGTCTGATATAAGCATTAAAAATGGTGATGAATTCCAGGCCAGGGAAACATTACGCAGCCTGAAAGATTATTACCAGGTTGAGGATGACGGAATTCTTGACGAGGTTAACGCTAAACTGGCGGAGATAAACAGAGAAGATGATATGGCTCCGGACACACTTAACAGCAGTATTAACAATAACTCATCCCCCGGTTTTATGAACAACTAAATTCAATTTCTCAGTCATGAATATAAAGACTATAAAAAATATAGTATTATTGCTTTTAATCTTTCCTGCTCTTGCTGATGCACAATCAGGAAGAGAAGATATACGTCGTGAAGTGCGAATGTATAATCCCTTTAAACCCTCACTTAAAAAGGCAGGTAAAATTAATTTTTTCCCGGAATTAAAGGATACCAGCCTTACGATGCCTGATTTCAGGTATAATATTAATCCAAAACCTTATATGCCGGGCTATGATATAAAAACAATAGAGGCTGCGAGACTGCAGCCCGATCCCCTCCCGGAGCTTTATAAAGGTTTTCTTAACCTTGGTTTTGGTAATTACCTTTCCCCGGTGGGGGAACTGAGTGTGTCGAGCGGCAGGTCGCGAAACGGGATGGCCGGACTCTATCTGAATCACGAATCCAGTTATGGAAAGATAAAAACGGAAGATGATAAAAAAGTATACGGCGGATATATGAATAATGAGGCCAGAATATATGGCGCCAGGTTCTTCAGGAGGGCAGCTATGTCTGCAAATATTGATTTCAACCAACTAAGAAGATATGCCTATGGTGCTGATCCTGTTTTTCTTGTGCCAGGAGAACCCGGGAAGGACAGCCTTAAGATAGACTACTATAATCCACACGCCAATATGGCTTTTTATTCTACCAGGCTGGATTCATCCAGATTGCGCTATGATGTCAGTCTTTATTATGATCTTCTGTACCAGACCAGACTGTATTATCAGCATATGGCAGGTATGAATGCAGAATTCGGCTATGATGTTGATATATTCTATGCCGGCCTTGACCTTGATTACCAGATGACTACCATCACAAATATAGAAGACAGGTTCAGGCACCTTGTGAGTGTTAAGCCCTACATAAGTAAAAGAACGGATATTTGGAATTTTAAACTGGGACTGAATCTTACCGCCCATGCAAGGTATTATGACCAACCATCTCTTCCCCGGGAATATACTACAAGGTATTACCTGCACCCCGACCTTAAATTCCAGTTCAGTGTTATACCAACAATTCTGAATATGGATGTGGGTCTCGATGGAGAGTATACAGATAATAACGCCAGTGAGATTATATATATAAACCCATTCGTCATTAAGCATAATACAAACGGCCTTGTTGAACCTTCTGATAATCTTTATACAATATTGCCCACTGATACGCAGCTAAGGGTTAAGGGAGGACTGACAGGATTTGCCAGTGAAAACACATCCTACAGGCTAAGGGTTTCATATTCACTGTTTGAAGATATGGTGTTTTATGAAAATGATATGTTCCATGGGCGTGGTTTCAGCCCACTCTACGATAACGGTGAGCTGCTTAAGCTGAATGGATGGTTCTCAACAAAGATTAATAAGAGTATATCACTGTCAGCAGAGGCAGCTTATTATGATTATAAAATGGAATCAATTGAAGAACCCTGGCATAAACCTACATGGGATGGCAGGATTAACCTTGAATACAGTCTCAGAGATAAAATAATAGCTGAGGCCAATATATACGCCGTTTCTGAAAGATATGCCCGTTTTGGGCCTATGACATATTCATCCTCAACTGATTATGAGGTAAATGAGCTGCCTCTCTATGCCAGTCTGAATATAGGACTGGAATACAGGTATACAAAAATACTTTCCTTCTGGACAAAGCTTAATAATATCGCTTTAAACAGGTATTATGAGTGGAATTTTTATCCCACGCAGAGCTTTATTTTTATGGCCGGTTTTACATATAGTCTCTGAAATTAGGCTGCTTTATGTAAGTTATTGTTATACAGACGAATATCTGTTAATTATTTGTTAAAAAATGATGGCTTTTTTTAGGGTTTTAAAGAGGTGAAATGCATTATTTTAACTATCTTTGCAATGTGACTTAACTTATGTTTAATCAGGAACTTAAACAATGTTAAATCATAGTTGCCCGCAGGGCTGTATTTTTTGATGAAAACAATTTTCAATTCAGTATCGAAGGGACAAGCATTAATAATTTATTTCGGTAATAAATTGCTTAATGGTTTGATTTATTAAGCAGCATTTATATATAATAAAAATAATTGAGATAAGAAGATGAGCGAACACGGAAATACGCAAAAGGCAAGGGAAGATTATTCAGCCGGAAGTATACAGGTGCTGGAAGGACTTGAAGCAGTGAGGAAGAGACCGGCGATGTATATAGGTGATGTAAGCGTCAAGGGCCTGCACCACCTTGTATATGAGGTTATTGACAATTCTATTGATGAAGCCCTTGTTGGTTATTGCAATGAAATCAATGTTATCATTAATGATGATCAGTCAGTTACCATTATCGACGACGGCAGGGGTATACCCATTGATTACCATGAGAAAGAGAAGAAATCAGCCCTTGAAGTTGTTATGACAGTATTGCATGCCGGGGGCAAATTTGATAAGGAGTCATATAAGGTGTCGGGCGGACTCCATGGTGTTGGTGTTTCCTGTGTGAATGCTCTTTCTGATACCCTCAGGGCAGAAGTCCACAGGGATGGTAAGATCTATTACCAGGAATACCGGAGAGGTAAGCCCGTAACTGAAATACAGGAGCAAGGGACAACAGAGAAGTCCGGTACAATAATTACCTTCAAGCCTGACAGCAGTATATTTACAGAAACAGAATTCCGGTATGAGATACTGGCTGCAAGGCTTAGAGAGCTGGCCTTCCTTAACAGCGGCATAAGGCTGACAATACTGGATAAACGCGAGAAACAGGAGAACGGTAATGGAGATACTTACAGGCATGATGAGTTTTATTCCGAAAGAGGACTGGCTGAATTTGTTGAATACCTTGACAGCACGCGGGAACGACTTATTGACAGGCCTATTTTTATCAGTACTGAAAAAAATGATACCCCTGTTGATATAGCTCTTCAGTATAATACCTCATTCTCCGAAAATGTGCATTCTTATGTAAATAATATCAATACTATTGAAGGGGGAACGCACCTGGCTGGATTCAGGAGGGGACTGACAAGGACACTGAAAAAATATGCTGAAGAATCCGGACTGACATCAAAGCTCAAGTTTGATATTAATGGTGATGACTTCAGGGAAGGTTTAACGGCTATTGTGTCTATTAAGGTGGCCGAGCCCCAGTTTGAAGGACAGACAAAAACAAAACTTGGGAACTCAGAAGTGATGGGGGCGGTTGACCAGGCAGTGAGCTCTATGCTAGCTAATTACCTTGAGGAAAATCCGAAAGATGCAAAAACAATAGTGCAGAAGATTATCCTGGCTGCCACAGCCCGCCATGCTGCCCGTAAAGCACGTGAGCTGGTGCAGCGGAAAAATGTATTGTCAGGTTCCGGCCTGCCGGGTAAGCTGGCCGACTGTGCTGACCGCGATCCGTCTAAGACGGAAATATTCCTTGTGGAGGGCGATTCGGCAGGGGGTACGGCCAAAGCCGGTCGCGACAGGCGCTTCCAGGCAATAATGCCGCTGAGGGGAAAGATCCTTAATGTGGAAAAGGCAATGCAGCATAAGATATTCGATAATGAAGAAATAAAGAATATCTTCACAGCACTGGGGGTCAATATCGGAACTGAAGATGACAGTAAAGAGCTGAATATAGAAAAATTACGCTATCATAAGATAGTGATAATGACAGATGCCGATGTCGACGGGTCTCATATTGCCACTCTTATTATGACTTTCTTTTTCAGGTATATGCAGGAGCTGATAAAGAAAGGATACCTGTATATCGCCACTCCTCCCTTGTACCTTGTTAAGAAAGGGAAGAAGTTCCGCTATTGCTGGTCAGAGGAAGAGCTTGACGAATTTGTAGAAGAATACGGTCAGGGCAAGGATTCAAATGTCAGCCTGCAGAGGTATAAGGGTCTGGGTGAGATGAACGCAGAACAGCTGTGGGATACTACCATGAATCCTGAATACAGGACGCTGAGGCAGATAACTATTGACAGTGCGGCAGAGGCAGACCGCATATTCAGTATGCTGATGGGAGATGAGGTGCCCCCGAGAAGGGATTTTATCGAGAAGCATGCCAAATATGCTAAAATAGATGCCTGATTGCATACAAAAGGGGCATTGCTGTAACAGTCATAGCGCTGCCTGTGTCAACAAAAATGCCTGTGTCATCAAACAGGGAAATAAAGATATTTAATTGCTTTCCGGGGAGTTGATTATATTTTTTAATAATACCTCTACACGCTTTGTTACCTCACTGCTGCTGCAGTCAAAATTATTGATAAGCACAGCAAAAATTACCTGAGTGCCTTCCGGGGTGGTCAGCAAGCCTGCATAATTGCGTATACGCGTAGAAGTACCGCTTTTTGCCTTTAGTCTCCCCCTGAAAACCAGATCCTTAAAATAATACTGCAGGGTGCCTGTCTGGCCGGCCTCAGCCAGTGAATTGAAGTAGTGTTCAGGATACCTGCTGCTGCTTTTCATATAATGGAGCAGGGAAGTGATAAAGGATGCACTCAGGGCATTGGACCTCGACATTCCGCTGCCGTCTGTCATATATATGCCCCCTGTGTTATCCGGACATTGTTCAAGGAATTCACCTGTGGCTTCCAGTCCGGATTCAACAGTGGCAGTCTCACCACCTGTAAAAACATATCCCATATATTTCAGTATCTGCTCTGCAAACAGGTTTACACTTTCCGTATTTGTAATGCTTATTATTTCAGACAGGGGAGGTGAATATGAAGTCATTATCACCGTTTCAGGAAAGTTTCGGTAATCATCAGTTGATGACGGTGATAGCCTTATACTGGCTGCCTGATTTTCAAATACTATTCCCCTGTTTTCCAGTGCTTCCTGTAAGAGGATAGCTGTAAGAAGGGGAGGGTCGGGGATAGAGGCCTTTAAGATGAAATCATCCCTGTCCGGTGGTATCTCACCTCTTATAACAGCATGGTTACCATAAGGCTCAAGATATACATATCCGTTATCCCGCTCCCCGGAAGCGATAAGCCTGTTCTCAAGTATCAGTCCGGGTATATCCGGCTCAATGTCGGTTATATCGGGTGTGCTGTTTTTACCGGCTGTTCTGAAATGAATGCGGTACATATTGTCAAATATGCAAATTCCATGAGTCCCGGCACCGTAATAGTTACCCAGGTCGGACCAGTTCCATCCGCCGGGGGCTGGATGATAGTCAAAGATACTGGCATCACTTATTACGGAACCGCTAACCTTTTTGATGCCGGCCCTGCATACTGCCTCAGCCCACCTGTCTATTATATCTGCCTGGTGATCCGGGAAATATTCCGAAAGCAGTGTCGGGTCAGCACCCCCCCTGATAATGATGTGCCCATGCAGGGTTGAATCAGCTATATCCATGCTCCCTGCACAGGCGATCTTTGTGACAAATCTGAAATCAGGTCCCAGTGTTTCAAGCGCAGCAGCAGTTGTTACCAGTTTCATCACAGAGGCACTGCCAAGGGCCATTTCTTCATTATGTGCAGCAATAATATCACCACTGCCGGCATTTCTCAGGCAGACAGATATGCCGGCATGACTGAAGGCGCTGTCACCGACAAAATCAAGTATATGCTTTTCTGCCTGGGCCGCAGCGGCAATGTGTAACAGGATAAGCAAAGATACTGTGATTATACGTTTCATACTTCCTATTCGTACCCGTAACCGGCTTTCTTAAGGTCTTTTATCGAGTTGAAAGGACTCTCCGGCTTAAGCACCGAGTTAAGGTGTTTGTAAATTTTCATTCTTATATTCTTGGCAGTCATATGATCCATTCTGTCGAATGAATGACCTCCCGGTATATCTTTGAATATCTCGTATTCAAAGTTTTTCTTTCCTTCTGCCTTCAGTGTTTTTATAAGGTGTTCAACTTCCAGTACATTCACATCTGCATCATTGGTGTTGGTATGTATCAGAAGGGGCGGCTTATTCTCATATTTATGAGCCTGCCATGCCGGTGATCTCCTGCGATATTCCTCGACATCAGCATAGGCTGTTTTACCAATATGATAATCAGCCGAGTACAGGTCGCGGTACCCCTGTGTCTTATACCCCATCCTTGCTATAAGATCACTTACCGGCACACCGGCAAAGGCCACATGATAATTATCCGGGTGATCAAAGATATTATGCAGGGTGATGAGGCCGCCATGACTCCATCCCAAAATGCCTATCCTGTTCTTGTCAACAATATCATAATTGTCAATCATATACTGCCTGCTTGCATCAACATCTTCAATCTCCAGCCCGCCGTAATCAATCTTCCTGTAGTGCGCAGCTCCGTAACCGGTAGATCCCCTGTATTCTGCAGCGACAATAATATATCCCTGCGATAGCAACTCTCTCATTATATGAGTGTAATAAGTGTTGAAATCAGAATGTACACCACCGTGCGGAAAAACAAGAAGGGGGTATTTATTACCGTTCTTAGCAGACCTGGGGATAAACACATAGGACCAGAACTTAACCGGATTCCCAGCACCCTGCGCCGTTGGATTAGGCTCATTGCGCAGGGGAGGTCCTGTCATATAAACCTTGTCAATATGTGCAATATCACCAAGCTTGTTATACCAGTAAATGTCATCAATCTTTTTTTCCAGCACATCCAGGCGATGACCCAGGTAGTCAAAACTGTTGCTTACCTGTTCTATCTTTTCATAGATATCGGTCATGCCCGGTTGGGATACCGATTGTGGTGCTGAAAGAAATACTGCCAGTATCAGCAGGCAGAATATTTTCACTGTTTTCTTCATAATATGATTTTTTTGGTTTTATGTTAGTTATTAATCAGATATACTGTATACAGGTGAATACAAATTCAGCTGGTCAGCTGGATATCCATTACACCGGCGAATACAAATTCAGCCGGTCCGCTAAGATATATATCATTAATGATTTTCTTATTCATATTGAAACTTACCGTTAGTCCTCCACCGGCAGTCAGGGCTTTGACTTTATACAATCCGTCTTCATTGCCCCACTTGCTTGATATGGCTGCAGCGGTAACACCGGTGCCACACGATAAGGTCTCATTTTCGACACCTCTTTCATAGGTGCGTACCAGAATGCCGTCCTCTCTTCGTTCAACAAAATTCACATTTGTCCCGCCCGGTGCAAACTTTTCTGAATACCTGACAGACCGGCCTCTGTCATGGACATCAACATTTTTGGCCTCAGTGACATATATGATATAGTGAGGTGAGCCTGTATCGATAAAGTGATTGCCATCTATGATTGAAGGAGGCTGTGTGTCAGAAAGGCTTATGGAAATTATGTTTCCTGATATTTTTGTCTTATGAATTCCGTCAGAGGCCATAAAGGAGTCCTTTCCCTTTGATATACCTGTTCTTATGGCGAAGGCGGCTGCACACCTTCCCCCGTTTCCGCACATACTGCCTTCCCTTCCGTCTGAATTAAAATATTTCATCTCAAAATCATGCTCCTTATGTTCATAAACCAGTATCAGACCATCTGCACCTACCCCTATGTGTCTGTTGCACAGATGTTTTATCATGTTTACGTTCTCCGGCTTTATTATGTTTTTGCGGTTATCAATAAGAATAAAATCATTGCCGGTACCATGGTATTTGTTAAAAATAATTTGCATTTAGTTAAATACTTGTTAAACCTTGATGTAAAATTGTCATGATAAGAAAAAAAAGCTGACATTTAGGTAACAAAACATGCTGATTAAAGGTTATAAATATACTAAACCTATGCAAAGGTATAGTTTTTGGAGTTTAAAAGTATATTCTATAATATAAGATAAAAGATAATAATATAAATATGCATGATAATTTATAGTCTTTGATTTTCGCAGAGAGGATTATTGAATTTTGCCGGTAATACCGGGAATCAATAATCCGGTGCGATGCTAAGATTTTTGTAGGATTTCATGTAAAAAAAAATAAAAGCATATGAAAGGAAAAGTGATAGCAGGCGTGGCAGCGATAGCTGTTTTAAGTGCACTTACAGCTTTGTTTGTTTATACCAGGTTCTTTGACAAACCGGCTGTTTCAGTTGCAGGCGGAGATGATGAACAAATACCTGCACAATTTACGAATGTGTTTACTGTACCGCATGAAGGGCTGGTCGATTTTTCAGAGGTGGCAGAGAATATTGTTCATACTGTGGTTCATGTTAAAACAAAGACCATGAAGGAATATTCCAATCGCAATCCTATTATGGAATTTTTCTATGGTGAGCAGCAGGGAAGCATTCCCAGGGAAGTGAGAGGTTATGGATCAGGGGTGATAATCAGCTCTGATGGATACATAATAACAAACAACCATGTTATAGAAGGGGCGGATGCAGTTGATGTTACACTGAATGATAACCGGACTTTCCATGCTACGGTAGTGGGTCGTGATCCGAGTACTGATATTGCGGTATTAAAGGTTGATTCCGAAGGGTTGCCATATGTAAGGTATGGAGACAGTGACCAGCTGAAGCTGGGACAGTGGGTTGTGGCCATAGGTAATCCCTTTAATCTGACATCAACTGTAACAGCAGGAATAGTCAGTGCCAAGGGGCGGAGCCTTAACCTGCTTAATGATCAGTACAGGATTGAGTCTTTTATCCAGACTGATGCGGCATTGAATGTAGGCAACAGCGGGGGAGCACTTGTCAATACCAGTGGTCAGCTTGTTGGCATAACAACGGCAATAATATCACCCAGTGGTGCATATGCCGGTAATTCTTTTGCCATACCCATAAACATAGTCAGAAAGGTTGTGGAGGACCTTAAGGAGTATGGGGAAGTGCAGAGAGCTATAATTGGAGTAAATATTGCAGATATGACCTCTGAAATAGCCGAAAGTGAGAATATCTCTGAGATAACGGGAGTATATATTACTGATGTCGTTCCCGGAGGTGCAGCTGATGATGCAGGAATAAGGAGCGGCGATGTTATAGTGGCATTCAATGGTAAAGATGTTGCTACTGCAGCTGAGCTACAGGAGCAGGTTAGCAGGAAGAGGCCTGGCGACAGGGTAACTGTTGAGGTGCTGCGGAAAAACAGGACCCGCGAGTATGACCTTGTCCTGAGAAACCTTGCGGGCGGACTGGAAATAGTCAGAAGCAATGATGACAGCGGAATAATTTTTGGCGTCAGGCTTGAACCCCTTACACTGGATGAAAAAAGTCAATACAGGATAAATACAGGGATGAAAGTGACAAAAGTGCAGGATGGAAGGTTCGAGGATCTGGGAATACGTGAAGGCTATGTAATTTTTGAAGTAAATGGAGAGAGCATCAATAGTTTTGAAGATATAAAAGAGGCCACTGATGATGGGTCTGTGCTGAAGTCGCTTAAGGGACTGCAGTCAAACGGAACATATTTTAGTTACCAGTTCAGGCAATAATAATGACTGACCGGAAGTTAGTTATGTATGCGTAATATCTTCATAATTTAGTCGTCTGATCAGAAGGTCATGATTTATTATTTTGTTTAGTATTAATAAAAAAAGTAACTTTGCGGAAATTTTTTAGGAGGATAAATGAGGCAACTTAAAATTACCAAATCCATCACCAATCGGGAAAGTGCATCTCTAGACAAGTACCTTCAGGAAATTGGTAAGGAAGAGTTGATAACGGTTGAGGAAGAGGTTGAATTAGCACAACGGATTAAGAAAGGGGACAGGGCTGCTTTGGAAAAACTTACCAAGGCAAATCTTCGTTTCGTCGTATCCGTGGCAAAGCAATACCAGAACCAGGGCCTTAGTCTGCCCGATCTTATTAATGAGGGTAACCTGGGATTGATAAAAGCTGCGGAGAAATTTGATGAAACAAGAGGCTTTAAGTTTATTTCCTATGCTGTATGGTGGATACGACAGAGTATCCTTCAGGCCCTTGCCGAACAATCGAGAATTGTCAGGTTACCTTTGAACCAGGTTGGTTCACTTAATAAGATAAACAAGGCATTCTCCAAATTCGAGCAGGAAAATGAACGTACACCATCCCCGGATGAACTGGCTGATGTGCTTGAGCTTCCGAAAGAAAAAGTGGTTGATACCCTTAAGGTATCAGGTCGCCACGTATCGGTCGACGCTCCCTTCGTTGAAGGAGAAGACAACAGTCTTCTTGATGTACTGCCGAATAATGATTCTCCTGTAGCCGACAAATCACTGATAAGCGAATCTTTAGCCCGGGAGATAGACAGGGCCCTGACTACCCTTACTGAAAGGGAGAGGGATATAATAAGATTTTTCTTCGGGATCGGTTGCCAGGAAATGACGCTGGAGGAGATAGGTGAGAAATTTGGACTCACACGAGAAAGAGTGAGACAGATAAAGGAAAAAGCAATAAGACGCTTGAGACATACTTCAAGGAGTAAATTACTCAGAACTTATCTCGGATAGATAAAAATTATCCGGATCAGAAAAACGTATTTTTGCATTGAAAAGAGGCACGGACTTTTTGTTCGTGCTTCTTTTTTGATAACTGTTTGTTTATACAGTATATTCACTTATCTACAATTATTATTTAACACATCGCATCTTCAGGCAGGCTTTTTCATTGTGAGTTTACAGCCGGCACCCTAAAGTTTGATATCCATTTTCATGCAATGATCATAACCAGCCTTGTATGCCTCATCGGCACGTGATGCATCGAGTATATCAAACTCACTAAGCTCTTTTGGCTCTATGATAAGATCACATCTGTCTTCCAGCCCGTGTATTGTGGAGCTGACACTGAGATGGAAGGTTCGTGCAGCTATCTGTATCAGGTTTTTAACCCTGTCTGTTTTTTGAATGGGACTTATATTGACGGCAATAATTTTCTTACAAATATCCTGTAAGGGTTCAACCGGCACATTATCAAAAAGGCCACCGTCTGAATACATTTTACCGTCTATTTCAACCGGACTGAAAAGCACGGGTATTGATGCCGATGCCTGTACAAGCTTCACCAGCGGTCCCTCATTGATATATTCCACCTTGCCGTTAATAATATCACTTACGGTTACGTAAAAGGGAATTTCCAGGTCTTTCAGGTCATCAACATTGATATCTTTGCTCAGGCTGTTCTTCAGCTTGTCAAGGTTCATCAGTCCCGTCTTTGGTATCCTTACCTGCACAAAATCAATCAGTTTATGCTTTTTGAATAGTTCAAAAGCATCTTTGGGTGACTTCCCGGCGGCTATATATGCCCCGGCTATGGCACCGGCACTTGTGCCTGCAATAATATCCGGTTTAATGCCTTTTTCTTCCAGTGCCTGTAATACCCCAAGATGGGCATAACCTCTTGCACCACCTCCACCCAGGGCAATTCCGTATTTATATTTCTTTCTGCTGAACATGGTATGTATTGTATTAGTGTGATAGCTAAAGTTATGTATTATTCAGTGTCTTTCCTTAGCCTGTTCAACTCCCTGTGTCGCCATTGAAGGAACATCCCTGGCGTAGGTTATATCAACAAAAGCACCGAAAACGGAAGCGATGATCAGAAAGTGCACCATTATTAATGACATAATGGTTATCAGTCGTAACTGCTTGTCATGCATAATTATAGCTATTAGTCATTTTGTAACTTAAAGATAAACTATAAAAAGCACATGACAAAAGTATTCTGCTGTACAGTTATTGCTGTGGCACCTATTTCTTAAGCATGGTCAGAAGCATCTTAAAAGCCGTCTCTGCTTCAATAGCATGGGGTATACCCGCAGGCATAATGATTATTTCTCCCTCGGCGAGCAGATGACTTTTACCGTCTATAATGATATTGGCCGATCCTTCGATAATCTGAACCAGGGCGTCAAAGGGGGCTGTATGTTCACTAAGGTTCTGATTTTTTGCAAAGGCAAAGAGAGTGATATTACCCGCTTCATTCTTCTGAACTATTTTGCTTACTACCGATCCTTCTGCATAGCTGACAGATTCTTTTATTTTGTATTTCTTTGATTTTTCAAATGTCGTTGTTGTCATGTCATTTTTTTTAAATCCAATTTTCACTTAATATCTCACCCTGAACACTTATCACGGTTTGTTTAAAAGGTATCTTTCTTTTAGTGCCGGATTGAGCAATCTTAACCATCTGAAGCAGGCCTCCGCAACATGGTACCTGCATTATCATAATTTGCAGAGTGTTGATCTTTGCTTCATCAATAAGCATCCTGATCTTATCAATATATACTTCAGTTCCCTGATCCAGTTTAGGACAGGCAATGGCCAGTGTTTTACCCCTGAGGTAATCCCGGTGAAAACCGGGGAGTGCATAAGCCACACAGTCTGCTGCCAGAACCATATCCGATCCCCTGTAATGTGAGGCAGCAGGGTTGATAAGGTGCATCTGTACGGGCCAGTGGCTAAGGGCCGATGGGACACTTTCTGTTGCAGGAGCAAGATCCCCGGCAGCAATGCCCTGAAAGCTGACAGACTGTGAACCCGGACATGAACTTCCATTGCCTCCGTGACTTTCTATTTCACGGATTACGCCGGAAACATCAAAACCCATATCGTCTGAGTTATTTTTCAGGTACCTGATTGCCTCATCCAGAAAACCATCCTCATTATGATCTTTCAGATGCTTCATATGTGCAATAATGGTATTCTTCCCTTTGTCAGTCATTAATTCCATTACTTTCACTTCATCATAGGGCTCAGCCTCCCTTTTTTCTATGCTTATTGCTCCTTCCGGGCAATGTCCCAGACAGGCTCCCAGTCCGTCACAC